>CAZRAU010000001.1:0-37296 GCA_964598025.1 uncultured bacterium
CTTTGCTTCGATCATGGGAGCCATTGTGATCATAAGGAAGAAGGCAAGGAAAAAGCCCTCTGAGCCGGAGGTGCCGGAATGGTAGATGATGCAGCCAGACCGAAAGGTATGAGTCCGATAGTCAAGACCGTTTCGCTCTGGGTCAAGGGCTTCATACTGGTCTTCGGTATATACATAGTGCTCTACGGTCATCTCACCCCCGGTGGCGGGTTCGGCGGCGGCGTGATCATCGCGATGGCATTCGTGCTGATGACCCTCTGTTGCGGCAAGCATGAAGCCCTGAAGCGCCTGCCGCTCGGTGTCGCGGGCGAGATGGACAGCGTGGGCGCCCTGATGTTCCTGGTAATAGCCCTGTTGGGGCTTTCGGCCGGACTCGGCGGTACGTTCTTCACCAACTTTATCGCCAAGGCCAGTCCCGGAACGCCGTTCAAGCTGCTCAGCGGCGGAACGATCCTGCTCTGTAACATAGCAATTGCGATCAAGGTGGGGACTTCGCTGTTTCTGATCTTCACCTTGCTGGTGATGCTGAGAGTGATCTACAAAGACGAGAGGTAATCAAGGAGTAGAAGATGCACTACGCACTCTGCCTTATGCTCTTCATGATTGGGCTTTACGGGGTCTTGGTGAAGCGCAATCTCATCAAAATCATCATAAGCCTGATCATCATGGAGAGTGCGGTGAATGTGTTTATCGTGATGGTGGGATACCGCAAAGACGGTATCGCGCCGATCATGAACAAGGCGATGGATGCTGAGATGTTTGTGCGTTCGGCGGTCGATCCGCTGCCCCAGGCCCTGGTTCTGACTGCGATCGTCATCGGACTGGGTGTCACTGCGATGACGGTGGCCATCGCCATGAGACTCTACGAACGTTATGGGACCTACGACATCAAAGAGATTCGTAGGTTGAAAGGTTAGGGGCGAAGAGCGATGCAGATCATTCCACTGTTTGTGGCGATCCCTCTGGGAGCAGCCTTCTTCATCCCCATGGTGGGGAGGAAGAATCCCCGCCTCTGTGACATGCTGACGAACATAACAACTCTGTCTCTTTTCCTGATGGCGCTTTCCGTGATCGGTAAGGAGACCAGTGTCTATTGGATGGGCGGATGGATCCCGCGGCTGGGAGTACCTCTGGGGATCAATCTTGTTCTGGACGGCATGTCGATATTCATGCTGGTAACGATTACGTTGATCTCATTCCTCGTTACCGTCTACTCCATCCAATACATGGATAAATACACATCGAAGGCGCGGTTCTATAGTCTGTTTCTCTTGATGGTCGCAGGCATGAACGGTGTGGCTCTGACGGGGGATCTCTTCAACCTCTATGTATTTCTGGAAATAGCATCGATCGCATCTTACGCGCTGGTCGCTTTCGGGTGTGGACATGAGGAGCTGGAGGCATCCTTCAAGTATCTGGTCCTGGGGAGCGTGGCTTCCACGCTGATTCTCTTCGGGATCGCGATCACCTATGCGATGACCGGAAGTCTCAACATGGCCCAGATCTCGACCACAATAGGAGGGGATCTCAAGGCCATACATCTGTTCGCGATCGCCCTTTTCATATCGGGCTTCGGCCTCAAGGCCGCCCTCGTGCCCTTCCATGCCTGGCTCCCTGACGCCCACCCGTCCGCTCCGGCCCCGATATCAGCGATGCTTTCGGGAGTCTTGATCAAGACCATCGGGATCTATGCCATGGCCAGGTTGATGCTGAACGTGTTCGGCCTGACCCCGCTGATCTCGTATATCATGATGGTTCTGGGAACGGTCTCTATGGTGGTTGGGGTTCTGCTTTGTATGGGACAGGATGATATCAAGCGATTCCTGGCCTATTCCAGCATAAGCCAGGTGGGGTATGTGGTCCTGGGTATTGGGTTGGGGACGCGGCTCGGCATCGCGGCCGCTCTGTTCCACCTCATAAACCACGCCGTGTTCAAGTCCCTCTTGTTCCTCAACTCGGGGGCTGTTGAGTATTCCACGGGCACCAGGGATCTCAACAAGATGGGAGCGCTCAGGCAGAAGCTGCCGGTGACCGGTACCACCTCCCTTATCGCCTCGATGTCGATAGCCGGCATCCCGCCTTTCAGTGGTTTCTGGAGCAAACTCTTCATCATATTGGCCTGTGTTCAGGCGCAGCGCTTCGGTTTCGCCGCCTGGGCAACGGGGGTGAGCGTGTTGACCCTGGCCGCTTTCATGCGGTTGCAGCGCAGGGCTTTCTTCGGGGAGCCGAAGGAGGCGTATGCGGCTGCACAGAAGGTGCCCGGATCCATGAAGGTCTCGATGGTGGGTCTGGCCATCCTGTGTGTAGTGATGGGATTACTGTGGTTGCCCAAGGCCCAGCAGATTTTCCTGATTCCCGCAGCCCGTGTGCTGCAGGAGGGGCTGGATTACGCATCGTATGTTCTCGGGATGTAAGGGGGAGTAGGCTTGAGAAAGATAACTCTGACGATACTCTCATTCGTCATATGGGTCCTGCTCGTTTGGCCGTTTGACCCGGTTGACGGCGCGCTGGATGTGCAGAGTGTTGTTGCAGGTGCGATCGTGGCCGTCTTCGTGGGACTTTACTTCGGGGACAAGATCGACAGGAAGCTGCATTTGTCCCACGTTTTCAAGCGCATTTTCTGGATGGTCCTCTATATTCCTGTTTTCTTCTGGTATGTCGTGGTTGCCAACCTTGACGTGGTCTATAGGGTCATTCACCCGGACATGCCGATCCATCCCGGTATCGTCAAGGTCAAGACCACGCTCAAGAACCCGGCAGGAAGAACTATGTTGGCCAACTCCATCACCCTCACTCCGGGAACCTTGACCGTGGACATAACCGACGATGATTATCTCTATGTTCACTGGATCAATGTGAAGAGTGATGATATCGAGGAGGCGACCAAAGAAGTCGTCGCTCGGTTCGAGACCTTCTTGAGGAGGATCTTTGAATGACATTCATCTACTTCATAGCCGGCCTTCTGGCGGCCTCTTGCTTCATGTGCCTCTACCGTATCGGACACGGGCCGACCGCATCTGACAGGAGTGTGGCTATTGATATATTCGGGACCGTGGTGGTGGGCTTTGTTTGTCTCTCGGCGATTCTCCTGCGTAAGGACTTCTACATTAATCTGGCAATAGCATGGGCTCTGGTTAGTTTCATAGGAACACTGGCCCTCTCTAAGCACCTGGAGGGGAGGAAGTTCGATGAGTAGCAACATGATAGTGGGATATATCTTCGTCACTGTAGGAGCCATCTTCGATTTCTTTGGCTGTATAGGCCTGGTGAGATTGCCCGATGTGTATAACAGGCTTCAGGCGGCGACCAAGTGCGTTACCCTGGGTACAATCTTCATCCTGGTCGGAACCGCCGTAGCCACGGCCGACCCGGCCATCGCGATCAAAGCGGTACTGTGTGCCATCTTCGTGCTGATAACTTCTCCCACCGGCGCTCACGCGCTGGCCAGGGGCTCATACATATCCGGTGTAAAACTCTGGGAAAAGAGCGTTGCCGACAAGTTCAAGGATAGGGCGGAGGAGATCAAGTCACAAGTGGGGGAGGCGAGATGAAGTTGATAGGTCTTTTGCAGGTGAGGCTTCTCAAGGAAGCGATGAGAGCGTTGTTCACCGGTCCTTATACATCCAAGTTTCCTGCGGTGCCTTCTGAGGCCTACCCCAGATTCCGGGGCAAGCCCAAGTTCGATGAGGAGGCCTGTGTGGGGTGCGGAGCCTGCGCCATGGTCTGTCCGGCGAGTGACATAACCATCAGCGACGATCTTGAGAATAGGAAGCGAACCATTACGCTCTACTACGATAAATGCATAGGATGCGGCCAGTGTGAAGCCAACTGCATCACCGAGAAGGGCGTGAAGCTCAGTCAGGACTATACCATGGTCTATTTCGACCGCAAAGACGCCCAGACCCACATAGACAAGGATCTTGTATTGTGTGAGGTCTGCGGCGATGTCATAAGCACGGCCGATCACATCAAGTGGGTCACCGACAAGCTCGGCCCTCAGGCCTATGCGAACCCCACTCTTATGCTTGCTGCTCTGAAGGACGCCAGGGTCCTCGGCGACCTTCCGGCGCGGGACAAGGATCTTGGACCCGGCCGGCAGGATGTTGTGAGAATGCTCTGTGCCAAGTGTAGGCGCAAGGTGCAGATGGCGGCTTAAGGATCCGGTCCGGGCGGCAAAATGCACTTCTACCTTCAGGCTGTATGATGGATGATTCCACGCTGACCCGCATGCTTGCCGGCCGTGTCGTCATTGCCTGCATCGGGAACGAGCTCAGGGGAGATGACGGGGTGGGGCCCTTCATTGCAGGTCTCTTGAAACCTACGGACTCCATGACGCTGGTCGACTGCGGCGAGACGCCGGAGAACTACCTTGGTGTGATAGCCCGCCACAAGCCGGAAAAAGTGCTTATCATAGATGCCGCCTATTTCGGTGGCGAGCCGGGCGACATAAAGACCGTCAAGAAATCCGAGATAGGTGGTGGCGGGGCCTCCACGCACGATGCTATTCTCACGCTTTTCGCGGACTACATCGAGGCCCGGACCGGTGCAGAGGCTTTTTTCATTGCCATTCAACCCAAAAGCTCCCAAGTTGGAAGTGGGCTGAGTCCAGAGGTGGAGGCGGCCGGGTTGAGGCTGGCTGCCGCCATCAATGATATACTCGAGCGAACAGAAGAATAGGTGAGCGTGAAGCACGGGCCTCACGGGGCCGGGTCTCTGTGTCCGGCGGTTATCGGCGGTGGGTTGCCGGGTCGAAGGGAGGCAGCAAGAGTGAAGCAACAACTCAGGTGTGTGATGGGCTTGTTCATGACTGTCTTCGTGCTCGCCGGCAGTGCGGCTTGGGCGGAGGAAGGCTCTCCGGCGCGCAGCGCGATCTTCTTTATCGGGGACGGCATGGGGCCCCAGATAGTCAGTATAGTCAAGATCTACGCCGAGGAATCGCTGGGGCGGGATCTAAACATGGTGAATCTGGCGAATACCGGCACTACAGGTTACATGACCACGCACGCTAATGACAGAATGGTCACCGACTCTGCCGCCTCCGGGACCGCCCTAGCTACCGGGCATAAGACCAACAACGGTATGATTGGGGTTGACCCGGACGGGGACACCGTTGAGAACCTCTTCGAGATGGCGGTCCGAAACGGGAAGTCGGTCGGTGTTGTTACCACCACGTCGGTCACGGACGCCACGCCGGCGGCGTTTCTGGCGCATGCTTTCTCAAGACAGATGCATTTCGACATTGCAGCCCAGATCGCCGAGGGCGACGCCACGGTCGTAATGGGAGGTGGTTGGTGGTTCTTCCTGCCGCCGGACAAGGGCAAGCGGGAAGACAGCGTGGATCTTGCCGAAGCGGCGAGGCTGCAAGGGTTTGATGTGGTCTTCGACCGGGATGAGATGCTGGCTGGGAGCGGGAATAGGCTCCTTGGGCTCTTCGCCGGTGACGTGCTTCCATATGAGCGAGTCCGGAATGCGGCCAAGATCCCTTCGCTTGCGGAGATGACGCTGAGAGCTCTTGAGATGCTTAGCGGCGATCCGGATGGCTTCATCTTGGTGGTCGAAGGCGGCAGGATCGATCACGCAGAGCACGAGAATGCCATATCCGATGCGGTTGCAGACTTCCTGGCCTTTGACGATGCGATAGGGGAGGGAATGAAGTATCAAGCGAACGACTCCACGGTCACGATTGTGGTGAGTGCCGATCATGACTGCGGCGGTCCGGCCATCACGGCTTCCGGCTATGGCTACCCGTCACATAATCAGGTGGATACAATTGCCGATGAGGGCTGCCGCTTCATCCGGTGGGTTTCGGGCGATCACACAGGGACCATGGTGCCGGTCTTTGCCAGGGGGCCGGGTGCCGGCCGCTTCTCCGGCATCCAGAGTAACGCCGAACTGCACGGGGATCTTGCGGGCGTGCTCGGGCTGTGATATCCATTACTGAAAAAGGAGTGCGGCATGACAAGCAAAGCGGACATCGGGAAAGCCCTGAACCTGGTGAAGAAGGTCGGGGCGGACGACGTTCATCTTAAGTTTGTAGACATTCTCGGGAAGTGGCACCAGATCGCTCTCCCCGTTTCCAACTTCAGCGCTGAGATCTTCACGAAAGGTGTGAACTTCGACGGCTCCAGTATTCCCGGATTCACCAGGCTTGAAAGCGGCGATGTAAGTCTAGTTCCGGACCCCTCCACCCATTTCGTGGAAGAAGGCGAGAGCGCGCGCAGCGTGAGTTTCATCTGCGACTGCGTCGAGGCCGATACGCGCAGGCCTTTTGCGCGTGATCCGCGACGCGTAGCAGGGAGGGCCGAGCAGTATCTGGTCAGGACCGGAATAGCCGACAAGGCCCTGTTCATGCCGGAGTTGGAGTTCAACCTCTTCAATGAGGTGATCATGATGGGACTCCCGGACATCACGGGTTACACGGTGATGTCGTTGGAGGGCGGCATCGATCCGGAACACAACTCCAAGGTCTTTCCCTGGATCGGCCACAAGCGTGGTTACCATGCTCTGCCGCCGGCCGACGAGCACCTGGATCTGCGTTCCCAGATGGTACATCGGATGGAACAGGCAGGGATTGCGGTCAAGTATTCACACCATGAAGTGGGGTCGGCGGGCCAGTGTGAGATAGAAGTCCGGGCGGACACGCTCAAGCGGATCGCGGACCGGATAATGATCAGCAAGTACATCATCAAGAATGTGGCTGCCGATAATGGGCTGACCGCAACCTTCATTCCCAAGCCGCTTTACAGCCAGCCCGGCAACGGCATGCACTTCCACCAGCACCTGGTGAAGAACCGGAAATACATATTCTACAAGAAAGGCGGATACGGCAATCTCAGTAAGACCGCTCTCTACTACGTCGGCGGTCTTCTCAAACACGGGCGCGCGCTTCTGGCGCTGGCATGCGCAAGTACCAACTCCTATAAGAGACTGGTACCTGGGTTTGAGGCCCCGACATGTTTCGTTTTCGGCATCGGAAACCGGAGTGCGGCCGTCCGGATACCGAAGGACATAAACTCAGCGGAGCGGGCACGCGTCGAGTTCAGACCCTCCGATGGGTCGGCGAACTGCTATTTGTCGGCCGCTGCGATGCTGATGGCGGGGCTGGATGGGATCAAGCGGAAGATCGATCCCGAGAAAGAGGGTTTCGGGCCGCTCGGCACGGACATCTTCAAGATTCAGGACATGGAGGCGAGCGGTATCGAGCCGGTTCCCTTCTCCCTGGGCGAGGCGCTTGAAGCGCTTAAGGCCGACCACGGCTTCCTCTTGGAAGGCGGTGTTTTCACCGAGGATCTCATAGAAACCTGGATAGATCTGAAGTATACCACAGAGGTGAAAGAGGTCATGCGGCGGCCACATCCTTATGAGATCGAGCTATACCTGGATTGCTGACCAGGCCGGCCAGAAACGCCCATCTGCCTTGTTGCGCTCGCCCGCTGTTGCTGCGACGCACGCAAAAGTGCGCCTCGCTCACGCGGTCTTCGCGTGCCTCGTAAATGAGAATTCCCGGCGAGCCTGGGGGCGATTCTGAGGCCCCGGACCTCGATTGTGCACCTCGTCCGATTGGCCAAGCCCGACACCGCTATCGTCCGCATTACCGGGTGTCAATGCTCGCCGCTTTTTCTCAATACCACTGATCTGAGGCCGGGGCATTCCATGAGGTTTGCTTCACCGGACGCGACCCAGTCAGCGGTCGCCTGCCGGTTCTCTACCCTGATGCCTACCAGCTGGTCAGCCCCATAGTCAAAGAGGATGGGAGACAAGGGTGTGGATGGGCCGAAGACGATCGTATAACAGGATGCGGAGGCGGCCAGCAAGGCTTGCAACGAGTGATCGACAATCGATACATCTGAGATGATTGCTATATCGACTCCGGGAAGAACCCGCTCTGCCGCGTCCTTTTCAACCGTAATGACGTCTGCGGCGAGGGCCTTGAGGTGCTCGGTGAAGGCGAATTCACCCACCAATCCGACGCTCTTGCCGCCGGCTCTCGGGATACTATATGGGTGGAAGGACGCCGGTTTCAGGTTTTCCTGAAGCAAGGCGTTCATCGCCGCCACGCCGAGGCTTGCTTCGGAGGGCCTCGAAGAAGACGCAAGAGGAAGCAAGTCCTTCAAGGGGCTTCCTGAGAGACCTTCACATAGTTGCAGGCGCGCCGCCGGCCCATGCCCGTCGGGCGGCATGGCCGCCAGACCGCAGTGGGATGAGACCACGAAGGTGCACCGGGGTCCGACGATGACTTCCTCCAGACTCAGCGTGCTTGGGGGCAAACTTGCTGCAAGGCTTTCGAGCAGCGACATGATGGCCTCGCTAGAAAGGGAAGGCAAGCCCCGCGGTCATGGTGGCGAGGCCGAATGATTCCCTCGGTGGTTCATACTGGTCGGTGTGCGACCCCACCTCCTGGACATATGAATATGCCCCGGTGACCACAAAGGCGGCCTCACCAAACATTTCGATCCGCCTGTGGTATCGGCATATCAGGCCGAATCCCAGCCTCGAGCTCCTTCCACTCATCTTGATATCTCCAATTTGAATGCTGGAATCAATGAAATGAACCTGCGGCCCCGCACCCAGAATCAGGCGGTCGGTGTTCTTGGCGTCACTGAGGCGGTACGTGGCCAGGATGGTGATGTAGAAGTCGTTTATCGTCTCCTCAAGGTCGGTTGTGTGAATCTTGCCCTGAGGGGTGACCGTCGTTGTGTCACCGGTATGGGTATTAGCGAATCGGAGGGCGGTGATGCCGAAGCCGATCTTCCCGTTGCCCTCCGTCAGGCCCAGGCCCAGAAGCGGACCGTTTCCGAACTTCGAACTCGTCGTGCCGAAGTACCCCACATCCAATGAGACCAACCGGCCGGCGAGACAAGGGGCGGTCGATGCCACAACCGGGAAAACGAAGCACAGCACCAGCATCAGTCGATGCCGGAGAACTCTTGCCTGAAGGCAGCTATGTGCAGGGCTTGGCAGGTTGCGCCTCCACTGCAGGGGTTGCACCTGATGAGAGAGGCCTCAATCCTCCCGGAGGACTCTCTCTTCGTACTCCTTCTCCAGGCGCGTCTTGTGTTTGAGCTCCTCGCCCCTGAGGAGCGTGAAGAGTTTCCGGGTAGCGTCATCGGACGCCCGCCGCTCGAGGTCCGAATACAGGGCAAGGGATTGCTCCTCCCGCTTCATGGCTATGATCAGGAGGTCCTGGTACGTGGAATCCTTGGCAAATGGTGTTTCCACGAGATAGTTACTGAGTTTAAGATCGGGTTGACTGGTGTCCCTCGCGAACTGGAGCTTCTTGGGTGTGAGATTCATCAGCAGTTTCTCGTGTTTCCGCTCCTCATCGGCCATAGAGAGTATCGCATCCTTAATAACCGGGTCTTCTGCCTTTCCGGCCAGGTTCTCGTAAAACGCAATTGCCTCACGTTCCTTGTCAATGGCGAAGTCTATGATTTCTTCGATAGGAGACGCAGTCATGGCTTACCTCCTTTTGCCCCCCTACTATATATGCTTCCCGACCTCCGGTCAACACCGTAACCTACGGTCCTCTCTGCCCGTTGTGGCTTGCTTCGCTCGCCGTTCAATCGCCATGGCAGGCATCACCCGGGTCCGTTCATGCAATCTTTTGAGGTTTGACCGTCGCCGTGCGGGGGTTTAAGATCGGGTAGAGTCATGTTGGGTGCGATGGCGCCCAAACCGGATCCGGTCGGGAGGGGGATATGAAGGAAGCATATCTATGGTCGGCAGCCGACGGGGCGGTGCTCTGCGGCCTTTGCGCTCACCGTTGCCGGATAGCAGACGGTGATAGGGGCTTGTGCGGGGTGCGTGAGAACAGAGGGGGTACGCTCTATTCGCTGGTGTATGGCAAGCTCATCAGCCGGGCCGTCGATCCTATCGAGAAGAAACCGCTATACCACTTCCTGCCGGGTACGGTCACCTACTCGATAGCTACGGAGGGCTGTAATTTCTTCTGCGACTTCTGTCAGAACTGGCAGATATCCCAGATGACCCACGGTGATGTGACCATCCTCGGGGAGGATGCATCACCCCGGGAGATTGCGGTTGATGCCGAAAGGCGTGGATGCCGCAGCATCGCTTATACCTATACCGAACCCACGATATTCTTCGAATTCGCCTACGACACAGCGAAAATCGCCCGGGAGATGGGGCTCAAGAACATATTCGTAACCAACGGCTATCAGACCCCTGAGACCATCGAGAGAATGGCCGGAGTGATCGATGCAGCCAATGTCGATCTAAAGGCCTATAGCGACGACTTCTATAGAGAGCGTTGTCGTGCCAGGCTGGCTCCTGTCCTCAAGGCCATAAAGATGATGCATGAGAAGGGGATCTTCCTGGAGATAACCACCCTCATCGTGCCCGGAGAAAACGACGACACCGATGATCTTAAACGACTTGCGGAATTCGTAGTCTCGGTATCTCCCGAGATCCCGTGGCACGTAAGCAGGTTTCATCCGCAGTACAAACAAACCGATAAGGAGTGGACCCCGTCGGACACCATATTTGCGGCTCTTGAGATCGGGAGGGCCGCCGGCCTGAAGTACCTCTATGCAGGCAACCTGCCGGCCGGAAAGTATGAGAATACCTATTGTCCTGATTGCGGTGAGTTGGTGATAGAACGCTCAGGCTTCAGTTCCCGCGCGACGGGGCTCGTTGGCGCCAGGTGCCGCAGATGCGGCACCGAACTGAATATCGTTGTGACAGGATAAGACCTCCGATCCGGAGCGTACAAGCATATCGGGACCTACCAGGAGTCCGCCGGGATGAGGCGGAACAACTTCGGCTTCGCCAAGCTTGAACATTTGGCGGGGAACGTCGGTCATCTCGACCTGCGGGGCTTCAATGAGGCCGGATGGGCCGGACGGACCGCGATAGCCGCCATCCCGGTAGACCAGGACTCCTTCGTTTTGGATGAGTACGATTTCTTCGTGCTCGAGGTCGAGACCGATAACGAGGGGAACCCGACTGCGCTGGTGGGGCACTACCGTGACGGCCGCACCGATCGCACGCTTCGGACTGAATGAGATCCGGTCAGTGGGCGCTCACGGTTCGATCGGCTGCCCACTTGCGGAGGGAAGCTATATACTCTGCGCGCACAACCGAGAGCGGGCGCGTCCGGCGTATTTCGGCTTTGATGAGCTCGGTGCCGAGGCAGGCTTCGCCCGAAAATGCGGTGTAGAGGGCGGCTACGACCGCCTGCTCAATCTCGGCGCCGGTGAAGCCGTCTGAGGCGTCGGCCAGACTCTCGAGGTCAAAGCCCGCGGGATCGTGGCCTCTCCGATTGAGATGGATGCTGAAGATCTCCCGCCTGACCTCGCGCGCAGGCAGGTCTACGAAGAAGATCTCATCAAACCGGCCCTTGCGAAGCAGCGGGGGCGGCAGTCTGTCGATATCGTTGGCTGTCGCCGCGACGAAGACGTCACCCTTGCGCTCCTGGAGCCAGGTGAGGAAGCTGCCTAGCACTCGCTGGGATACACCGCTGTCGTCGCCGCCTCCGGGCGGAAAGGCCTTCTCGATTTCATCGATCCAGAGTACAACGGGCGAGAGCCGTTCGGCGGTTTCCATGGCGCGCCTGTAGTTCTTCTCGCTTTCCCCGATGTACTTGTTATAGAGGCGGGACGGGTCCATCTTCAGCAGCGGCAGGCCCCATTCCGCCGCTACAGCCTTGGCGCAGAGGCTTTTGCCGGACCCCGGTACGCCCAGAAGCAGTATGCCCTTGGGGAAAGGGAGCCCGAACCGGGTGGCACCATCCGGGTCCGTCATGATGCATTTGCGTTTGGCCAACCAGGCCTTGAGGCCGGCAAGATCGGCGATATCCGCGAAACCCGTGTCTGTCGGCATGAATTCCAGCAGGCCTTCCCGCTCCACGATCATTTTCTTCTGCCGGATGACCGCCTCTATGTCCTGTGCATCCAGCTTGCCGTCCTCGATCATGGCCCGTGTAAGGACTTTCTCCGCCTCCATGAGGGTGAGGCCCTTGAGATTCGCTACGAGGCGATTCATGTTCTCGCTTGTGAGATCGATGGTCACGGACATCCTCGGCTGAAGGTCCCGGCAGATGTGCTTCACCAGGTCTCTGAACTCCGCAGGCTCAGGCCCCCGGACGGAAACGACGGCCGTGTGAGGCTGAGCGGCCTCCGGGATCTCGATCGTGCGGCCGGTCAGGATCACTATACCCTCGGTCTTGGTGAAGGCCCGGACCGTTTCCACGAACTTGGCTTCGATCGCCGGGTCGGCGAGGGACGGCCCCATTCCGTGAAAGCAGTAGATCGCCGGTCTCTCGTAGTTTCGCGCTTGGGCGAGAGCCGTCTTGGGGTCGCCGGTCCCGTAGATGGCATCTACGGTGCCTCGCCGCCGAAGGCCCTCTCCCGGAATCCATACAAAGAGATGCAGGCCCAATGCCTCCGCCACGTGCCAGAGAAGGCTCTCCATTCGGTCCCGTTCGGAGGTCTTAAGCCAAATGAGCCCGTAGCGCGACCTTATGAGTAGCGATATCTCCCTTAGAACGTCCTGATTCCCGCCAGGCTGCCGAGAAGCATCCATCGGCTTCGTTACGCTCATCTCCCCAGGCCTGCGGCGCACGACTGAGCACGCCTCGGCCGTGGAGACTTCGCGGGCCTCGCATCCGGATGTCTTTGAACAACCTGGAATAGTCCGTTCTTTCAATACCTCATCCCCTTCTCCGTGGTCCGCACCTCTCTGTCTATGTTTCGGCTACAAGTGGGTCCGATTTCAAGAAAATATTCAAAGAGTATGCGGGGTGGAACTTGGAGGCGGATTGTGGTATACGGAGACATGATCCGTAGCGTCGACGCTTTGCAGCGTGACCGAGAGCATCGGTAGAGGACATCTTGAGCGTCGTGAAACGTTGATTTCGTCGTAGGTGATGCTCGGGAATTGGGGTTCTCGGTCCGCGTGTCCTGTGACGACGACTCCAAAAAGCGCATTTCTCGATGATCGGGCAAGATCGGGGGCAAGATGAAGCGATTGGGTGCTCTACTTCTGGGACTCACGCTGCTGGCGTCGGCCTGCGGCCGGCGGGACACCACCTTTGTGACAATCGGGACCGGAGGTGTTACGGGTGTCTACTATCCGACCGGTGGGGCCATCAGCAGGATGATCAACAACAAGGCCGGAACCTACAAGATCAAGGCGACCGTCGAAGCCACGAGCGGATCGGTCTATAACATAAACGCGGTCGTCAACGGAGACCTGGAATTCGGAGTGGCCCAGTCGGACAGACAGTATCAGGCATATAACGGGCTGGCGGAGTGGGCCGAGAGCGGACGGCAGAGCGACCTGAGATCGGTGTTCTCGATCCATCCCGAAGCAATAACACTCGTGGCCTCAGAGACAAGCGGTATCAGAGCCATAACCGATCTCCGCGGCAAGCGCGTAAACCTGGGTAATCCGGGCTCAGGGCAGCTCCAGAACTCCAAGGATGTGCTTTCGGCTGTAGGAATAGACGAGGGAGAGATAGCAGCTGAGTACGTGAAGGCCGTCGAGGCGCCGGGCCTCTTACAGGACGGAAGGATCGACGCTTTCTTCTACACCGTAGGCCACCCCGCGGGCAACATAAAGGAGGCCACATCAGGCAGGATCAAGGTGAGACTCATTCCGATAGAGGGCCCAGCGATAAGAGACATGATCAGGGATCGGCCTTACTATGCCGAGGCCGTGATACCCCGCGAGTTCTATCCCACGGCCTTGAATGAGGAGGATGTGGCTACCATCGGGGTGAAAGCCACATTTGTGACATCGAGGCGGGTGACTGCAGACATAGTCTATGCGATCACAAAAGAGGTGTTCGAGAACCTGGATGATTTCCGGCAGCTGCACCCGGCCTATAAGGTGCTTTCCGAGCGCAATATGCTCGAAGGCCTCTCCGCCCCCATCCATCCCGGTGCGCTCAGGTATTACATGGAATCAGGGTTGATGGAGTACATAGATCCGAAACTCATTGTCGATCAGGCCGGATAGCCATCTTGTCGCGGCGATCTCATAAGCCGGGTCTCAAGGAAGCCGACTACCTTCCGGATGCCTCCGGGCGGGACAAGCCGCTCGTGGCTGCGATCTCGATTGCCTGGGCGCTATTTCAGTTGTCGCTTCCACGCCTTGTGATCCTCGACAGTGTTACGGTAAGGGCCATTCACCTTGCGTTTGCAATGGTGCTTGTGTTTCTCACGGTCTCCATCACGAGGCATAAACGGCTTCGACCGGGCGACCGTGTTCATGCGGCGGATTACCTGCTCGCCGCCATAGGATGCGTGGCGGCTCTCTATATCGTCTTCGACTGGATGGGTATCACAATGAGGGCCGGGATTCCCAGCGGGCGCGATGTATTGCTGAGCATCGTACTGATGGTCCTCGTGCTTGAGGCTTCAAGGCGCGTGATAGGGCCAGCCCTGGGTATCATTGCAGTCGTTTTCACCGTGTATGCTTTTCTCGGACCACGCATGCCCTTGGTCTTCGCCTTCCGCGGCGTTTCACTGGAGAAGTACCTGAGCCAGGCCGCGCTTTCCACCGAGGGCATCTATGGGATACCGCTGGATGTCTCCGCCAACACGGTGTTTCTCTTCGTACTCCTGGGCTCCATGTTGGACAAGGCCGGAGCAGGGCATTTCTATAATAACCTCGCCTTGTCGCTGCTCGGCAGGTACAAGGGCGGACCGGCCAAGGCCGCGGTCGTATCGAGCGGGCTCACCGGCTTGGTTTCAGGGTCGAGCATCGCCAATGTGGTGACCACGGGCACCTTCACCATCCCGCTCATGAAGAGGGTCGGCTACCCGGCGACGATCGCCGCCGCAACCGAGGTCGCAGCGAGCACCAACGGGCAGCTCATGCCCCCCATAATGGGAGCGGCGGCCTTCATCATTGCAGAATACCTGAGCATACCCTACCTGGACGTCGTCAAGGCGGCCGCCGTCCCCGCCTTCGTGTCTTACTTCGCCCTCTTCTACATAACCCATCTCGAGGCTTCCAAGCTGGGGATGAGGGGGCTTGCCAAGGCCGACGTCCCGGGCTTCGTCGGGGTAATGAAGACCGGATTCTACTACCTGATCCCGCTTGTCGCTCTCATCTATGAATTGATGATCATGCGACATACGCCGAAACTGGCTGCATTCAATGCGATAGTCGTGCTGGTCGCCATAATCCTCGCCAAAGAGGTGGTTGGGGTCTTGAGGGGAGAGAGCGGATTTGCACGGGCCCTTGCGAGGGGCATGGGCACCATAGGATCGGGACTTATCTCGGGGTCCCGTAATATGCTGCCCGTGGCTCTGGCGACGGCGACGGCCGGCATCGTCGTCGGCATCGTGAATCTTGGTATAGGAAGCCTTATAGTCCAGGTGGTTGAGAGGCTCTCCGGCGGCAACATCTTTCTGCTCCTTGCCATTACCGCCCTTGCCAGCCTTGTCATCGGCATGGGGCTCCCCACGACCGCGACTTACATAGTCATGGCATCGATCACGGTCCCTGTCATCATCAAACTGAGTGCCCTGGGAGTTGTGGGCTTCATCCCGCCCATAGCGGCGCATCTCTTCTGTTTCTATTTCGGCATCCTGGCCGACGATACACCACCGGTCGGCCTGGCAGCCTACGCGGCCGCCGCGATAGCCAAGACCGACCCCATCCGGACCGGCATCAAGGGGTTCAGTTATGATCTCAGGACCGCCGTGATTCCGTTCATGTTCGTTTTCAATGCCGAGCTGTTGCTGTATGGTGTGAGAAGCTTCGCCCAGGCGTTGCTCATCTTCGTCATGGCGATTCTCGGGGCATTCGCCTTCACCAACGCCGTCCAGGGCTGGTTCATCACGCGCAACAAGTGGTATGAAGTCCCGCTCTTCCTCCTGGCTTCGCTGGTATTCTTCTTTCCCGCCGTAGTCACCAGGGTCTTCGATCTCGACCCCGGGATCAGGTACTACATGTATCTTGTGGCGCTTGCCGTCTATGCGGCGGCCTTCCTGCTCCAGAAAGCAAGGATGAGGTCGGGGCGCCGGCCGGAACGAACCCAATAGTTGGGTTTAGAACCGGGCCCAACTTGCCGAAATACCTGATGAGGACTTGAATCCGACACCTGGAGGCGGATGTGGCAAGAGAAACCGTAGGCAAGAAGCTGAGGATAATAGCCACCGTAGCGTTCTGGATAGCGGCTGTTGCCGGTTGGTGGACGGTTATCAAGGACGGTCCGACGGTCATGAGCATGCTCCCGGCCGTATGCGTGACCCTGGCCGGTATTATCTGGCTCATAATGGTGATTTCCCCGAAAGACAACCTCCGCTAGGGCGGGGGTCGGATTCGGACAAGCTGGCGCGCTTTTCAGGGCCCGACCCTCCATATGTCAGCTAGGCTACCCGCCTGCGCAAAGGACCAGGGGTTCACCCGTGGTTGAATGCGTAGTAAGGTACTTCGGCGGGCATCACTGAATGGGCACACCTGGCCGGGCCGCGTTCCGGGCCGACTTGGAAGAAGCAAGCAGGTATGGTACAGTCCACCTGAGAAGCGCTCCGGCCGCTGTCCTGCGGGTAAGGGACTCATGGCCGCCCCGCTTCGTCATGAAAGGAGCACATCGATGAGACGCAGTGTCATAATCCTCGTGGTTGTAATCGCGGCCTTGGGGCTGGGCATTTGGCTGCTGCCGTCGCGGTACAAGGGCGGACAGGTGACGACGGAGGAGAGCCAGGCCAAGATCGCCCGGGAGAATGGAGAGCTCACAGCGGAGCTTGCAGCTTCCGGGCAGCCTGACGAGGCCGGGCAGTTTCCGAACGAATGGGGTTTTGCTCAGCGGGCATATCCTTACGGCCGGATAGACTATGACCAGCTCGAAGAGGCCGTGGTCGAGGCCCAGGCGATGAGGTTGGAGGCGAAGAAACTGGCGGCGCCTCTGGGTGCGGTCTGGAGTGAAGAGGGACCCGGCAATATCGGGGCGCGCGTCACGGACCTTGCGATGCACCCGACCGATCCGGATTTGGTGTATGCGGCCATGGCAAGCGGCGGTGTCTTCAAGACGACCGATGGCGGGAATACATGGCATCCCATCACGGACGATCTCCCGGTCCTCACGATAGGGGCCGTCGCCGTCGATCCCACCAATCCCGATGTTATATATGTGGGCACCGGCGAGGCCAACGTCCAGAGCTACAGCTGGTTCGGCATGGGGATGTTCAAGTCCACCGACGGCGGGGCCACCTGGTCATACATCGGGCTCGAAGAGACCCGCTACATAGCCCGGATCGTCATCGACCCCTTGAATACCGATAGACTGTGGGTGGCGGGCACAGGTTCCCTGTTCGGCACCAACCCCGAGCGGGGTGTGTACCGCTCCATCGATGGGGGCGACACCTGGGATCTTGTTCTGTCGGTCACCGATTCCACTGCGGCCACGGACATAGCGATCGATCCCGCGAAACCGGATACGGTCTTCGCAGCTATGTGGGAACGTCATCGCGGGCTCACCTACAGGCGGTCAGGAGGCCCTACCAGCGGGATATACCGCTCATATGACGGCGGGGACACATGGGGCGAACTTACCGCCGGGCTGCCGTCGGGCGCCGACGTGGGCCGGATCGGGATATCCGTCTGTGCGGGGAACCCCAATGTTGTGTATGCAATCTATGATATGTGGACGGCCTATGAAGCCAGGGTCTACAAGTCCACCAACGGCGGAGACTCCTGGGGCCGCACCACGGACGGCGCGCTCTCCGGCATCCACAGTTCCTTCGGCTGGTATTTCGGTCAGATAAGAGTGGACCCAGGCAATCCCAACCGGGCCTTCGCCATGGGTGTCCCCTTCTACCGGACGCAGGACGGGGGCGCCACCTGGCTGCAGGTGGGCTCCGGCAATCATGTGGACCACCACGCGATGGTATTCGACCCCGGCAATTACGCGCACATCTTCGAGGGCAACGACGGCGGCATCTATGTCTCGACAAACTCGGGGACGTCCTGGACCAAGCTCTACGACCAGCCCACCAACCAGTTCTATGCAATCGAGATAGACTACTCCAATCCCCAGCATCTCTATGGGGGCACCCAGGACAATGGGACCATTAGGACACCCACCGGAGCAACGGACGACTGGGAGGGGATATTCGGGGGCGACGGTTTCTACTGTAACGTGGACCCCATCGACTCGGACATAATCTATGTGGAATACCAGTATGGTAATCTCTACAAGTCGACCGATTTCGGCTACTCGTGGAATGGGGCAATGGACGGCATTGACGATGGCGACAGGAATTGGAGCACGCCGGTTGTCATGGATCCGTCCGACCATCTGACGCTCTACTATGGGGCGCGCCACGTTTACCGGACAACAAACGGCGCGAATTCCTGGACTCGCATAAGCGATGATCTTACCAACGGGTATGCCAACGGCTATGGGACAATAACCACGCTTGCCGTAGCGCCGGCCGATCCTGATGTCATCTATGCCGGTACGGATGACTCCAACGTATGGGTGACCACGAACGGTGGGTCCGGCTGGGCCGATGTTTCAGGCAGTCTTCCCAATCGATGGGTGACCCGTGTGGTCGTCGATCCGCTGGATCCGGGCACGGCCTATGTCACCTTCTCCGGCCTCAGGTGGGATGAGAACATAGGCTATGTCTACCGCACCACCGACTACGGTTCGACGTGGGACGACATAACAGGGAACCTCCCGGCGGCCCCGGTAAACGCTCTGGTGGTCGATCCCGATGAACCCGCGCGCCTCTTTGCCGGGAGCGATGTCGGCTGCTTCTATACCGAGGACTATGGCGCCACGTGGGAGATGCTCGGCACGGGCCTTCCGGCCGTACCGGTCTATGATCTTAAGCTTCACAATCCGACGCGTACGCTGGTCGCCGGAACGCACGGCCGCTCCATGCACTCCTTCGACCTCACAAGCCTGTCCGGTCTGGCCTCCATCAGGCGGCCGGGGCCCGGCGGCGTCGCAGACCTCACCAACTACCCTAATCCTTTCAAGGACGTCACCACCGTCAGGCTCTCGCTTGCCCGGCCTGCCGAAGTGGTTCTGACGATCTACGATCTTGCCGGGCGTAAGGTGCGCTCCCTTGAAGCGGGCAGCATGCCGGCAGGTACGCATGAATTCAGATGGGACGGCCGGAACGAATCGGATCGCAGGGTGGCGAGTGGTGTCTATTTCATACGTCTGGAAAGCGATGCGGGCTCGACGACCCGCATGCTCAACCTAGTGAGGTAGTGATAGCGTCGTGTGTCGGTGTTCGTTGACACGGAGCGCATGTCCTGGTAGAGTATGGCCAAGAGGGTGGAGCGAGATGAACTCTGGCCTTTGATACTCGCCGCAACCGGGCTTCATCCAAGAGTTTCCGTATCATGTCAGGCGCAAGCTGAGAGCATCTCTCGACCGCCCTTCAGCAAAGAAGGGAGGGCGCGATGCCTGTCAAGAAACTCAAGGAGTTCCTGGACACTGCGGGGGTGAAGTACGTGATCGTGAGCCATGCTCCCGCCTATACGGCGCAGGAGGTTGCAGCCTCTGCTCACATCCCCGGGATCGAGCTTGCCAAGACGGTCATGGTGAAGCTGGACGGCAAGATGGCCATGGCGGTGCTGCCGGCCAGTCGCGTCGTGGACTTCGACAAACTCAAGCATACGGCCGGATCCGCGAAGGCGGAACTTGCGTCGGAGGACGAGTTCCGCAGTCTCTTCCCCGAATGTGAGGTCGGGGCCATGCCGCCTTTCGGCAACCTGTATGGCATACCGGTATATGCCGAAAGGAGCCTCACCGAGGACGAGGAGATCGCCTTCAATGCAGGGTCTCACAAGGAGCTCTTCAGAATGGCCTATAAGGACTTCGAGCACCTTGTGAAACCCAGGGCCGGCGAGTTCGGGGAGCCGGCATAAGACGGGGAAGGCGTGCCCCAAAGCGCCGCAGGCAGGGTCATCGGGATGTGGACCCCGATCGACTGGGTCTGCCGAGGCGCGACTCACTACAGATGCGGCCTGAGGAGATGCTGGAAGCAGGCAGCGGCGCCCCTCCTGTGACGGCTGACGCAGTGTCGGCGGATCGCAAAGAGGGGGTAGGAAGGCCGATGGGGCGAAATCATGATTGAAGTGAATGAGAACCTGCGGATACCTGAGGGTGAAGTAGAATACACCTTCTCGCCGAGCAGCAAGCCCGGTGGGCAGAAGGTGAACAAGGCAAGCACCAGGGTAACGCTGGTCTTCGATGTCGACGGATCCGCAAGCATCTCAGCCGACCAGCGTCGCCGGATCAAGACGTATCTGCAGCCCCGCCTCAGCAAGGACGGGCTGCTCAGGGTGGTTTCTCAAAAGCACCGGTCGCAGCACGCGAACCGGGAGGCGGCGAGGGAACGCTTCAGCGAGCTCTTGCGGGAAGCCCTGAAGCAGAGGCGTAAGCGGAAGAAGACGGCGGTTCCCCGGGAAGCCGATGAGCAAAGGCTCAGGGAGAAGAAACGCCGGGCCCTCTTGAAGCAAGATCGATCCGGGGTTTGTGATATCGATGCCTGACTCCGATCAGTCGGGACAACATACTGCCGCCGCGGGTGCCTTGGGCAATGGGGACTCATGGATGGGGGATGCTGTTTTGTCTCGACCCATATGCCCACAGCAACCGGACGGCGGGGTACGGAAGGCAAGCGCGGTCGAGCGAATGGAGAGCATGAATGATAGGAGCAATAGCCGGAGATATCATCGGTTCGGTGTATGAATTCGATCCCGTGAAGAGCAAGGACTTTCCCCTTTTCTCACCTGGTTGCAGGTTCACCGATGACAGCGTACTCACCATAGCTGTCGCGGAAGCGATCATGAAGGGTGACGATTACGCTCAAGCCATGCGAAGGATCGGGCGCAACTACCCGAAGCGCAGCTACGGCCAGCATTTCCACTACTGGCTCATGGAAGACGATGTCGGCCCCTACGACAGCTTCGGCAATGGGTCGGCCATGCGGGTGAGCCCGGTAGGTTTCGCCTATGATGACGAAGGCAGTGTGCTCAGAGAAGCTGCCCGGACCGCCGAGGTCAGTCACAGCCACCCGGAGGGAGTGAAGGGTGCCCAGGCCACGGCGCTGGCCGTATTCATGGCCCGGCGGGGTCAAGCCAAGCATGACATAAAGTCGGAGATAGAGACCAGGTTCGGCTACGATCTCGATCGGACACTTGAGGCAATAAGGCCGGGCTACAGTTTCGACGTAACCTGTCAGGGTACTGTGCCTGAAGCCATAATCTCGTTTCTCGAATCCGCATCTTTCGAGGATGCCGTCCGCAATGCCGTTTCCCTTGGCGGGGACAGCGACACCCTGGCCTGCATCACCGGCGGCATCGCCCATGCCTATTATGGAGGCGTGCCCCGTGGGGTTCTTGAGAAGACAAAAGAGATGCTCCCCCCTTATCTCTGGAAGATCGTCGAGGAGTTCTGCCGGCGCTATCAGGTCAGTACGGTTGGGGAGTAGGGATAGCTGAATGGCCGGGTTCGGGCTTTCGGGTCACGGCATTGCCGTTCGCACGGCGAAGACCCCGATCGTGTTTCATCATTGATGGAACCACGGCGCGACATAGTGAAGTCCGGCTCTCCCGGGGGGCGGACCCCGGTGAATCGAGGCTTTAGTGAGGCGTCAGCAGCCTTCGCACTATGTCCGACCCGAAGGCGAGGGTGACCAAGCCTACCAGCATGACGACCATGAGTATCGCCTTGACCATATCCTGGGCCCTGATGCTCCCCAGGAGCACCGGCTCACGCGACAGATAGGCACTCGCGGCATAGAGCTCCTCACCCATGAGCGTGTAGTCACATGCAGTCACGAAGAAGGGGAGCTGTGCCAGCTCCGCTGTCCCGGCTATCTGTATGGCGCCCACGCTCTGACCTGTCTCTGCCAGGATCAGAGACTCGGCGAAGAAGGAGCCGATCAGGAAGTTGGTGGCCGGCCTTTCCCGTACCATCTTACCGGTTATCGATGCTGTGTAGGCGAACTGATCGTAGGTTATGTAGGTAACCATCTCTTCCTTGAACTGGTCAGGTTTGCCGGCTTCCATGTATGCCTGTTTCACGGTTTCCCGGGCTGCGGAGAAAGTGAGCGGGTCGATGTTGGGAACTTCCAGCGTGGCCCCGAAAGTCGCAGTCCGCTGGGCGACGTATTTCATAATGTAGAGACTGGCGATGGTCTGTATCTCGCTGATGCTCAGGATGCCGGGGATATAGAGTATCTTTCTTCCCATCTCGGTCGCCCGGCCGATTGCCTCATCCATGGCACTGAGGCCTGCAATCTTCCTTATGTAGAGCTCCTTACCCCGTTTGGCGATCTCGATGAAAGAAACCACCATAACGAACGTGAGTACGGTGAGTATGAAGGTGTTCCATCTCTTGGTTCGGAACCAATTGCTCCGGGCGGCGACCGGGCCCGCGGCGGCGGTATAGAGCGTCTCGGCATCGGTTGGGTAGGCCAACTTATAGTAGTAAGCCTCACCATCCTCGGCGGTCCTGTCGACATAGGCGGCCTCGGAGGCCGGCGCGGTGCCAAGAACTTCATAGTCACCTTCGGGCGACGTCGCTCTCATCACCTGGACAAATTCGGTGGAAGCCGAGTCCCATTCGATGGTGATGCTCTGCCCTTCATCCCCCGGGGTGTCGAACGCCTTGAGACCTGAAAGAGGGATAGACGTTTGTGCCTCGGCGGGAGGAACCACAAACAGCAAGAACAGCAAGATCAGAAGCCGGAAGCCGCGACCATTGTGCTTCATGTCTCTCCTTTGCGCATCATGATATGTGGAACTGTATCAGTTGGAATCCCCGGTGTCAACCGGGATAAAAGGCGTGGGGTGGCCCCGTGGTGCTTGCGGGCCGGGCCCGGCAGGGTCGTGCCGTGCCGCGTGTGGTGCCCCGTCTCACGTTTTGACTAACTTCACCTCGGATGTTATTATCAGCTGGATATGCCGGTCTGCGGTATTGTGATTGAGTGCCGGCCGGCGAGGAGGCGGCGCCATCAAGGTGCCGGTCCATGGGCGGGGCCGATGAGACGAATCACTGAACATCCGATTCTTGACGTGCGGGGGGAAGCGAGCATCCCCTTCTATTTCAATGGTGAGAAGATCATGGCGAAGGAGGGAGAGATGGTATCCTCCGCCCTTTTCGCCCATGGTATCGATGTCTTCGGGCGTCACGCGAAGGACCGGAGTCCCCAAGGCATATTCTGTGCCAACGGTCAGTGCGCCCAGTGTCTGGTCATCGCAGACGGACGTCCGGTCAAGGGCTGCATGACGCAGGTCGTAGAGGGTATGCATGTAGCCGCCTGTGATCGTGTGCCCGAGCTCCCCGAACTCGATGCCCCCCCGGGCGCCTTCAAACCCGTACGGGAAATCGAGACGGAAGTCCTCATCATAGGAGGCGGGCCTGCCGGCATAACCGCGGCCCTGGAACTGGCACGCCATGATGTAGACGTTCTGATTGTGGATGATAAGCACAGACTCGGTGGGAAGCTGGTGTTGCAGACCCACTCGTTCTTCGGCACGGTGGCTGATTGTTACGCCGGAACCAGGGGCATCGATATCGCCACGCGCCTCGCCGATGAAGTGGCACACCATCCTAATGTCCGGGTCATGCTCAATGCCACTGCGGTGGCCTGCTACAAGGACCACAAGATAGGCGTGGTCGGAAACGGGGAGTACATGCTGGTGAGCCTCCGGAAGCTTCTGATAGCTGCCGGTGCAAGGGAGAAGGCCCTTGCATTCCCGGGTTGCGACCTGCCCGGCGTGTACGGGGCGGGAGCCTTCCAGACCCTGGTCAACCGGGATCTGATACGTCCCTCGGAGAAGCTCTTTATCGTGGGTGGTGGCAACGTCGGACTCATCGCGGCCTACCATGCGATACAGGCTGGCATTGGGGTAGTAGGGCTGGTGGAGGCTATGCCGGTGGTGGGAGGTTACAAGGTTCATCAGGATAAGATAAAGCGCCTCGGCGTGCCTGTCTGGACCTCTTATACGGTCAAATGCGCACACGGGATGGACCGCGTGGAATCTGTCACGGTGACCGAGGTGGACGCTGATTTCAAAGAGGTCTCCGGTACGGAGAGAACATATGAGGTGGACACACTGCTCATCGCAGTGGGTCTCAGCCCCGTGGACGAGCTATATCAACAGGCGCAGCGCTTCGGTATGGATGTCTATTCCGCAGGCGACGCCTACGAGATTGCAGAGGCCTCTGCAGCTATTTTCTCGGGCAGGATTGCAGGAAGACGGATATGTCAGGCCCTGGGCAGGGAGGCCCGGGTGCCTGAGGAGTGGTATGAGAGGTGGGGGATCCTCAAACGCAAACCCGGCGGCGTTTCCGATTTCAAGGTCGAGATTCCGGAGTCGGGTCTTTTCCCGGTAATCAGATGCGTCCAGGAGATACCCTGTGATCCCTGCATACATGTTTGTCCCAAAGCCATGATCAAGATGAAAGGCGATCCTGTATTCGGCCTTCCCGAGGTCGTCAAGGATGAGTGTACCGGATGCACCATGTGTGTCGCGGCTTGTCCGGGATTGGCCATAACGCTGGTGGATCTGCGGGGCGAAGGACCGCATGCTTCGGTCGTTGTCCCCTTCGAGCTCCTCGAAAACCAGGTCCCGAAGAGTGGACAAGTTGATGCCGTGGATATCGACGGCAACTTCGTCTGCAAGGCCATGGTGAAGAAGGTAGCCGGACGGAAGGCATACGACCGCACGCTGCTGGCGACATTGCGGGTTCCCAAAGATGATGCCACGCGCGTGGCCGGATTGAGGGTTCAGGATGTTGTGATCAGCGCCCCGGTCGATGCCGATCATGCCTGCGCTCTCGATGATGATACCGTAGTATGCAGATGCGAACGGGTGACCGCCGGCCGGATACGGGCGCTTATCCGCGAAGGCGTGACGGATCTAAACCAACTCAAAATACTCCGGTGCGGCATGGGGGCCTGTGGGGGGAAAACCTGTCAGTCCCTTATCATGCGGCTGTTTCAGGAGGAAGGAGTCGACCTCTGCGATGTAACTCCTTTCAGCCAGAGACCCTTAGTGGCGGAAGTGGAGCTCGGCACGCTCGCGGGCGCGGAGGATGAGACGTGAGCACTTATGATGTGATAGTCATTGGTGCTGGGAGCGTCGGGCTTCCCACGGCGTGCTTCCTCGCCGAAAAGCAGGTCAGCGTCCTTGTCATCGACGAACTGGCGTCCTCGGGTCAAGGCCAGAACAAAGCGGCAATAGGAGGAGTGAGAGCCACCCATTCCGATCCGGCCAAGATACGGACCTGTCAGATCAGCCTTGACGTTTTCTCGACCTGGCAGGACACCTATGGAGATGACATCCATTTCCAGCGTGGCGGTTACTGCTTTCCCGTATACGAAGAAGTGGACGAGAAGGCCTTAAGGGACTTGCTTACAGTCCAACAGCGTTTCGGTCTTAAGATCGACTGGGTCGAAGCGGAGGGCCTGCGCGAACTCCTGCCTGGTATAGATCCCACCGGTTTGCGCGGGGGCACGTATGCTCCGGGAGACGGCAATGTCTCTCCTATGCTGGCCGCCCGGGCCTTCTATGACAGAGCGGTCGATTTTGGGGCGGAGTTCAGGTTCCAGGAGAAAGTAATCGGCATCGAGTGCATAAACGACTCGGGGGTCACGGTGAAGACCGACAAAGCCGCCTACTCGGCAGACAAAGTTCTCAATTCCGCCGGTGCGCATGCGCGTGATGTGGGCAGGATGATGGGTGTAGACCTGCCGGTGGAACCGGACTCCCATGAGGGCGGCGTGACCGACGCTGTCCTGCGTTTCTTCGAGCCTCTTGTGGTGGACATCCGAGGCTTTCCCGGTTCCAAGAATTTCTACTTTTATCAGGAGAAGGAAGGCCATGTGGTGTTTTGTCTCACGCCCGAACCGATCGTGCCTGGGTTTGATCGCGACTCCACATCGGTTTTTCTCCCTCAGGCGGCAAGACGCCTCATGAGGCTCTTCCCAAGACTCAAGAACGCGAGGGTCCGGAGGGTCTGGCGCGGGCTGTATCCCATGACGCCGGACGGCGTGCCCATCGTCGACAAGGTCGAAGGATCCGATGCGCTATATGTCGCAGTCGGTTTCTGCGGACAGGGTCTCATGCTGGGCCCCGGGATCGCCAGGAACATCGTGAGCCTGATGACCACCGGCAAGCCCATCCTTCCCGCGGAGATCTTTGCCAGCTTCGGTCTCCATCGCGATTTCATGCGACCTTCCGAAGCCTTGAAGTAGCGGCTGGTGAAAACCGGCCGTCTGCTGCCTCACGCTCGGGGCTTGTCGCTGCGGCGTACGTAACAAACGGTAAGCCTCGCTCCCCCCGCCTTCGCAAACCTCGTATCCGGACGCTCTTGACCTGCCCTATGCCGGAGGCCGAAGTCGGCCCGCAAGTGGCGTCGCGCCTCGGTTCACGGCGATCCGACCCCACACGGATGGAGGTTCTTGCCGCCTAAGAAGAATATTCCGCAAAAAGAGCTAAACTTTCCCGATCCGCCGGACGATGCCTGTAGAGGACACTGTTTGCAGGTTTTGCACTGCATTATCTGGGAGTGGATGAAAGGAGACGGCAATTGGAGGAGTTGAGCAGATTTCGCCCATTCCGGCCGTGTTCTTTCGAGGCGCCAGTTGTAAATGAGGACATGACCGGCAGATTTTGCCGGTGATCGGCGGGATCCGACCCGTATTTCCGATACGGGTCGCCTTGGCGTGTAGGACAAAGGCGTACAAGTCGAAGGCAGGGTCGGGAGAGAGTAATACTCTCCGAGAAGACCCCGACTAGGCCCTCCTTTTGAGTCCCCTCATGCCTGCCTGCCGGAAGGTGGGACAAGGATGACAATCAAGCATCGCGGTATCGTAGACGACGGGACGCATGACCTTTCGCTTCTTGTGGCAGCCGCGGGGGACCTCGTAACGGAGCTTGGCGGCCTTGCTCTAGCAGTGGAGCGGAGCCTCAGCAACGGCACCGACGTGGATGAAGTAGTCTCACTGCTGAGGCAGAAGAAAGCCAGGGTGGACATCCTCAACACGGTTGCCCTTGAGATAACATCTCGCCTGAAGTTGGGCACCAATGGAAGCGTCGGCCTTGCCGTACCGGAGGGCCTGAAGGTCAAGTTCCGTGAACTGATGGCTGACTTCCGTCGGCTGCTGGACCGGGAATCACGAATCGAGGATCTTATCGCCGGCCGCGGGTTTCCTGTATCGAGGAGGTTGAGATAGGGATGTCGTCGGCACTTGAGAAAAAGGGCACTCGGCAGAGCAGTCCCCGGGGGCCGGAGCCGGATGGCTCCCTCGAAGGCCTCACGGGGGCAATAGAAGCTCTCCAGGGCGCGTGCAACCGGCTTGCGGGCTCCGTTGACGGTGTGAACACAGACCTGGAAGCCACCAACCGGCGGCTTGCCGATGCGCTGAGGGTCCACTCGGAGACCGCGGCCTACCTCCAGGATGTGTTGACCGGTGTTCCCAATGGTGTGATCGTGGTGGACCGCGATGGTCGCATCGTTCTCTTTAACCAGGCCGCGGAGACGATCACCGGTTTCAGCGCTTCCGAGATGAACGGCCGCAGGTACTCTGAGATCCTGGCGAAGGGGGTGTCGCGCAGGCAAACCCCGCTTTACACCCTCGCGACCGGTTTCTGCCTCGACCAGGAAGAGAAGAAGGTGACAACCAAGTCGGGCGAGCAAGTGCCGGTTTCATCGAGTACCGCGATCATGGGCGGTCGCAACTCCATGGCCGGGGCGATCGAGGTGATTGTCGATCTTCGGAAGATCAAAAACCTCGAAGCGGAGGTGGACCGCGTAAGAACGCTTGCCGCGATAGGCGAGCTGGCGGCGGTGGTAGCGCATGAGATAAGGAATCCCCTCGGAGGCATCAAGGGATTCGCGAGCCTGCTGGAGCGCGACCTGGAGTCCACCCCGGAGAGCCTGGTCCTCGTGAAGAGAATCAAGGAAGGTATCGAATCCCTCGAGGGTATAGTGAACGATCTGCTCGAGGCCGGAAGCAGCATAAAGCTCAGGTTCGCCAATACCGAGATGACGGCCGAAATCCTCAGGGTCGTGGAGGTATGCACGATGGCAGCGAGGGGAGAAGGCAAGCCCATCGAATTCGAAGTGTCGACTCCAGCCCCGCCCGTTTACTGCCGTGTGGATGCCGGCAGAATCAGACAGGCGCTCACCAACTTGGTGAGAAACGCTGTCGAAGCCGTCGGCGATTCCGGCCGAGTAAGCGTGAGACTCTGGACCGGAGGCAAGTCCGGCCGGACATGTATAGACGGAAGAGACCCACGGGACTATCTGTTCATAGAGGTAACGGATACGGGCCCTGGTGTGCCTGTTGGTGAGACCGACAGGATCTTTACGCCTTTCTTCACAACAAAGCATGGAGGTACCGGCTTAGGGCTTCCCACCGTGAGGAGGATCGCCGGACTCCATGGGGGAGAGGTGGAGTACTCACATCCGGACGCCGGGGGAAGCACGTTTACAATGACTATACCGAGGTGGTGAGGCTGTGCGATCTGAATCAAGCCAAAGGAGCGCAAGCATGTCGCGGATAGGACGACCCAAAAGGATCCTGGTCGCCGACGATGAGAAGCTCGTGAATGACTTCCTCAAGGAAATCCTTACCCGCCAAGGTTTCATGGTGGATCAGGCTTTCGACGGTGACGCGGCGATCCATGCACTGAAGGGGACTGCGTACGATCTCGTGCTTTCAGACAAGAAGATGCCGGGGCGTGACGGCACAGATGTGCTCAAGGCCGCTCTTGCATCCCAGCACGCGCCGAGAGTCATAATGATGACCGCGTACGGGTCGGTCGAGGGGGCTGTGGAATCGATGAGGATCGGGGCCTTCGACTACGTCATGAAGCCTTTCGACGCCAACCAGGTGGAAGAGGTCGTGATACGTGCGCTCTCTCAAGGCGCGGAGCGGCCCGTGCCGACTCACCGCGGCGTCAATATAGTCGGAAGCAGCGACCCGATGCGGGATGTCCTCGAACTTGTCGGGGTCGTAGCTCCCACCAGTTCAACGGTGATAATCACGGGCGAGACAGGTACGGGTAAGGAGCTGGTGGCCCGCGAGATCCAGCGTCTCAGCAAGCGAAGTGACAAGGCGTTTGTGAGGCTCAATTGTGCGGCGCTTCCGGACGGGCTCATCGAGAGCGAGCTCTTCGGCCATGAGAAAGGGGCCTTCACGGGGGCTGTGAAGACCCGGCGGGGGAAGTTCGAGCTCGCAGACGGCGGCACCATCCTGCTTGACGAGATCGGTGAGATCGGCATCCACATGCAGTCGAAGGTGCTCCGCGTGTTGCAGGAGAAAGAGTTTGAGAGAATCGGCGCGCATGACACCAGGACAGTGGACGTCCGCATTGTCACCACTACCAACAAGGACCTCAAGGCGGAAACAGACGCCGGGCGCTTCCGGGAAGATCTGTATTACCGGCTGAATGTCTTTCCCATAGCCCTGCCTCCGCTCAGAGAGCGAAAAGACGACATACCCATTCTGACGGAGCATTTCATCCAGACCTACAGAGGGCTCTGCAACAGCGTGGTCCGCGGGATAACCGACGATGCCATGGCCGTGCTCATGGACCATGACTGGCCGGGCAACGTCCGAGAGCTCGAAAACTGCATCGAGCGGGCGCTGATCGTGGGTACGGGTGAGTTCATCACCCGGGACGACATCATACCCCCGGCGAGCTTGGCCCGGAAAGGCAAGCTCAACCTTGATCCGGGGACAAGCCTCAGGGAGATGGAGAAGCTGCTGATCCTCAAGACCCTCGAGGCCACCGGCTGGAACCGCACCGTCGCAGCGCGGAAGCTGGGTGTGTCCACACGGACCTTGAGGAACAAACTCAAGATCTACCGTGAGGAAGACATTTCTTCCGACGCGGAAGAATTGTCCGTATCGGGTTCGGATGAGGAACACCTGGCCTTCGCACGCTGAAGGGCCAACCCATTGTGCAATCGACAGTTACACATACTGACTCCTATGTCCGGTTTCCTGGCAGAGTACTTGCAGATAGGGTCGTCTGCCGGATTGTAGGGAAAACCACGGAGGAAGTCCGATGAGTGATGTGAGACTGGGGAGCGACGAGGCGTCGAGGGTCATTCGGCGGATACTCGATCTCAGCGCCGCGAGGCAGAAGGTGGCTGTAAAGAACCTGGCCAACGTCGATACCGAAGGCTACCAGCCGAAGCGAGTCGAGTTTGTCGACCACCTGAATCAGGCAACGGGCCATGTGGAGATGGCGAGAACCGCCCCTGGCCATTTGACGGGCGGGACCTCCGCGCCCGAGCGGTGTGGCTACGTCGAGATTGTGGATCAGGATGCCGCCGCTGCTCCCGAAGCCGATCTCGAACGGAGTGTGACGGACCTGGCCGATGCGGAGCTCGCCTATTCCACGGCGGCGAGACTCATGTCGAAGCGCATGGCGACCATGAGAACGGCCATAACCGGAAAACCTTAAGGGAGGTTTTGGATGTCCAGTCTACTCTCTGGTGTGATGCGAACCATCGGCAGCGGATTGACCGCGCAGCGGAAGCGTATGGAATCGATCGCGTCAAATATAGCCAATTCAGAGACCACTAGAACCGACGAAGGTCTGCCGTATAGGAGGCAGACCGTTCGCATCACCCAGGCCGAAACCGCTACAGAGACTATGGTTGCGGGACAGGGGCCGCGGATCGGGCTCCGCACCACGTCTCCGCTTCATATCCACAAGAGCAGTCAGTCACCTGTGAGTAGTGTGACCGCCAGTGGGTCCATTATCAAGAGTGAAGTGGTGGAGGCCCCGCCGGACCAGGTCAAGTACGTTTACGATCCCCATCATCCCGATGCGGATGCGGAAGGCTATGTGGCCTATCCGGACATCAATCCGGTGGAAGAGATGGTGGACATGATGGAAGCCACACGGGCCTATGAGGCCAACCTGGCGGCCATGGACGCCTTCAAGTCGATGGTAGAGAAGGCCCTGGAGATCTAGGTGGGAGGAAGTCGATGAGCGAAATGAGAATCGATCCGGCCATAAGGCGAGTAGACATGCTGAAAGCTCCGCAGGAGCTTCCCCAGCCCGGTCCGGGAGATGGACCGTCGTTCGGGAAGATCATGAAGGGCGTGTTCGATGAGGCGGTCGCCGCTGAAAACGAGGCGGGTCGGGCGGTCGATGATTTCGCCGCCGGCAATATCACTGATGTTCATGATGTCGTAATGGCCGTAAGCAAAGCCAACATGGCAATAGAACTCCTGGTGCAGGTAAGGAACGGCGTGCTGGAAGCCTACCAGGAGCTGTCACGGGTTTCGATGTAACTGACAGTTAAGGAACGCTACAGGAGCGGGAGACGATATGGCTGAACAAAGACCTGACTCGGGACTCAGAAGGATGTGGGGAAATCTATCCCCCGGCCAGCGGTTGATGGTGGGGGGCACGGTGGTCGCCATAATAGCGGCGGTGGTGGTCGGTGGGGTAATGGTATCAAGGGCCGGGTATTCGGTGCTCTACTCCGGTCTCGCGCCCGAGGAGGCCGGCAAGGTCTTGGAGCAACTCGAACAACGTCACATACCTTACCGTCTGGGCGCCGGTGGGGGAGCGATCATGGTCCCGACGAGCAAGGTCTATTCGGCCAGGATTGAACTTGCCAGCGACGGCCTTCCGAGAAGCGGGTCCGTGGGTTTCGAGATCTTCGACAAGACCGTGTTCGGCATGACGGAATTCCTTCAGAAGGTCAATTACCGGCGGGCCCTCGAGGGCGAGCTCTCCCAGACCATCATGCAGATGGAAGAAGTCGAGGGTGTCCGGGTGCACATCGTCGTACCCGAGAATGCGCTTTTCAAGGACGATCAGCAGCCGGCAACCGCTTCGGTGGTCATACGGAGTAACCCGGCAAGGACGCTCAGCCAGCGGAACATAGAAGGCATCGCCTACCTTGTGGCGAGCTCCGTCGAGGGGCTGGAGCCGGAGCGGGTTACGATCATAGACTCGCGCGGCACCCTACTCTCCAGAGGTTTCCCCGACGGAAGGGGACAGGCCTCGGACGGCCTGGAACTCAAGCAGAAGGTGGAGACCCATCTGGAAGAAAAGGCCCAGACCCTCCTTGACGGTGTCCTGGGTCCGGGCTCAAGTGTGGTCCGGATTTCGGCGGTTCTCAACATGGAGCGCATCGAGCGAAGTGTCGAAAGCTACGACCCTGAATCCGCGGTGATAAGAAGCGAGGAGCGCACGGAGAACGCGGGCGGCGACGGCCGGTCAAGCAGCGAGACCTCGGTCACCAACTATGAACTCGACAGAGCCGTTGAGAGCATAGCGGGCGAGGTTGGTAACATCGAACGCCTCTCGGTTGCGGTCATGGTGGATGGAAGATACGAAACCGCGACCGGCCGTGACGGTGAAGTCACAAGAACATTCATCCCGCGCGGGGATGACGAAATAGCCACGCTGGCGGGGATCGTCAAGAGCGCAGTCGGGTTCGATCCCGAGCGCAATGACTACTTCGAGATAGCAAGCATAGCCTTCGACCGGAGCTTCCTCGAACAACAAGAAGTCGGCATGGAGAAGATGCTCAAGATGCAGTTCTACATGTCGCTCGCAAGAAAGGGAGCGTACCTCATTGGCTTGGTCCTGGCACTTGTGCTGCTCATGAAGATCGTCAAGAAGACCGCAGGGATAATCGGATCGGCAACACGGGCAGTCGATCTCCGTGCCGGCGGGCCTATCGAGAACGTCGCCGGAAGCGGTATCGCAATGGGGCACCCCTCGGGTGATGTCGCTTCCCGCATTGCCAGCATGGCCTCGAGCAACCCGGACCAGGCGGCCGGAGTGATCAGTTCGATGGTAGGCGGAGGGGACCAAACGTGAACGACAGCCGGGATTGGGGACATCTGGGTGGAGCCAGGAAGGCGGCCATAGTGCTTCTTTCCATGGGCAAGGACACGGCAACCCAGGTTGTCAAGAACCTCAAAGATAGTGAGGTGGAGAAGATAGCGGTGGAGATGGCTTGCCTCGGCCAGGTTCCCCCGGAAGTGCAGGACAACGTGCTCCGCGAGTTCACCGGTGCCATGGGCGCCGGCGCGGGTGCTGGTGGTGTCGCCCGGGCAACCGCCTTCCTGGAGTCTACCATGGGCCGCCAGAAGGCATCGGAGATCGTGGCCAGGATCAAGCGGCTCAATGCCTCGGGTGCACTCCGGAAACTCGAGCAGATGGATCCGGCGATGGCAGCCGAGTTCTTGTCGGACGAACATCCCCAGACAATCGCGCTCATCATGGCGCAGGTGGAGGCGGATTTCGCCGCCACGGCGCTCTCCGCCATGCCGCAAGACGTCAGGGCGGATGTGGCCATGCGGATCGCCAGGCTCGAAGGCATATCCCCTGACACCACAAAGGAAATAGAGGGCATTCTGTCTGCGCAGCTCGCGGATTTGGGCGGTGGTGGGGTGACTGCCACGGACGGTGTGAAGGTCCTGGCCGACATTCTCAATTCCACTGAACGCGACACGGAAAAGGAAGTGCTCGAAGCGCTTGAGGCCAAGGACGATTCGGTTGCCTCACAGGTCCGCAAGCTGATGTTCATCTTCGACGACATCCTGCTCCTGGAAGACAGATCGATCCAGCGTGTCTTAAGAGAAGTGGACACGAAGGACCTGTCGGTGGCCCTGAAAGCGGCCGACGAGGAGGTCAAGCAGAAGATATTCAAGAATGTGTCCGAGCGTGCGGCGGCGATGATCCAGGAAGAGATCGACTACATGGGTCCCAAACGCCTCAGCGAGGTGGAAGCGGCCCAGCAGGCCGTCGTCGAGGTCATAAGGAACCTTGAGGAATCCGGTGACATAATCGTGCCGGGCCGTGGTGGAGGCGGTGATGACATCATTGTGTAGGCTGATTCGCAAGGCCCCGGTAGCCAGGGAACCGTATCCGGTAACGCCCGGCGAGATTCACTGTCTGAGTCAGTCCGGCGAGCCGGGGGAGGGTCTTGAGTGTGAAGATACCGCCGAGGGCCGGATCAAACAGGCCTACGAGGCCGGCTACGATGCCGGGTATGCGGCATGCCGGGAGGCATTCGGCACGGAGACCGCGGCGGCGGTCGGCGAGTTCAGGTCCCTGGTAGATGAGGTCGCATCGCAACGCAAGCGCTTGATCAAGGAATCCGAGGCGACGGTCTTACGTGTCGCCTGTGATATAGCGAGGCGGGTCGTCGGCAAAAGCGCGGAGGTCCGTGACGAGGTGGTTCTGGAAGTTGTGAAGAACGCCCTCACTCATATGAAGGATAACCACAACATAACCATAAGAGTCAATCCCCGGAACTGCAAAGTGCTTATGCGGTGTGAGGCGGATTGGCTGGAGGGCGCGCGGGCCGGTGGCATCAAGATCACCGAAGATGCGCGTATCAAGCCTGGGGGTTGCCTTGTGGAAGGCGAATCTGGGAGCGTCGAGGCCCAGATCGACCGCCAGATAGATGTGATTGAGAAAGCACTGATGGAGGCATGCAAGTGATGCTGGACGCCGACAAGTGCGCGGCCGTCGTGGCCTCGGTGGACCCCATAACCCTGAGCGGCCGGGTGTCCCAGGTCATCGGCCTCGTGATTGAATCCGAAGGGCCGGCGGTCTCCATCGGAGAGAACTGCGTGATCGAGAACGACTCAGGCAGTGCCACCGTAAGATGTGAAGTCGTGGGCTTCAGGGACAAGAAAGTTCTACTCATGCCGCTGGGAGACGTGTCGGGCATCGGACCGGGAAGTCGGGTGATAGCCACCCGGGAACCTCTGGTTGTTGCCGTCGGCCATGAACTCCTGGGAAGAGTGATAAACGGACTCGGACAGCCTATCGACGGCGGCGGCCCGCTCGAGACGGCGGCCAAACGAACCATCATGCAAGCGGCGCCCGATCCCATGAGCCGCCGGCGGATAACCAAACCGCTGGCTACGGGCATAAGGGCCATAGATGGGATGCTCACCTGCGGCAAGGGGCAGAGGGTGGGGATCTTCTCCGGAAGTGGGGTGGGGAAGAGCGTGCTCCTGGGCATGATCGCAAGGAACTCTGAAGCCGACGTGAACGTGATTGCACTCGTGGGTGAACGGGGCCGGGAGCTCAGGGATTTTTTGGACAAGGATCTCAAGGAAGAGGGCCTCAAGAAGTCGGTGGTTGTTGCAGTGACATCGGACCAGGCGTCTCTGATTCGGGTCAAGGGTGCTATGACTGCCACTGCCATCGCCGAGTACTTCAGGGACATGGGCCTTGATGTGATGCTTATGATGGACTCGGTCACCAGAGTGGCGATGGCACAACGGGAAATAGGGTTGGCCATAGGTGAGCCCCCGACATCGAAGGGTTACACCCCGTCGGTTTTCGCTTTCCTCCCCAGGTTGCTCGAGCGGTCGGGCACCTCGGATCTGGGTAGCATAACGGGGCTCTATACCGTGCTGGTCGAAGGGGATGACATGACCGAGCCGGTGGCCGATGCGGTGCGATCGATCCTGGACGGCCACATCGTGCTCTCCAGGAAGCTCGCCAATCAGAACCACTACCCGGCGGTGGATGTGCTGGATAGCGTAAGCCGGTTGATGATCGACATAGTCGATGAGGGCCACTCGGTTGCGGCCAACCGCGTCCGCGAGATACTGGCCACATACAGGGAATCCGAGGATCTCATCAATATCGGGGCCTACAACAAGGGAAGTAACCCGAAGATAGACCTGGCCATAGAGAAGATCAGCCACATCAATGAGTTCCTGAGGCAAGAAATCGCCGAGGCCTGGACCTACGAGCAAACAGTGCAGGACTTGACGGACCTCGCCTCATAGGAGGGGAAATGGGTGCTTTCAAATTCAGGTTGGAGCCTGTGGTGAACCTGAAGAAGCGGGCTGAGGACCTCAGGAAAACCGAACTGGCGGATGCGAGGGAGGGTCTCGGCAAGCAAGAGACTCATCTTGTGAACCTCTTCGGCCACCGTAAGGCATGTCAGGAGAGGGCAATCTCCGATCTGGAATGCAGAAGCCTCGATGTGCCGGGGAAATTGGTCTACTACGCATACATAGAGCGACTGACCGACGAGATTGCCAACCAGGCCGGCGCGGTGGAGCAGTCCCGCGAGGACGTGGAGAGCAAACGCGAGCTCTTGCTGGAATCCTCCAGGGAGAAAAGGACCCTGGAGAAGCTCAAAGACAGGATGAGGACAAGATTCACCGAAAGCGCCAAGAAGGCCGAGCAGGCCTCCCTTGATGATACTGCAGGGAAACTTCACAGGCGAAACGGCAACGGCAAGCTTCAGTGGCAAAAGGAGCAGTAACGATGGCAGACAAGGATAAGCCGGAAGAGGTCACCGAAAAGAAGAAGGGACTCTTAAGCGGTTCGAAGATCCCGCTGGACGGCGTGCTGCTGGTAGTCGTCCCGTTTATGACTTTCGTGGTGCTGTTCATGTACGTCATGGGTCTGCTCCCTCCCCGGCCGATGACGGTAAGAGTTGTCGGGGCGACTACGATGGATCGGGTGGAGGCGCCGGTGGCGGGCACCATGGAAGCGGCGGCGCCTGTGATGCCTCCGGAAACCGGCCGGGAGCTCGCGCCCGGTACGGAAGACAGGAGCGGCCCGGAAGTCATGAGGCCGCTGCCGCCGGAATCTGCAGAGAACGTCGTCGCGGATGCAGGTGGGGTCGAATCGTCGACCCAAGGCTCAGCCCCAGAATCGGCTGTCACAGACCAAGGGGTGGAAGCCGCGCCGTCTACGGAGGTTGCCGGAGTCGACGAAGAGCGGATGGAGAGAATCAAACAGCTGGCGAAAGTCTATGAGCAGATGAACGCATCTAGCGTCGCCGCCATAGTGGCCAATATGCATGAAGACGATGCGGTGGACATCCTCTCCAACATGAAAGCGCGAAACGCTGCAAAGGTGCTTGCATCGCTTGAGCCTGAGACAGCTGCGAAGTTGAGTCTCAGGCTTACGGAATAGGGGGAAGTAAGGTTGAACGCGGGGGCACTCGGGCTGTTCCAGAACATCCAGCTGCTGCGTTGTGCCGGCGTCCCGGACCGGCAGTGCACTGCGAAGCATGCCGTTTTGCCGATGGCTTCGCGTGTCATGCATCCGGATGTTTCGGAACAGCCCGGGAGAGCCACTACATGGAATCTCTCGGGGGTTGCGGCTGGATCGTGCTCTGACAAATCGTGCCCGGCCCCCGAGAGTGCCGGCGGAGGCGGAGGCGCGGTTGTCGGGGCTTTCGCCGATGTCATGCTGCCGGCTCTCGGTATCCACGGTCTCGATGAGGCCGCCGGCAGCGTTGCCGCTTCAGTGGCAACTGACAATAAGGGTAGCGTCGTGGTTCCATCCCCGACGTTGGTTGGGTCCCGG
>CAZRAU010000001.1:37396-124474 GCA_964598025.1 uncultured bacterium
CCGGATATGCCTTCCGCAGCAGCGAATGATCCGATACCGGAAACGGCCCCGTCCGCCGCCGCGGGAGCGACAACGCTACGCAGCCCAACCACTACGGATATCACTCACAGCGTTGCAGCTTCGGTGGTAACTGACAATAAGGGTAGCGTCGTGGTTCCATCCCCGACGTTGGTTGGGTCCCGGGTGCTGATGCCGGATATGCCTTCCGCAGCAGCGAATGATCCGATACCGGAAACGGCCCCGTCCGTCGCCGCGGGAGCGACAACGCTACCCAAGGCTCCCGGAAGTGCCGGTCCCGAGGTCGCAAGCGAGATACGGGTACGATCCGCGGCGTTGGAGGTTTCAAGCCCGAGGCCGGATCCGACCCGTGTTCTTGGCTCTGACAACCATGCCTCGGTTGGACGCAGCAACCCCGTGCTCTCCGACCTTTCACCAAGCCGGGCGGACTTGCCGCAGCATTTCATAAATGCTCCAGGACGGGTTGCTGTCGCATGGACCCCGAATGAAGCCTCAAGCCGGATCACGGGGCACGAAGACGGAGCCAAGCCTGCAGTTTTGTTGGGTGGCCCCGGGTTCACAGACACTGCGTCGGGTCGAAACACAATTGTTACGGTCCGAGGAAGGTCCTTGGACCGAGATCTTGCGCCCGGGGCTGTCCGCCTTGAGGATGCCAATCCGGTTGTCAGCGACGTCAGGCGTGGCGTTGCCGCACCTATCGCGACTACCAATAACGGTAGCGTCGGGGTTCCATCCCCGACGTTGGTCGGGTCTCCACGTATGACGCCTGAGGCGGCCTCTGCGGTAACGAAGGACCCGATACCGGATACAGGCAGCTTCGCCGCCACGGGGGCAACGACGCTGCCTGAGCAGAATAGAACGAACGTTACCCATGGAGACGCGATGCTTCAGGGGCGGGACGACCTTCCGGCTGAGACCGGTCCCGAAGGCCCACCCCGCAAGCAACTCCCGTCCGATGATGGCGAGGCTGTAATGCGGCTTCGGGCCTACCTGGAGTTCGCTCGAAAGCCGGTGGAAGCACTGAGCAAAGACTATGCAGTGCTGAGGGCAGGCTCCGGTAGGACGATCCCCGATGAGAGCCAAGTGACTGTCCGAGGCAGAGGTGGGTTTGACTCGCCGGAGGTAGAAATAGTCGCGAGATCGATCGGGACAAGAGCCCCGGGACTAGATGTATCCGGAGGTCCGAGGCCATGGGGGGAGATTGAGGGGATTCGGCAGTCTATCGCGGCTGATTCTTCCGGATTGAATACAGGTGCAAGACCGCAACCGCTGCCGGACATAGAGGTGGCTGCCCGGCCTGTGAATGTGGAATCTCACGGGATCGAGACAGGATCAAGGCCGCAAGCGCCGTCGGTGGGCCTGCCCGCGGCAGACGGAGAGCATGCCGCCGGCGGTGGGGCTACCGGTGATCACGCGGCCGGTGGGGACGCAGGGCGCGAGCATGCCGGCACGGCAGAGAAGGGCCTCGAGTTCTCTGATAAGACCGGCATAACGGATAAGACCGCCGCCAAGAGCCCGGATTTTGACTCGGCACTTCTTGCCAGACTCGGTGCGTCATCGGAAGGGCACATCTCCCAGGGCAATGGTGCCGAGCGCACGTTCGATGTGACCGTCGACAAGGTTCTCGCCTCGGTGTTGGAGCGTATTCAGACAGCCGATCTCGAAAGGGGCCGGGTCAGGTTTGAGATCGAAACCGAGCAGGGCCAGACGGTACGCGTCCGGCTGACGCTTGACCATAACATCGTGAGCGCAAGGATAGATGCCCCCAACGAGCAGATCAGGGATCTGCTCGCGGGCCACGCCTGGGAGCTCAACCAGCGCCTGGAAACCGAAGGTTTCATCCCCACCGACATCGAGTTCTGTCTCGCGGGGGGCCGGGAGCAGGCTGCCAACCATGGCGCGCGCCCGGGTGTCCACCATTCATTCGGGAATGGAACGGTGGAGGACGACATGGAGAACTTCACCATGGTAGAAACCCTAGCCTGCGCCTTCGAGAGTTGGGCGTAGGAGAAAGGAGGTCAACATGACCGAAATAAGTGGGGTAAGCAGCCTCTACGGGGTGACCCAGGACGAAGCGCGCGACCCGACAAGGACGCTGGGCAAGGATGATTTTCTGACGCTCCTGACAGTGCAGCTTCAGAATCAGGACCCTATGAGCCCGGTCGATAACGCGGATTTCATCGCCCAGCTGGCCCAGTTCAGCTCGCTGGAGCAACTGGAGAACATCAACACAAATCTCCAGAACGGCATAGACCTGGATCTGCTCTTGACACAGGTACTCAACAATACGGCCGCCGCCGGTCTTATCGGCAAGACCATAGTTGCCGAGGGAGGTGAAGTGTATCTCAACGAATCCGGGTCAAGCGAGATCGCTTTCGACCTGGCTTCCGCCGCCGATCACGTCGTGATACGGATCACCGATGAGAGCGGAGTGGTAGTCCAGACGCTTCGGCAGGATGATCTCGGCGAGGGTCGTAACCATGTGACCTGGGACGGCGAAGATGCCCTGGGTCACAGACGTTCGGAAGGCACCTATAGTGTCGAAGTCGAGGCCTACGATGCGGAGGATAACCCGATCGATGTGACACCCCTTTTGGTCGGGGAGATCACCGGGGTGCGTTTCGACGATGGGGAGGCGCGTCTTCTGGTGGCAGGGCTCGAGCTGGGCATCGGCGAGATAGTCGAAATCCTGGCGCAAGCAGAGAAGTGAGGAGGTGAGATAGTGGCAAGAATCCAGGGTGTGCTTAACGGGCCTGAAGCGGCGGGAAAGAGCGCAAGTGCGACTCGCCAAGCTTCGGGTACCGGGGAGGATTTCCGACGCTTGCTCGACGAACTCGGCAAGTCGGCGGGTATCCGTTTCTCGCGGCACGCTGCCGAGCGCATGTCCTCGCGGGGTATAGCCATGGACAGCGGCAAACTCAGCAAACTGGATGCCGCCGTAAATGCAGCAGGCAGCAAAGGAGCCAGGGAATCTCTGGTTCTCATGGACGAGCTGGCACTCGTTGTGAGTGTCAAGAATCGTACCGTGATCACCGCGATGTCGAGCGATGAGACCAAAGGTAATGTGTTCACCTCGATCGACAGCACGGTGATCGCATGAAATCGAATATCGGGGGCTGGACCTCTTGTAGGAGGCCCTCAGGCTGCTGAACGACTGAGGCAGCCCAAGAGGAGGAGACAGAGATGTTAGGAAGTCTTTATACAAGCGTTGCGGGACTCAAGGGCCACATGATGTCACTCAATGTGTCCGGTAACAACATAGCCAACATAAACTCCATCGGTTTCAAGGGAGGTCGCGTGACCTTCCAGGAGACTCTGGTGCAGACCTTGCGTGGTGCCACCAAGCCACATGATGGGATGGGCGGCGTAAGCCCGCTCCAGATCGGACTGGGCATGGGAGTGGGGACGATAGACAACATCTTCTCCCAGGGAGTCCTCCAGAACACCGGCGTCGCGACCGACCTTGGCATAAACGGTGAAGGCTTCTTCATTCTGTCCGATGGAGAGAATGAGTACTTCACCCGCGCAGGGTCATTCGGCTACGACGCCGACGGCAATCTCATCAACCCCGCCAATGGTCTGATTCTCCAGGGGCGTCTGGCGGACAACGATGGGAGGATCAGTGCGGGATCGGCCATCCGGGACATAACCCTGCCTTTCGGGCGGAAAGTGCCGGCCCAGGCCACAACCGGCGTCGATTTCAGCTGTAACCTGGACGCATCGGCCACGACGGCGACAGCTAGGCTGCTGTCGTCCGGCACTACCGGCATAACCTCGGTATTCGGCGATGCGGTAAACGGCGCTGGCGGCACGCACGTCATAACCATAACCGGCGATAACGCCATAGCCAGCAGTCTGGCAGGCTCGAACCTGGTCGCCCCGGCGGCTCTAGACGGGTCGGAGACCCTGGGGAGTCTCGGGATCACCGACTTCAGCGATTTCACGTTGAGTGTGGATGGCGGAGAGGCGATTGCGATAACAGGACTCGCCGAAAGTTCCACTGTCACCGACGTCATCAACAGCATAAACGCGTCGGTCACCGGAGTCACCGCGTCGTTGGAAGGCGGGGAGATTGTTCTTACAAGAGACTTCGCAGGGGACGGTGCCATGTATAACATCACCACCTCGGACGGCGTGGACGGCAACATAAGCCGGCAGCTCTTCGGAGCAGCCGCGGGCAGCGCCTTCGTGGTGAACAACGGCACGGCAAGTACACTGGTAGCGACCGATGTTTTCACTCCCACCGGCAAGGCGGCCATGGGTGCCGTGAGTCTCAGCCTATTGACCAATGAGAGCACCGGTATTGTGACCGGCATCGCCGATCTCGGAGGCGGTGGCATTGGGGTGGATGCCAACGACGGGTTGGCTGCCGGAACAGCTGAAGTCGAGACGGCAGCGACGGAGCATTTCAGCTCCATCGTAGTCTATGACACCCTCGGTGTAGAACACAATCTCACCGTCCGCTTCACAAGGTCGGCTGAGGCCGGCAAGTGGTACTGGGATGCCTCTCTGGACGGAACCGAGCAGGTCAAGGGAGGCCAGACCGGATCGGTCAGTTTCAACGAGGACGGTTCGCTCGCGGCTTTTCTCTATGACGGAGGCACCAATTCCTTCTCATTCAGCCCGGCTAACGGGGCGGATGAGGTCAGGATGGCCTTCAAGGCGGGGACGCCGGGTAGTTACGACGGCATAACGCAGTTTTCATCGCCGTTCAGCACGGCCGCCAAGGGCCAGGACGGTTACGGGATGGGCGCGTTGACATCGGTGTCCATTGATACCTCGGGTATAATCACGGGCTTCTTCTCAAACGGAGTATCGAAGTCCATCGCTCAGATAGTGCTTGCCAAGTTCAACAACCCCGCGGGTCTGGAGAAGATCGGTGACAGTCTCTATGTCACATCTTCCAACTCCGGATTGGCCGTAAAGGGCGAAGCAGGGAAGATCGTGGACGCAAGTATATCTGGAGGCGCGCTTGAAATGTCAAACGTGGACCTCGCCGAGGAGTTTGTAAGCATGGTGGTGGCCCAGAGAGGTTTTCAGGCCAACGCCAGGGTTCTCCAGGCGAGTGACGAGATGCTTACCGAATTGGTCCAGTTGACCAGGTAAGTGCTGTGAAAGGTGGTGGTCAGAATGGCTGAGAGTTCAGCGAAGGAAGGTTCCAAGGAGAAGCTGAAGTTCTTCAAGAAGGCCAATGGCAGTTCGGATGACTCGGCAGTGACCGTGGCGGACGGCAAGGAAGACCGCAAAGAGGAAGCCCCGGTAGCAGCCGAAGAAGAGTCGAAGGCGGAGCAGAGAGTCGTTGACGAAGATGAGGTGAGCGTGGAGACCAAGGCCAAAGGGCCGAAGACCCCGCTTATGCCTCTTGTCGCGCCGACGCTGGCTCTGGCCTTAAGGACCTTAGTCATTCTGGCCATCATCGTCGCCGATGCCTATGCTGCGTATTTCTTGGTGGTGAAGGGAATAGCACCGCGCATGGCCGAGGCTCAGGTTGTTCGCGCAGCCCAGGAAGCAGATGCCGTTGAGGAGCCTGCTGCGGAGACCGAAGAGGTCCACGCTGAGGAAGAGGTCGCCCCCGGAGTCGGATCGATCACGCCCATTGAGGACATAGTGGTCAATCCGGCCGGCAGCGGCGGTACCCGGTACCTGTGTACGACGGTTGCACTGGAATCAACCAAGCCTGCGGTGGCCGACGAGGTAGTCGAGAGGGAACCTCAGATCAGGGATGCCCTTATAGAGATTCTGAGCAAGCGCACCGTTGAGGACCTTAGCGCCCTCTCGACGCGGGAAGAGCTCAGGGCAGAGATAAAGACCGCGGTCAACGGCCTGCTCGTATCAGGTGACGTTGTGGGAGTGTACCTCTCCAACTTCGTTCTCCAGTAAGCAGGATCAACCGGGGCCTTACACCGAGAGCAGAAAGGATCGGCGATGGCAGTCAATACACCGCCTGACAGTGGTGCGGACATCCGGGAAGCTTCCGCGCCCCAAGCGTACGACCTGGCACGTCCCGGGAAACTGTCCCCGGCCGACCGGAAACGGTTGGGGTTTCTTCACGCAGACCTGGCAAAGAGACTCGAAATGTCTCTATCCGGCCTGGTGAGAGATTATGTGGAGGTCGTAGCCGGCGACCCCTCAGAGGTAAGATGGTCCGGGCTCGTGGCTTCACTACCCTCACCCTGTGCGGTATTCATGTTCGAAGCACCTCCGCTCAAAGGGACAGGCCTGCTCCGCATGGACCCCGGCCTCGCCTTTGGTTTGGTGGACCGCCTCTTCGGGGGCAAGGGAGAAGCGGTGGACCTGGGCAGGGAACTCACCCCGATCGAGCAGCGGGTCGTCGGCAGGTTCGCGGACGCTGTGCTGGCGGAGGTCCAGGCGGTGTGGAGGCGCGCATTCGAATGTAGAACCTCCGCAACCGGGTTTGCCTCCAGTCCCGATCTCATCGAGACCGGCGGCGTGGACGAATCGGTGATAGAGGTTGGGCTCAAGCTTGAAACCGGCCCCCTAGGCGGCAACATCCATATCGCATATCCCCATCATATGTTCGAACCGGCCATCCGGTCGCTGGGTCCCAAGCGGGAAGCCAAGGCCGGCCCTGCCATTCAGGGCTCGGCCGAGATGATCAACGCGCTTTCACTCCCTGTCACGGTCAGGCTCAGGCCCACGCGGGTAGACATGAAGCACCTCGTGGATCTGGCCGTGGGCGACGTGCTCCTGCTTGATAACCCGGTTTCCGAAGATGTCGAGGTGCTTGTGGGCAAGAAGCCCGTAATGAGAGGAAGACCCGGCAGCCATGGCGGCAGGCTTGCGGTCAAGATAACACGTTTCGGCGTAGAAGGAGGCTAAAGGCCATGACTCCCGAAAAAGACAAGAATCTCGGATCGGATGACACGGCCGTGGCTCTCGAGGAGAATGAGGCAGCCCCCGCTACCGCGGAGGATGGAGCCCGCGAAGACGAGAGACCGGCAGATGAGAGCGCAGACGGTGCGGGCGAACAAGCAGGCGCCCGCGGCGAAGCCACATCGCCGGAAGGGGACGGCCGGGATTCGGTGAAGAAGGCCGAATTCCAGGAGGTCTCGCAGACACCGCTCAAGGACAGGGCGGCGAACCTGGATCTTCTGCTTGATGTCGTAGTCCCGGTCTCGGTGGAGCTGGGGCGGACCTCGCTTACAGTGAAGGACATTCTTTCAACGTGCCAGGGCTCAGTGATCGAGCTGAATCGAGCAGCGGGTGAGCCTGTGGACATCATGGTAGGTGGAAAACCTCTGGCTAGGGGAGAGGTCGTCGTGGTCAAGGATCGCTTCGGTGTGAGGATCACGGAACTGATCGGTTCCATAGAAGGTGCGGCGAAGGCATGAAACCTGTGAGAAGGCGTGGTATAGGCATACAGCCGATAATGCGGCTGTTCGGGCGAAGGCGATCTCTGATAGGCCTTGGAGTGCTGGCGAGCCTCTTCGTGGTCATGTCCCTGGTCTCTTCGGCGGCGACCGGCCAGGCCGGAAGGGGATCGGCTGAGGCGGTGGGGCAGGCGGCGGCTGAATCACCGGGCGACGTTCCGAATCCCGGTATGGGGAGCATAGCTTTGAAGATCGTAGGTTCCGTGCTCCTCCTCATAGGCATTCTCTACGCGGGGATGTATGCCATGAGGGTCCTATCGGGCAGGACCGGCAAGGGCGGGTCTTATTCCGGCGCGATATCGGTGCTCCACAAGACCCATATCGCTCCCAAGAAGGCCATCTATGTCGTCAAGGTCGGAGAGAAAGCAATGGTCGTAGGGGTTACAGATTCACAGATAAACCACCTGACCGACTTAAGCCAAGAGGAGCTGGGCTCCATCAACGTGCCCGAAGCGTCCGGGTCAAAAGGCCGAAGCTTTAAGCAATGCCTCATGGGATTCGCCATGGGGGTCAAGGAAAGACCATGAAACCTGATGGCGGAAGACCGGAGCCGGTGGGGCGCTGGATCAAAGGGACCGCGTTGCTGCTCCTGGCCGTCGCATGCCTGGGTGCTGCCGCCCAAGTATGCGCCCAGGAGGATCCCTCCGGGGCGGCCCCCGGCGTAAGCGCGCACGAAGGTCCGGGCATAAGTCTTGAGGTGGGTGACGGCGAACACAAGTTCTCGCTGCCCATAAAGATTGTCTTCTTCCTCACGCTTCTCTCGCTGGCGCCGGCGTTCATGATCATGGTGACGTCCTTCACCCGTATCGTCGTGGTGCTTTCATTCTTGAAACACGCCCTCGGGACCCAACAGATGCCCCCCAATCAACTCCTGGTGGGGCTCGCCCTGTTTCTCACTTACTTCACGATGATGCCGGTATGGACGGATATAAACACCAATGCCGTCCAGCCCCTCTTGAATGAGGAGATAACCGAAGAGGAAGCCCTGTCGCTTTCCATTCAACCAATACGGGAGTTCATGTACAAACACGTCGGAGAGAAGGACCTGGCCCTCTTTGTCGAGATGGCCAAGATGCCGAGGCCGGACAACAGGGAAGATGTGCCGACCTATGTTCTGATACCGGCGTTCATCACAAGCGAGCTGAAGACTGCGTTCCAGATCGGCTTCTTTCTGTTTCTCCCGTTTCTCGTGATCGATATGGCGGTGGCGAGCGTCTTGATGTCCATGGGTATGATGATGGTCCCGCCCATAATGGTATCGCTGCCCTTGAAGATCCTACTCTTCGTGCTTGTTGACGGGTGGAGGCTCGTTGTCCAATCCACCGTACTCGGATTCGGATAGGAGGAAGAACGCATGACTCAGGAACTCTGCCAGGAGGTGGCGAAACAGGCGATATTCACCTGCCTTTCGGTTGCAGGTCCCATGCTCATCTTCGGGCTTGTTACCGGTCTCGTCATAGGCATATTCCAGGCGGTTACCCAGATACACGAGATGACGCTGACCTTTATTCCCAAGATCGTAGCCGTAGCCGTGGCCTTGATTCTCTTCATGCCGTGGATTCTGGCAAAGATCACGGGGTTTTCCATCTTCTCGTTCGAGAAGATGCTCTTGATCGGAAGGTGATGGAGCGGTGACACTGACCAGCCTTGAACCGGAAATGCTGCTTATGGTCTTCATGCGAATAAGCGGCTTTGTGTTCACGGCCCCGGTCTTCGGATCGCGGCTCGTGCCGGTCATGGTCAAGATATGGTTTTCGCTCTTTTTCGCCTTCGCGCTGGTTCCGATAGTGGGTCTGGAGGGCGGGCTCCCATCATTCGGAAGCCCGGCCTATTTCATCCTGGCCGCACGAGAGGTGCTTCTCGGGCTCCTCATCGGGTTCATCTCCACCTTCTTTGTATATGGCGTGGAATTCGCGGGTCACATGCTCGGGCTCCAGATGGGTTTTGCAGCTTCGAGCCTGTTCGACCCCTTCTCCAATACGGACGTCTCCGTGATAGGCCGGTTCCAGGGTCTGCTGGCCATAACACTCTTCCTGGGCATGAACGGGCATCATGTGCTGCTCTCCAGCCTTGCCGCGAGCTACGAGATTCTGGCTCCTTCGGCCAAGAGCCTGGCCGTATCGGGGGGCAAGGAGCTCATATACGCCACAGCGAACGTATTCACGGTGGCTGTGAGGATTTCGATCCCGGTTCTGAGTGCCCTCTTCATGGTGGAGGTGGGACTCGCGCTCCTGGCCAAGACGGTCCCCCAGATGAACATATTCGTGGTGGGTTTCCCCCTGAAGATAGCCGTCGGGCTCACCGTGCTCGGTTTCTCGATACCCTATTTTACTTACATACTCGCCAGGGCGATCCTCGGCACCAATGCCGACCTGAGATCGATCCTCGGTGCCGTCGCCGGAGGATAAGGAAGGGACATGGACGAGTCACAAGGTCAAAGGACTGAACAACCCACCCATCGCAAGCGACAGAAGGCGCGCGAGAAGGGCAAGGTCGCGAAGAGCCAGGAGCTCACCGCCGCCATCCTCCTGATGGGCGGTATAGTCGCTCTCAAGCTCCTCTTCCCCTGGATCCTGACACGAACCTCCGACTTGACCATAAAGTACTTGAGCCCGCCGCCGCTCATCGAGAGCTTCGACGACGTCCGGACTCTCGCAATCGATCTGATTGCGGGCGGAGCCGGCATCCTGGCCCCGTTTCTCATGGCGGTCTTCGGGATAGCCCTCGTGGCCAACTACCTGCAGGTGGGATTTCTCTTCTCCACGCAGCCTCTCTCGCTCAGCCTGGATAAGATAAACCCCATCTCGGGTTTCAAGCGGCTCTTCTCCATGCAGTCCGTGGTCAAGGTCTTGATAAACAGCGCCAAGGCCGGGCTGGTCGGGCTTGTATTCTACGTCTCGATAAAGTCGAGCATGGACAAGTACTTCTCACTGGGCTGCTGCGATGTGCGGGCCGTCATCCACTTCATGGCCGAGGAGGCTCTGGCAATAGCCGCAAAGGCGGCCCTTGTCCTCTTGGGGCTTGCTATGGCCGACTACGCTTTCCAGCGGAGGGAGCACACCAAGAGCCTGATGATGTCCAAGCACGAACTCAAGGAAGAATCCAAGGAAGTCGAAGGGAGCCCGCTGATAAAGAGCCGTATCAAATCGGCCCAGCGTGAGCTCGCCAGGCAGCGCATGATGAACGCCGTGCCCACCGCCGATGTCGTGGTCACCAACCCGACCCACATCGCAGTGGCCGTTAGATACGACATGCAAGACATGAACGCCCCCACGGTGGTGGCCAAGGGTAAGCGTCTTCTGGCCGAGAAGATCAAGGAGATCGCCAGAGAGCACGGCATCCCCATGTTTGAGAACAAACCCCTGGCCCAAAGTCTCTATGAACTGGTCGAGGTGGGTTCGGAGATCCCGGAAAGCCTCTACCGGGCTGTCGCGGAGATCCTGAGCTACGTCTACAAAGTCCAGGGCAAGATTCCAGGAGCCCTGGCCGGCCGGGGTAAGTAATGCCGGCGAAGGAGGATTAGACATCTTATGGCAGGTCCAATGATCCTAGGCAGAAGGACGGGGTTGCTGGGGCACGGTGATGTTCTCTTCGCGGTGGCCCTGATATCGGTTGTCGGAATAATGGTGGTGCCGCTACCCACGTTCCTCCTCGACATCCTGCTCTCTTTCAATATCGCCTTCTCGCTTGTGCTCCTTCTGGCATCGATATATGTTACTGCCCCGCTCGAGCTCTCGGTCTTCCCGAGCCTCATGCTGGTAGTGACCCTCTTCCGCCTGTCTCTGAACGTGGCCTCGACCCGGCTGATCCTGGGACAAGGCAACGCCGGTGAAGTGATATCGGCCTTCGGTTCCTTCGTGGTCAAGGGCAACTATGTGGTGGGGCTTGTGATCTTCGTAATCATAGTCCTGATCCAATACATCGTCGTCGTACGCGGTACCGAGCGTAACGCCGAGGTGAGTGCCCGCTTCACCCTGGATGCCATGCCGGGTAAGCAGATGAGTATAGATGCCGACCTCAATGCCGGTCTCATCGACGACGTCGAGGCAAAGCAGCGGCGCAAGGACATAACCCGGGAGGCTGACTTCTACGGCGCCATGGACGGCGCCAGCAAGTTCGTCAAGGGCGATGCCATAGCCGGCATCGTTATCAACCTGATAAACATCCTGGGAGGCCTCGCCATAGGCGTGCTCCAGCAGGGGCTCCCCGTGGGCGAGGCCGTGAGAACCTATACCAGGCTCACCGTGGGCGATGGACTCGTCACCCAGGTCCCGGCGCTAATCGTCTCAACCTCGGCCGGTATCGTGGTGAGCCGTGCGGCCGCCGACTCCAACCTCGGAGTGGATATAGGAAGACAGCTCTTCTCGGGCCACAAGCCCCTGGCCATTGTGGGGGTGACGCTCGCGGTACTTGCTTTCGTCCCGGGTCTGCCCACGATCCCGTTCTTGCTCTTGGGCACGGCGGCCGCCGGCTTGGGCTACGCCGTTATGAAACGGAAGCAAGCCGCCCGGCCGGCCGAGCCAGGCGAGGCGAAAGTCAAAGAGAAGAAGCAGGAGGCCCTGGAGGATCTTGCCAAGGTGGACAGGCTCGAGCTCATGATCGGCTATGGCCTCATATCGATGATAGATCCCACCGAGGGTGGAGATTTCCTTGAGCGCGTGAAGGGTTTGAGGCGCCAGGTCGCGGTCGATCTGGGGCTTGTCGTGCCTCCGATAAGGATTCGTGATGACGTCAAGCTCAAGCCCTACGAGTATGAAATAAGGCTCAAAGGCGCCAGGGTGACCCGTGGAGAGGTCTTCCCGGGCCAGTTCCTGGTCATAGGCACCAAGGATGCGCTTGCCGATCTCGAAGGCCGTGAGACCAGAGATCCCGCCTTCGGCCTTCCGGCCAGGTGGGTCAATGCTCAGGAGAAGGAGCGCGCCGAAGGTCTCGGCCTCACCGTCGTGGAGGCCGCGGTTGCCATGGGCACCCATCTCTCGGAGACCATCAAGGGTTATGCAAGCGAGATCTTGAGCAGGCAGGATGTGAGCAACATCCTCGATGAACTGAAGCGCGATCATCCGGCGGTGGTCGAGGAAGCCGTGCCCCAAGCGGTGAGCCTGGGCACGCTCCACCGCGTGATGCAGAACCTCCTCCGGGAACAGATACCGATCAAGGACGTTCTGACCGTGCTCGAGACCATATCGGATTATGCCCAGCACACCAAGGACATAGATGTCTTGACCGAGTATGTCCGGGCGGCGCTTCAGCGCACCATATGCAACATGTGCGAAAGCGACGATGGGCTCATCTATGCGGCCACTGTGGATCCCAGGATCGAGCAGATGGTAGCCGATTCCATCCAGATGACCAAGAGCGGCGTGACCGCCGTCTTGGAGCCCGGGGCGGCCCAGCGTCTGATTAAGGCCGTCGAAGAAGTCTCAAAGACAATGCATGCCAATAACCATAGACCCATACTCATCACTTCACCCAACGTAAGACTGGCCCTTAAGAGGCTTATTGAGAGCGGTCTTCCACGGGTTGTGGTGATTTCTTTCAGCGAGATAACAACGGACTGTGAAGTCCATTCGGTAGGGATGGTGAAACTCCATGATGAAGATCAAAAAGTTCACAGCAGCCAGTATTCCGGAAGCCCTGAATCTGGTGCGCGGTGAGATGGGTGACGACGCCCTGATCCTCGGGACTTCGAGGATCCGGGGCAGGAAAGGGCGCAGGGGTGGGGTGGAGGTGGTTGCCGCACGCGACAGGATGGGGGGGCGGGCCGGGGCCCAGGTCAAAGCAACCGGCAGCGACGCGGCCGTGCAGATCGGCACGGGGGCGGTGCAGCCGGATGGTAGTCAAACAAGCCTGCCGGGGGCGGACGCAGGAGAAACCCGGCGGCGAGCCGGCTGCGGGACAAGGGTGGCTTCTCACGCCAAGGAGATTAAGGACATGAGGAAACTGGATAGGGACATCGTCACGGAACTCAAGCAGATAGAAACACGGCTCAAGGATCTTCTGGAGAGCTTCGACGGCCCTGCCGTACGGTGGGGCGAGAAGGTCCTTCCCCTCAACAAGGATCTCGTCGATGCCGGTTTCGATCCGGCGATGCTGGAAGGCAAGTTCCCCGCCTCGCTCCTCAGGAGCGCTGCGGGATCGGACGAAGTCGTAAGGGCGCTGGTGGGAGGAGTCCCTGCGGCCCGCACGGAGGACAGAATCCTGGTGTTCATGGGACCTTCCGGATCCGGCAAGACCACCACGCTCCTTAAGGTCGCTCGGACGGTCTTCCTCAACAACAACGTGAAGCCCAAGGTGGTTTTCTTCGGCAGCAACGACGAAGACACCTCGTTGCTCAAGACCCGATGCAAGCGCCTGGGGCTCAAGTTCACGCGGACCTCCCGGGTGGACAGGATGGCGAAGATGATAAGGAAAGACAAGTCTCCCATCCTGGTCGACACGCCCAGCATCTCCGACCTCGGCGACGCCGAGATGCGCTTTCTCGTCGAGGCATCCAAGGTGACCGATGGGATGGGCCTGAGGCTCGTGGTGGACGCCACCATGGATCCCTGGAACGTTTGCGCCATCGCGTCCTGCATCCCGCAGGCATCGGGCATGAGCCTGGTGCTTACCAAACTGGACGAGGCGACGAGGATAGGCGGCGCAGTGTCGGCCTCGATCGCGAGCGGCATCCCGGTGGCATTTGTGACCGGTGGGAGGGATGTCGGGGACGGCGTCCATGTACCTGATGCGAATCTTCTGTCGGAAAAGATACTGGACGGTGTGAGATCGGTGACTACCCAGGGCGGCGGGAGAGGTTGATGCGAGAAACCGATTGTCTCACATATACAAGGTCCCCGGAAGGGAAGGTGGGCGGGAGCGGGCATGTCGCTGTGGCCGATACCCGGGATCGGACCATCGAAGACCATATGTGGCTCGTACGGTGTATTGCCAAGAGCATGGCCGATTGTCTCCCTCAGCAAGTGGATACGGACGATCTCATAAGCGCGGGGACGGTGGGTCTGATAAAGGCGGTGGATGATTTCGATCCGGTAAAGGGGGCAAAGCTCGAAACCTACGCGAGATACAGGATAAAGGGTGCGATTCTCGATGAGCTCAGGAAGCAGGATATGCTCCCCTATTCGACAAGGTCCAAGCTCAAGGGGCTCGACCGGGCCATACATAACCTTGAGAGGAAACTCGGGCGGCATCCCACGGACCGCGAGATCGTCGAAGAAGCCGGTATCTCGGAAGACGAGTTGTCCAGGCTCCTGGCTGTGGCAACGGCTATCGACCTGTATTCGCTCGACGATATCATGGAAAACAGCGACGAAGAATTGAAGATCGCGCCCGACCACTCCGCCGCCCGGCCGGAGGATCCCCTGAGCAGGCTGGAGCGGGAAGAACTGACCCGTGTGATGGTCGAGGCCCTGAAGGAACTCCCTCAGATGGAGAGAACGGTGCTGGGGCTATACTACTACGAGGGCTTGAGAATGAAAGAAATCGGTGAAGTACTCGGCGTAAGCGAATCAAGGATCTCGCAGGTCCATTCCAAGGCGATACTGCTCTTGAGGGCCAGACTGAGGATTCATCTGTGGGGTTAGGTGGTGACCAGTGCCTCGGATCGAATACGAGCCACCGATAGGACCGACACCGTCGGATAGAATCGCACCCGGTGACAAGGCGCGCCGGGAGCAAAACAGGCGCCGCAAGGATTCTGACAGCCAGGGACCCTCAGGAGGCAAGCGAGAGCACGAAGATGCCGATAAGCAAGATAGGGACGCACAAACGCAACGCCCCGGCAAGCGGGTGGATCTGGAGGTTTGAGAATGACGGATCGTGACAAGACATGCTACAAGATGCGTGAGTTCCTTAGAATTCCCACCGCTATCAAGGTGGAGATAGTATGCCTCGACCGGGAGGGCCACATTGCCGATGACCTCTGGACGGAGGCCGAAATGTGGGAGATAGGTGGTGGTGGGGCCAAGATAGTGGCACCCATTGACGTCTCGGTGGACGACTCTATCTGCCTGCGTTTCACCATACCGGATACGGACGAAGACATGAAGATCTATGGGCGCGTCGTCGGTGTGGTCGATAAGGATAGTTCCGGTATTGCATACAAGTATACCAAGATAGCCTGCATCAAGTTTGTCGGGTTATCCGAAAGCGACCGGGGGAAGGTCATGACCTATGTCTTCAGGGAGCAGATGAGGCAAGCCAGGGAGAAGCTGCGGTCCGAAAGCACTCGGCGCCGAGAGGAAGACTCGGATGAAGGTTGTGACTGAAGACATTCGGCGGTCCTCGGGACTCGAGGTCTACGAGGACAGCGTGGAAATCGAAGGCACGGTGCGGACAGGTGCCCGCCTCAGGGTGCATGGGGATCTTTCCGTGCGCGGTAACGTGGAAGACGCCCTCATTGAGGCCGACGGCAACGTGCGCATAGGCGGCGGCTTCCTGGGGACGGGCGCGGGGAGTGTAGCTTGTGGGGGCAACTTCTCGGCCAGATTCGTCCAGGGCCAGCGCATCGAGGCCGGAGGCAGCGTGGTGGTCACCAAGGCCATCCTCTCCAGCACTGTCTTTGCGAGGGGAAATGTGAGAACCGGGAAAGAGGAGGGTACCATAGTAGGAGGGGAGATACACGCCCTGGGTACCGTGGAAGCTGCAGTCATGGGAAGTCGGCGGCCGGTGACGACCAGGATCGAGGTAGGTGTGGATCCGGTGCTGGCCCTCCGTGTGGAGGAGCTGGAGCGTGAGGCCATGGAACTCACCAGGAAGAGAATAGGCTTCCTCAAGGACATGGCCGTGATCCGACGCGGCCCGGGACAGGACGCACGAGCCGAATCGGCACTCGACATGAGAGCTGCCGCCGATGCCATGCAGGCCGATATCGTCGCGGCCGGCGAAGCCATCATAGAAGTCAGAAGACGTACTGCGCTTAACAGCGAAGCTGCAGTCAGGGTCGGCAAGGCATCATATCCGCCGCTCGAGATCTCGATCTGCTTCTCCAAGATCATAAACGACACCGACACCGGACCGGTGGCCTTCAGGCTGCTTGAGGACCACATAGTACTGGATACCTGGAACTTGGAGTGATTCCTTGACGGACCAGACCCTCACAACCACGACGCAGAAACTCCTCAGATTCACAGCCAACATCCCCCCGTTTCCCAAGGCGGTCCAGCGCGTGATGACGATGCTCAGGGATCATAGTATCCAGCTCACCAAGGTAGGCGAGGTGGTGGCCCTGGACCAGGGGCTTTCAGGCAAGGTCCTAAAGATGGCCAACTCTGCCTACTTCGGACTTCCCAGAAAGGTCTACAATGTCACAGAGGCTCTGGTGCTCTTGGGTTTCGCAAATGTAAGAAGCGTTCTGGTCTCGGCATCCGTGGGCAACATCCTCTGCCGGAAACTCGCAGCCTATGGGCTGGAGGCCGGAGGTCTTTGGGAACACTCCGTGGGAGCGGCCTACGCCTCGCAGATGCTCGCGAGGCGAGTTGATGCCAGAGTCTATAGCATGGCCTTCAGCGCAGGTCTTCTCCATGACGTCGGCAAAGTCGCAATCGACCATGCTCTGGATCCCGACACCCGCACCTCCCTCGCCCAAGGGATCGGCAAGGGGGGCAAGTCGAGGCAACCACTATCACCGGCCGATGGGGCCAAGTCGGCCTTTGACACCCCCGGCATCGGGCGCCCCCCACTACCCTGCGGGAGACAGCGGCCCAATCCCGAGGCGGAATGGCGGAGGAAGGACAGGCTTGAAACCGACATCGTGGGAGCGACCCATGCGGAAGTGGGCTCGAGGGTCTGTCTGAAGTGGAACCTTCCGGAGGAGATAGTGGAAGCAGTCGCTTTCCACCACCATCCCGCTGAGGCGTCCTCAAACACCAGACTCCCGGCCATCGTTGCTATGGCCGATCGCTGCGCGAACCTCCTCAAGGACGGTCGTACCGTCTTGGCCCCATCGGATTTTACCTGGCTCCCCGGAGGCATACCACTCCCCGACCAGACCCTGCTCAACAAGCTGACCCAAGACCTCCCGGAGATGATCTCCTCCTCCCGTCAACTGCTGGAAGGCACCACCGAAATCATAGCCGGATAGGTCGTCCTTCCCCACCGATAATACTGCCGGCAAAGCACCGTTCGGGCGCCGCCATTTTCCGCTTGAGCGGATGCCCGGGTGCTCCGACACTAGACGATGGAGGTCGCCTACTGATCAATGCAGGTGGCCGGCTCCCTTGGAGTCCGGGGGTGCAGCGGTCGATCATCCCAGCCCTCGCATGATCTATATCGGCGCAATGTCCCCCCGCAGAGGTCGAACCATGAAAAGGAGGCGGGCATGAAAGCATTGCTGCTTGGTCTGGTGCTGGTTGTGGCAGTGTTGGCCTTAAGTCCACAGGTCTGTTCAGGTGAGGACGGCCAGTCCGAAATTGCCATGGGCGAGAAACTTGTCCGCGGGCTATGGACGGATATCAAGAACGCCGATATCGAGGCCCTGGAAAGCAAGACAGCGGACGGTTTTCAATCGATCCACCAGTTCGGCGCCAACAATATGGAGCAGGAACTCGCCTTGATCAAGGGTCTGGCCATCAATAGTTACAGTCTCAGCGCGTTCAAGGTTACCAGAAACGGTCCTCTGGTCGTCGCCACCTATTCTGTGTCGGTTGAGGAGACGATCGAAGGCGAGCGCTTGTCCAAGAAGCCTGCGCCGAGGATGACGGTGTTTCTGAAAACCGAACACGGTTGGCAATGGATTGCTCATGCCAACCTGAAACCCATCGAGGAAACCGACAAATAGGTCTCTGTCTGCCTTCAGTCACGCCATGGGGATCGCGCGGTTCACGTGGGGTCCGCCGCCATTGCAGTAGTTGCTCGGTTATTGCCGGCCTCCACCGCTATCTATGTATTTCTCAGGTCATCATGCTTCGAGGCACCCGGGCATGCGGCGCTCCTCCGGCCTCTACTTCAGATCAAGCTCCCTGCCGAGGATCTTGGTGACAAACCGCTCGCCGAAGGTCTCGGCGGCCACAAACTTGCGGATGCGGGCACGGGTCTCATCCTCGCAGCCCGCGTTCGCGGCGGCTTTCATGGTGTGGTTAAAGGCGGCCCATACGTCTTTGTCGGTTATCTCATAGCCGTAACCCTCGACCAGCCACCGGAGCGCCGCCATCCCCGCCTCCAGGGCGAATCGGGGCTCTTCAGTCGCCATGGCCCGGGCAGCCCGCGTAAGTGTCCTGGGATCGCAAGGTGTGCGATTAGCCAGTTCGATTGCCTCGCCATAGAGGCCCGCCGATCTGGCGGCGGCAAACCACTTGCCTTCGTCGCCCGGAGTGCCGGCAACAAGATCTCGCAGGATATCGGCTGGTTCTTTGCCCGGGTATTTCCCGGCAATGGCTCTGAATGTCGCGAGGTAGGTAGGCTTGTGGTTGGCCATGATGGCATAACGACAATAGGCTTCCTCGGCCATCCCGCCTGCGAGCATTATCTCTTCACAGGCCTGCGCAAGACCAATCGGACTTTCGTTCCGTCCGCGAGAATCCTCGGCATAGCGCAGCGCTTCGGCATGCTTACCCATGGCGGAGAGAGCTTTGACCCCCCACTTCCGGTAGTGCCAGTACTTGTGAGGCGCGAGCTCGAGCAACTGCATGATCTCATCATATCGTCCGGCCTCGAACAAGGCGCTGAGGCAGGCGTCCGTCCCTTTGAAATAGTCGCCTGGCACCCGATTCGGACTCCAGACCATCCGTACCATGTCGATGAAACCATCCGCCCAGCTCGAGGCACGTCCGGTCGAGGCGCACAGCTCCCCCCAATGGTCGGTAAGCATCTCGATGTATGGCATATCATCGGCTTCCACCGCCCGCCAAAGGCATTCCAGCCATCTGTCACGCAGCGAGTCATCCGCAGGAGCTTTGGCGATGAGAGGCACGAGCGCGTCGATGGCGTTGCTGACTGCCGTTCCTATGGCACCTGATGAGCTGTCCACATGTTCAAGGGCCGGTGATACCTTCTCGAGAAACAATACCGCACCTTCGGCACCCAGAACGGCGTCGGTGCGTGCCGCCTTCTTGATCTCCGATACCGCCTCTTTGATACGCTTGATGGCCGGCTGGGAGCGCCACCCAAAGGCATGGCGCCTGAAGCGGGACCGAAACGTCCACTTGTGTTTGGTGTGTGAAGCCATGGCAATCAGCGCCTCTTTCCGATGATCGGTTTGCCGTCCAGACAGCCATCATCCATGTCGACCCTGGTGGCAGAGTGCTCAGGGCCATCGACCCGGGCGAGAAGACGACCGTGTTCCGTTATAAACCCTCTTCTACCAGGGGCTTGCCCGGCAGAAGAGATCTCAGAAACGCATCACACGGCAAACATAGAATGCTTCCCTTGCGCAATCGTTCCTCGCCACGATAGAGCATGAGGGCTTCTGATTCCGGGTAATCCTGCTGGAAAGCACGCAACCCCGTTAGATCTCGCGTCTGAATGCGTGCTGCGTTCGTAACTTCTATTGCGCAAATACCTTCCGAGGTATAGACAATGAAATCCACCTCAACTCCGGCCCGCGTACGCCAGTAGTAGAGGGAGCCACCTGTATGGCTGTAGTCCATCCATGCCCGGAGGTGCTGACCCACGAGCCCTTCGAGTGCATGCCCGTCGATCCCTTGGGCTCGGTCGAGAGGGCCACTCGGCCGCAGTGAACGATACACCCCCGCATCAAAGAAGTAGAACTTCGGATGTGCTACAAGTGCCCTATGGGCTCGTTTCGTGAATACGGGAAGGCGGTACCCGAGCAGCAGATCCTCCAGGATATCCACGTAACCCTGGACGGTCTTCCGCTCCGCCTGGCATTCTCTGGCAATGTTACTTATGTTGAGCGTTGCCCCGTGCGAGAAACTTATGGTTTCCATGAAGCGCGAAAAGCTGCCGACATTCCTGACGATGCCCTCCATCTGCACCTCTTCCTGAAGATAGAGCGCAGCATAGGCTTCCAGGACCCGCTTCTGGTCATCCGATCCGCACACCAAAGGCAAGAGCCCATTCCTGAGTGCTGCCTCCAGTTCGAAACGATCCCCCAACTCGGCGGCCATGAAGGGGTGCAGACGACATACCAGTGCACGCCCGGCCAGGAGATCGACTCCCGCGCGCTTGAGCTTTCTTGAGCTCGAGCCGGTCAAAACAAAAAGCAGGCCGTGCTTCTCCTCGATCAGGCCATGAACCAGGCTAAGAAGCTCAGGGATTCTCTGGATCTCGTCGATGACCACGGCTGAGACGGTGGGCTCGGCAAGTAGTCTTTCCCGCAGGTGCTCCGGGTTTGCCGAGTACGTGCGGAATACCTTCGGGTCAAGCAAGTCGATGTAGATGGCGTCACTGAATTGCTGCTTCACCAGTGTGGATTTGCCCGTACCCCTGGGCCCGAACAGGAAGAAGCTCTGTGTTGGAGGAATGAAAAATCTATCTATGGTTTCCATATTGGGCCCCAAATTGGCAGTGCGCTACCCAAAATTAACGGCATCTGGAGGGGACATGTCAAGCAAAAACCCTGGCTGGCGTTGGATTTGCCTCGGGTGGGTCTATGTGCGGTGGCCCAAGTTCATTGTCATGGGATCACCACGTGCCTTACCCTCCTCTCCGTAGACCGGCTAATGCACGAAGTGGAGTTGCCCCGCTTTCATGGACGGTCAACCACCTATGATCATGCACCATGATTTGGCCCTCTTGATCTCATAACCTGTCGGCGACTTACAGTCCCGTGCGGAGTTGTGTCTGTTTTGAGGGTTGTGGAAGCCCTCGCCCACCGGGCCCATCGACGGCCGCACCCCGGCCTCGCGGCAATGCTGCCCGAAGACAATCGACGTCTACCGGCAGCCCTGGTCCGAGTGATGGATCACACCCTTGAGACACCGGCGCAGACAGCCTGGACGAAGAGGAGTGAGGGGTGTAAGATGTGCTGCGGACCGAGGGAGCCCTGATACGGCCATGACCCGAGGTGTTTCGGAACGCTCTTCTGTGGCAGGTGATGATATGACCACGAAGTCTGTTTGTAAGGTTTGCGGCAGGCTGGCCAGGCGCCGCTGCCCGGCCATAGAGGCCCATATTTGCACGCGTTGCTGCGGTTCCAAGCGAGGAGCTGACTTCGGATGCCCCGTGGATTGCAAGTTCTACCCCTTCGGTATCGCGGGTTATGATCTGTGGTTGAATCTGAATGACGCCCTGGCGGCCAAGATGGTCAAGCGAGTCATCAGTGAGGTGGACGAGTTTCACTTCCAATCGGTTTTGGGCTCGTTTTCAGCCGCTGAGGCATCATATAGGGAATCTCAGGGTGAAGCCGCCTATCTGGCGGTTCTTCATTGCTTACTCGTTGAACGGGATGATGAGGGGAAGACCGTGGCCGATAGGTGGAAGGCCGATGGCTGGGCCGGGTTGAGGCCGGATGAGGCCTTGATGATGAAGTATCGAACTGGGTCGTTTGTCACTGTCACTGAGATTCAGAAGGTAGTGGATCATCAGAGAATGGAGTGCATAGATGTATTCGATACTGAGAAGAGGCCCTTCATTCTCGTTGATAGGACATTTGCCAGACGCGCGACAAGGTTCAGCAGGATCCTAGGCTGGCTGACGCACTATCCGCATTTCAGCAAGATGGGTCAGTTCTGCCATGAGGTGCCCCAGCTGGTGTATCAGGAGTTTCTCGATCTCATCCGGGAGCATGCCGAGGGAGAGGGGTATGCCCATGATGAGGGGGGCTGCAAAGCTTACATGACGGAACGCCTGGCCGATCTACTCGAATTCCTGGCCGTCATGCCTCGAGAGAAGATGATGGCCATCTTCAGGAATATGGATTCCTATCACTGTGTGAGTACGTACGACATCACCGGTCGGCGCGAGGAGATCAGGTGCATCCTGGAAGCCAAACCCGACTTCGAGTGGGACGACCGTGAGCCCGACGAGGGAGATCCCCCTGAGGTTGAATACTATGGCTGGCGGCGTCTGGGAGAGTCTCAGGAGATCGAGAAGAGCATGGCCCCTCAGTTCCGCCATCATCCTGGAAGCGAGTGGGTAGGTGGAGTGGGGAACATCAAGTTGTATGAGGAGAAACTGGTCTTCGAGGCTTTCACAAGGCAGTTGTACGACTTGGGAAAGGGAATGATCCAGCGCTATTTCGGAAAGCATGTGAGACTTATGGATGAGGAAATCTCGGAGATTGCCGGTAAGATCGCGGACATGTGCGAGGATGAGGATCCAACCGAGGAACGGGAGCCAAGGGGCCTTGCACCGGACGCGATACCGTCTGAGGTCCGGGCCGAGATTGTTAAGAAATTCTATGAGGAACACTACACCAGATTCCTGGATGATCCCATTCCTGCGCTGGACGGCTTGACGCCGAGGGAGGCATCCGGAAGACCTGACGCCCGTTCCATGTTGGTTGAGCTCATGAAAGAGCATATCCATGGCATTGAAAGAAGGAACAGGGAAGAAGGCACCGATATCAGCATAGACTTCGTGCTCAAGAAGTTGGGTCTCGATGAATTGCTCGGCTGAAGCGCCGGTCTCATGCATCTGAAGGAAACACTATCGGACTGTGTTTCGCCGAGTTACGCAAAAGAATGGCGTGGAATCCCGACAATCCCGCCGTGTTTACTATAGATCATTCAGCCGGCGGCACCGACAATCCTCTGAAAGAGCGACCGGCGCGTCCATGAGTGGTCTGCTTCCCGGATCCTCATCCATTTCGGGTGAGGGACTCCTGGTGGTCGATGTGCTCCCAGACTCTGGACGACCAGCCCCTCGAGAAACGCCGCTTTTCGCCCGCCTGTAGTCACTGACGTCAGTAGTTCCTCTCTTCCGCTTGGTGGAAATATCTTCCGGCTTGATTCCCGATTGCTTGGCAACCGGGGCAGCGGAAATTCGACATTCTGATCCCGGTGCGGCGCAAATCTGTTGATATGACGCAAGTTAACACATGGCACTCAAATACTGGGAAATATCGGGGTTTTGGCAAGGGGCTTGCTCTGGGTTAGGCCGGGGTAATAACGGAGGTGTGCATGATCGATGGCGTGAAGAAGATGGCGAAGGACATGTCGGTCAAGGTCCTGAGGCAGGAACTCATTGCCAACAACCTGGCCAACGTCAACACTCCGGGCTTTAAGACCCAGAGGGCGTTCTCCACGCTGCTCAAGCAGTCGATGGGTGCTGAGGCGGCTCGAATGGGTGAGGCTCCCGGCGGGGCCACGTCGAAGCCGGAAGGCGCAGACGGGCAGCAAACCGTCGGCATCTATACCTCCTTCGAGCAGGGGAGGATCGAATACACCCACCGTAGTCTCGATCTTGCCATAGACGGGGACGGATTTTTCGTTGTGGATACGCCGTTCGGGGAGCGCTTCACGCGATCGGGTTCCTTCACCCTTACCGAGTCGGGGCTGCTTGCCACCTATGGCGGGAACCTCGTGATGGGAGCGGGTGGGCCTATCACCATTCAGGGTGAGGAGGTCGAAATCACGCCGGACGGCAGCGTGGTTGTGGACGGAGATGAGGTGGACACCATAAGGGTCGTAGCCTTCCCGGAGCCCGAGAACCTTGACAGGCAGGGCAGCACCTTCGCATCGAACAATGCACAGTATGAGGACGTGGACTTCGCCCGGACCCAGATAGTCCAGGGGGCGCTGGAGCGGTCCAATGTCAATCCTATAGATGAAATGGTGGAGATGATCGCACTCCATCGCGGTTTTGAGGCCGACCAGATGGGCATCAGGCTTCAGATTGACGCCGCAAAGAAACTTCTGGAGCAGGTGGGTAATCTTGATTGATCTGAGGGGGTATAGCGCATGATAAGAGCACTCAAGACGGCGGCAACGGGCATGGCCGCCCAGCAGCTTAATGTCGACAATATCGCGAACAACCTGGCCAACATAAACACCACGGGGTTCAAGCGAAGCAAGGTGGAGTTTCAGGATCTTTTCTACCAGACAACCAGGTCCCCGGGCGGCATCGCCCGCCAGGGGGTGGAACGGCCCACATCGCTCGAGGTGGGTTACGGAGCGGTACCCGTGGCGACGCCCAGGATCTTCTCCCAGGGGGAGCTGCTTCCAACGAGCAATCCGCTGGATATCGCGATAAACGGGGGCGGGTTCCTCAGGGTCTTGATGGCCGACGGTACCTATGCCTATACGCGTGACGGGGCCTTGAAGCTCTCAGGCGACGGCAGGCTTGTGACCACGGATGGGGAGGTCATAGATCCCGAGATCACTATTCCCGAGGGTGCGACCGAGATCATGATCGCCAGGGACGGCACCGTGGGTGTGAGGGTCGGCAATGATATGGATGCCCAGGAAGTGGGAAGCATCGAACTGGTGCGTTTCCTGAATCCCGCCGGGCTTGCCTCGATCGGGCGAAACCTGATGGTGGAAACGCCCGCGGCGGGTGACCCCATAGCCGGAACTCCCGGTCTCGACGGGAACGGGGAGATCTACCAGGGCTACCTGGAGACCGCCAACGTGGAGATTGTGGAAGAGATGGTCAATATGATCGTGGCCCAGCGGGCCTATGAGATCAACTCCAAGGCCATAAAGACGGCCGATGACATGCTGGCCATTGTAAACAACATTGCGAGGTAGGTGATGAATGTGAAGATCCGCTTGAAACTCGGACTTTCACTGCTCGGGCTCCTGGTTCTCGCCCTGCCCGGGATCGCAACGGCGGGCCGGGCCGACACCATGAATTCCCTGACCGAAATGGTCAGGGGTTCCGTGGAAAGTTACGTGCGGGACCGGGTCACGACACCGGCCGATTCGGTGGCGGTCGCAGTAGCCCTACCCATGTTTGCGGTCGAGCCGCATGAGGTCACGGATTTCAGGCTGGATCTTTTCTCCACCAAACCTGTCATAGGCACGGTACCGGTGAAGATCACTTTTCTGCTTGATGGCGGTGGCTCACTAACCTATGCCGCGACGGCCCGGGTAAGGGTCTATGCTTCCGTGCTTGTGGCCGCCGAGCGTCTGAATCGGCACGAGATTGTGACCCAGGAGGCACTTCGGGTGGAGACGCGGGAGATCACAAACCTTACCGATGCCTACTTCACGGTACCGGCAGAGGTTGCGGGTAAGCGCGCCCGGCGGGTCATAAGCCCGGGCAACATGCTCAAGGCGTCGGATGTCGAGGCCATTCCTCTGGTGAACAGAGGGGCGGGGGTCACGGTGGCAATCGTCTTGGGGAAGGTGACTGTCACTTCCAAGGCGAAGGCCCTGGAAGACGGTGAGATGGGAGAGATCATAAAGGTGCAGGACCTTACGACGGGGAAGCGGCTTGTGGGGACCGTTGCGGGTAAGTGCCTGGTTGTTCTGGATGAAAGCATGCTTTGAGGTCATGACAATGAGAATAACAAGATGGTTCATGTTTGGTGCCGCAGTGCTTCTTATCATATGTGTCCCGGTCGGGGCCTGGGCCCAGGGGTCGCTTTATACGGATCTTAAGGCCGTGGCCGTCGGGGACGTCGTAACCATCATCATCATCGAGAAGACCATGGCTTCGAATAGCTCGGGGCTAGATACCGAAAAGGAGTCCCGAGTCTTCACCGAGGGTTCGGGCACCGGGCCCATGGATTTCGTCAATCCCTTCTCGCTCGGGGCGAGTATCGGCCGGGAGCATGGCGGCAGCGGGAGCACCGAGCGTGCCGGGAGCATCGTGGGGAAGATGGCGGCCACGGTCATGGCCGTGACGCCCAACGGCAACCTCGAGATCCAAGGCCGTCGGGAGATCGTGGTCAATGACGAGAAGGAGATCCTCACCATCACCGGGACGGTGAGACCTCAGGACATCTCGACCGACAACATCGTTTACTCGACGGATATTGCCAATACGCAGATTGAATACAAGGGCAAGGGACTTGTGACTTCGGGCAGCAAACCCGGGATCATCTCCCGGATCGTTTCACTCTTCTTCTAAAGGTAAGGACCAAGATGCGAAGGAACGTACTTCTCTTTGTAGTCTTGCCGGCGGCCTTGGGGTTTTGGCTCGCGGTGGATACGGTTTTGGCCACGCCGCGCATCAAGGACATAAGCAGGGTCGGCACCGATGGCGAGATGCGCCTGATCGGCTACGGGCTGGTGGTGGGCCTTGACGGTACGGGTGACAGTAAGGGCACCGAATTCACGGTGCAGTCGGTTACCAACATGCTCACGCGTATGGGGATCACCGTGCCTCAGAACAAGGTGAAGACCAAGAACGTCGCCGCCGTAATCGTCTCGGCTGAGATGCCCCTGACGGCGAGGGTGGGGACCAGGATAGACGTCACGGTCTCCTCGCTTGGAGACGCCAAGAGCTTGGAAGGCGGGACGCTTCTACTTTCACCCCTGAAGGGTACCGACAACGAGTTTTATGCCACTGCCCAGGGCCCGGTCTCTGTGGGGGGATTCAAGGCGACCGGTGCCGGGGGCGACCAGGTAAGCAAGAATTACACCTTGGTGGGGCGGATCCCGTCCGGTGCCGTGGTGGATGCCGAGGCGGGGGTCGGCGGGTTCGAGAGCGACTATGTAGATATCATGCTCTTCCATCCGGATTACACGACGGCCTCGAGAATAAGTGAAGCCATAACGGCGGCCTTCGGCGACATAGACGCCGTAGCGCTGGATCCGGCAATGGTCAGGGTCACGCTGCCTGAAGAGGTACGTCAGGGCGGTCGAGTGGTGGACTTCATCGCAAAGGTGGAGACCACGCGGGTGCATCCGGATGTGGCCGCCATAGTGGTGATAAACGAGAAAACCGGCACCATCGTCGCGGGCGAGAATGTGACGATTGGTGCCGTTGCTATTGCCCACGGGGGTCTGAGCATCGAGATAAGGTCATGGCCTGTGATATCCCAGCCACCGGCTTTCTCGGCCAAGGGGGCGGGCCAGACGGTGGTCACCGAGGACTCCAACGTCCAGGCAGAGGTTGAGCAGAGCCGGCTTGTGGCATTTGAAGAGTCCCCCAGTGTGGCAGAGGTGGCCCGGGCCTTGAATGCCCTTGGTGTAAACCCGAGGGACATAATCGCCATATTCCAGGCCCTCAAGGAAGCGGGGGCCCTGAGGGCGCAGATAAAGATAATCTAAGAGGAGTGGCGTAGAGACGACATGGAGATCCAGGGACTGGACAACATCGTTTCCAGGTTGGCAGGCAAGCCCGCTGACAACTCCGCCTGCCCGTCCAAGGAGGCGGCGGACACGGCGAAGGCACGGAAGGCCTGCAGTGAGTTCGAATCCATCCTGCTATATCGGATGCTCTCCACGATGAGGAAAGCCTTCCAGGACGAGGATGGGGAGGACTCCGGGTTTGGGGGCGACATCTTCAAGTCCATGATGGATGAGCAGCTTAGCCTTGCGCTCGCCAAGTCGGGCGGCATCGGGCTTGCCGACATGCTCCAAAAGGCCTTGGGGATAGAGTCGGAAAGCGAAGAGCTGCGGCCGGGCAAGGAGGTTCAGGTCTCGCCGGTCCGGATGGAGGAGCGGCGCGTGACTCCGGCGGGAGCGGCTTCGTCCGGGGGGGCCCAGCATGAGGCCGCAGCCTCCGAGGCGGCCGAAACCGGGAGAACCGGCCTGAGCGGCATCCTGAAGATCTACGATTCCACGATAAGAGCGGCATCTCAGGTCTTCGGCGTGAGTGCCGACCTCATTCGCGCCGTGATCATCCAGGAATCGGGCGGCGACCCCGAGGCGGTTTCTCACAAGGGGGCCAAGGGGCTGATGCAGCTCACCGACCCGACGGCCCGCGACCTGGGGGTCAGCAATCCCTTCGATCCGGTGCAGAACATATTCGGCGGGACGCGTTTCCTGGCCAACATGCTGAAGACCTGTAAGGGGAACCTCGAGCTGGCGCTTGCCTCATACAACGCCGGTCCCGGGGCCGTGGAGAAGTATGGCGGTATCCCGCCCTTTGAGGAGACGCAGAACTACGTAAAGAGTGTCATTGGGAAACTGGAGACCTTAAGAACACCACAGGCGGAGTAACACCGGGTCCTCTAAGGGCCCTGAAAGGGAACGCATGGAGGAAGAAGCCCTCGAGAGACTCATCGCGATCCTGGGTAAGGAGACGGGGCTCCTACAGCATCTCCACGCGACTCTGGCCGCGCAGCAGAACGCGCTGGTGCAGGGTAATGTCGAGGAGATAAGGCAGTCGGTTGAAGGCCAGATAGCGACCCTAGGCGAGATCTCAGACCTTGAACGCGAGCGTGGATCACTCCTCGGCGTGATTCTGTCAGGCGATGGCAAGCAGGATGTGACCTTGAGTCATCTGATCGAAGCAGCGCCTCAGCATGGAGAGCGCCTCCGCGAGGTGCGCTCCGCGCTCAGAGATGTGCTTGAAGCCATAGGCACGTTAAACAAGCACAACAGCATGCTCATAGGCCAGTCGCTTTCCTATATCGGTAAGACGCTGAGAATGATCGCCGGGGAAGATACTTCATCGACCGTATATACGGCAGATGGTGGTGTGACCTGCCCGACCGGCCGGCTGGCCGTGGACAGGAAGATATGAAACCGGCGGAGACCGGCGGAAGGAGTCAAGCATGATCGGACTCACAGCGGGACTCGAGATCGCCAGGAAGGCCCTCTCGTCCTACCAGCTTGCCCTGAGTGTTTACGGCAACAACATAGCCAACGTCGATACGCCGGGTTTCTCGAGAAAGCGTCCTGTCTTCGGCGAGGCCGAGGCCGTGGACCTACCCCTGGGAAGAATAGGTCTGGGTGTGGACACGCGGACCATTGAGCGGATGCGCGACATCTATCTAGATGCGGCATACAGGAGAGAGAATACGGCCTACGCAGAGTATGAGAGCCTGGAACAGTGTCTCTCCGAGGTCGAAATGGCCTTCAGCGAACCCTCGGATACGGGTCTGGGTGATGTCCTGAGGGATTTCTGGGATGCCTGGCAGGAACTTGCCAACCAGCCCGAGAGCGCGGCGTCGAGGTCGTATGTGGTATCCAAGGCGACATCACTCTCAACCTCGCTCGCCCACACAAGCTCACAGCTTACCCGCATGAGGGAAAACATCGACGGGGAGATAGCAGGTATCGTGGGTGACATCAATTCGTTGGCGGAAAGGATTGCCGCCCTGAACGGCAGCATCGTGGAAGCGGAGGTCTCGGGTAACGAGGCCGGCGATCTCAGGGACAAGCGCGATCTGCTGATAGATGAACTCTCGGGTCTTGCGGAGATTCAGGTTTTTGAGACCAATGATGGGGCGGCCTCGGTGAAGATCGGGAGCGACAGTCTGGTTGAGCGGAAGACCGCGGTCCTGCTGGGGACGTCGGCACGCGGCGACAACAATATTGTGATCACGGATGTGACTCTGGGGGCCGGCGACCGCGCCATAAAGATAACGGGAGGCCGGCTGGGAGGGTTGCTCCAGAGCCGGGATGTGACCGTGCCGGAGTATCTTTCGAGATTGGACGAGATAGCCAAGACCGTCGTGGAAGAGGTAAACCGGGTCCACAGGACGGGATTCGACCTCACAGGTGCGGCGGGGGGCGATTTCTTCGATCCGGACGGGCTTACGGCAGCAACGATCCGGGTCTCTGATGCGGTGCGGGCCGATTCCAGCCTGGTTTCAGCCTCAGGAGACGGCACGCCGGGCAGCGGCGCCATCGCGCTCGCGATCTCCGATCTCAGACTTGCGGGCATCTTCGGGGCCGAAGGGGCCTCGGCCGAGGACTACTACGCTTCGCTGATAGCGGACCTGGGGATCGAGGCCGAAAGAGCAGTCGAGCAAAAGGAGACGCAGAACCTGCTTCTTACTGAAATCGACTCGAGACGTGAGAGCGTCAGGGGGGTGAGCATCGACGAGGAGATGACCAATCTGGTCGCCTCGCAGCATGCCTACCAGGCGGCGGCCAAACTCGTGACCGTCATAGATGACCTGATGCAAACCATATTGGCGACGTTCTAGCCGGGGGGGTGTGATGCGCGTTACAGGCAATATGATAAGACAGAAGATACTCAACAATAGCAACTCGGCCATGGAGCGGCTTCAGTTTGCTCAAACCCAGCTGGCCACGGGCAAGAGCATTCTCAAGCCCTCGGATGACCCCTTGAGTCTTTCCAAGGCCATCCGCACCAGGGCCGTCCTCAGTGACAACGAGCAGTACTTGCGGAACATCGAGGACGCGCTCTCGTGGCTCGAGAACACGGAGCCCGAAGTGGACGCCATGGTAACGGTAATAACGGAGCTCAAGGAGATTGCGGTTGAAGGGGCAAGCGACACCAAGAGTGCCGGCCAAAGGCAGGTCTTGGCCGGCCAGGTGGAAGACTTGATAGAACGCCTGGTGGATCTCGCCAATACCAGGTACGCCGGCAAGTATGTCTTCGCGGGCACCTATACGACGACGCCTCCTTACAGCACGAGTCACGCGGTTACAGGCGAGACGGTGGGCTTTCCGGATCTCGAGTTTGTCGACCTCGATCATGCCGGCATCACGGGAGGCACGGTCACGGTGACGGGGGGAAGTGGTGAGGTATACACGGAGGGGGTGGATTACGAGATCGACGTCACCGCAGGCCGGATAAGAAGGCTCGAGGGTGGAACAATGGGGGCCGGAGACACTTACTTTGTTTCATATGAGACCGAGGGTATCGCGAGCGTCACGCTCGATGTTCCCACCACGGCCGGAAACCTCGTAAGGGAAATCGCGCCGGGACTGCAGGAGAAGATAAACACGGGCGGCGAGGAGATATTCTCCTCGCGCGTGGACGTCTTCGATCTCCTGATACGAGTCAAGAACGATCTCCAGCGAAATGACAGCACGGGCGTGAACGAATCGCTGGATGATATAGAAGCGGCGCTCGATCATGTGACGTCGGTTTTGAGCGATCACGGCATGAAGCAGAACGCCTTCCAGCTGGCCGAGTCCAGGTTGGAGAGCGAGATGGTGAACCTGGAAGCCCTGATATCAGGCTATGAAGATGCCGACATGGCCGAGGTCATGGTGCGGTTTGAGACCGAGCAGATGGCCTATGAATCCGCCCTTGCAGCGGCCTCCAAGATCATGAATACGAGTTTAATCAACTTCATAACCTGAGCCGGTCGGCCGGACGGCTGCAGGAAAGGAGCCTGGACCATGAAAATCAATACATCGCGCTTCGGCGGGATCGAGGTCGAAGATCAGTCGGTTGTGAACATGCCTGAGGGGATGTTGGGCTTCGCCGAGTTCAAGCAGTTTGTGCTTATCCAGCACAACCAGGGATCGCCTTTCCTCTGGTACCAGGCCGTGGACGAGCCCAATCTCGCATTTGTGATGGTCGATCCCTTCACCTTCTTCCCCGACTATGAAGTGCTGCTCTCGCGTGATGACCTTGATGCGCTCGAAGCCGTGGAGCTCGGCAACCTCGCCGTCTTCTCGGTCGTTGTGATACCGGAGAATCCGGAGGACATGACGGCCAACTTGAGAGGCCCTGTGCTCATAAACGTGGATAAGAAGATCGCCCGTCAGGTGGTCCTTAACGACGAACGCTACTCTCCCCACCAACGCATCCTCGAAACGGTTGGGGGGGCTGGGGAGGGCCTCGCCCCGGGGGGAAGCGGCGGGAGTGCCTTCGCAGGCAGCGATGCGGGCACACCGGTGGGTGGCCGGGCCGTGGGTGTGTGTGGCGCCGGCATGCGCGACGGCGGGGGTGAGTGATGCTTATCCTCAAGCGCAAGATGGGAGAGGGAATAGACGTAGGGGACAATGTACGCATTGTGCTCAAGGAGATAAGCGGAGGTCATGTCAAGATAGGAATAGAGGCCCCCACCGATATCAGAGTCAAACGCAGCGAGACCGCCACGAGCATAGAAGCGGAAAACCTGAGGGCGGCCAAGTCATGCCTCGCGGTAGCCAAAGACCTCGGCTGCCTGGATGGCATAGCCAACGTGAACCGATTGGAATGTGGAAAGGCCGAATGCCCAATGGGGGAGGCGGGCGGACTGCACCACGGCGAGGGTATCCGGAAAGCAAGAGGGGGGCCCGATGCTTAGGCGCGACTGCAGGCACTTCCCGGGCGATAGGCCGTGCGGCTTCCACAAGCAGGATCTTGCGACCTGCGAAACCTGTAGCCATTACGCCCCCCGGGGCACGACGATCCTCATAATAAAGCTCGAAGCCTTGGGCGACGTACTTCGGACAACGTCGGTTCTCCCGGCGCTCCACCGACAATACGACCCTTGTCACATTACCTGGATCACCTCAGGCGCCGCGCGGGACCTCTTTGCCGGCAACCGCCTGGTGGACAAGGTCATATCCGCTTCTGATGACTACCTCCCGACGCTCTTAAGCAGGACCTTCGATGTGGTGATAAACCCCGATGCCGCGGCACGTCCATGCGAACTTGCCGCCATCTCGCGGGGGCACACGGCTTTCGGCTACCGGGCAGGTCCCGAAGGTATCGTCGTGGCCCTGAACAGGGCCGCGGACCGTTGGTTGGAGATGGGTGGTTGTGACGCGGCGAAGCGGAGTAACACCAAGACGTATCAGCAAATACTTCACGAGATCTGTGCGCTGGCCCCCAAAGGTCAGCACATCGTGCTGAATCTGACCCAGGACGAGGCCGGAGCAAGAGAGGATCTCGCCCGGGAGATCGGGATAGATGTCACACGACCGGTCGTTGGGCTCAATACCGGAGCCGGCAAGCGGTGGAAGCTCAAGAAGTGGAGGACCGAAGGGTTTATTGAACTCATAGAGATGATCCTCGATGGGTCCGATGCCCAGGTGGTCTTGTTGGGTGGGGAGCTCGAGGGTGGGAGAAACGCCTTCATGAAGTCGAAGTTCGACCGGAGGGTGAGAAACCCTGTCTCGCGCAGTATAAGGCGCTTCGTACGCACGGTCGATCTGTGCGACGCAGTGGTAACAGGCGACACGCTCGCGCTCCATGCGGCACTGGGCCTCAAGAAACGTGTGGTGGCGCTGTTCGGTCCCACATCTGCGGCCGAAATCGATATGTATGGACTGGGCATCAAGGTGGTCCCGGATATCGACTGCGTCTGCTGCTATAGCACCGACTGTGACAGGGAACCCAACTGCATGGATGTCATAAGCGCGGATGAGGTATACGAGCATCTCTTGGACGAGATGAAGATTGCGGCCTCCGGACGAAGTGTGGACCGGATCGCCGAAGTGGGCGATGTCCGGAGTGATGGGGAAGCATGTATGGTTGGCGAGCCAATTGCGGATTGGTGAGCTATGATCCGGCCGATCCGACTCCCCTTTTGTGCCTCGCCAACCTATCCATATTAGGACGCCGGGCAGCTCGTGACAGCCCGGGATGGAAGGAGCCCAATGGAGTTTACCGGAGAGCGCTACGTACCCGGAGCGGCAGGGCAGGAAGAGATTTATGTCGAGCATATGAGCCGCTATCGGTTTGCGGAAGGCCTGGCCGGCGGGCGGTGGGTGCTTGATGTCGGCAGCGGTTGCGGTTACGGCACGTATCATCTGGCCACGGTGGGTGCAGGTCTCGCGCTGGGGATCGACATCTCCCCCGAGGCCGTGGCCTACTCCCGGAGCAATTATCGCCATCCCCGCCTGTGTTTTGCGGTGATGGATGCCTCACGGCTCAGGCTGAGGAGCGGGTTCCATCTTGCAACCTGTTTCGAGCTCATAGAGCACGTGGAAGATGCTCAGGTTGTGCTCCAGGGTGTTCATGAGGTGCTGGATGAGTCGGGTGTCTTCGTCGTCTCCACGCCCAACAAGGCGACCTATGTGGCAGGCGGCGAAGCTGGAAAGAACCCCTTTCACGTGAGGGAATACTATCGTGAGGAATTCAAAGATCTTCTTGGGAGTGTATTCCCTTCGGTGCGGGTTCTGGGCCAACACTGGGTCGAGGGCATGGCCCTGAGGCCCCACCCGGTCCTGGAGGGTCGTGATGTGGTGAGGGCGGCAAGCCTGCGGATTGCCGGGGGCGGAACTGCCATCCCCATGACCGACGGGGCTGCTTCGGACCCCGCCTGCAGGTGCGCGACGGCCGGCGAGGCCCATTCGAATTGCGCTGCGTGCGGGGAACCGCCGTACTTCATAGGTCTCTGCGCCAAGAACGATATTCTCGATGACGTCATCCGCAAGCTCAATCCCTTGGCCTTCTACGGTAGGGCCCTCAGATACGAGAGCCTGAAAGCTGCCGCCATGCGACTGGAGCGCGAATTCGACCGGAGAGGCGAGTGGGCAAGGGGGCTGGACCGGGAGATCGGCTCGAGGGACGAAACGATACGCAGCCTCCAACGCGAGCTCGCAGAAGTGCGAAACGAATTCAATGAACGCGGCCGGTGGGCCGAGCGCCTGAACGGCGAGCTCCGCCGATCCGGCGCTCTGGTGGAGAGATTCGCCGAGGAGAACAGACATTTGAGGGAATCGCTGGCGGCCCGGCGACCGGCCGGCAGGAGCAAGGTGGCAAAATGAAGCAGCCGACGGTCATATCGATACTTGCACTCAACAATCTTGCGCTCACCAAGCAGTGTCTCGAGAGCATCTTCGAGAATACGACCGCGCCCTATGAGGTCTGCGTCGTCAATCAGGCCTCGGCCGACGGAACCAGGGAGTATCTTGACAGTCTGGAGGATAAGATAGATGCGGTACATCTACCCAAAAACGTCGGTTTCATAGGCGGCAACAACCTGGTCATGGATCGCTACCCGGACCGGGACATCGTTCTGCTCAATAACGACACGCTGGTGGAGAAGGGTTGGCTGAAGGCCCTGGAAGGATGTGCCTACAGCGACTCGAGCATAGGCATCGTGGGGGCGAAGCTCGTCTATCCCGGCGGCAAGCTCCAGGAAGCCGGCGGCGAGATATTCAAGGATGGTTCGGGCAGAAACATCGGGAAGAACGATGATCCCGAGCGGCATATATATAATGTATGTCGTGATGTCGACTACTGCTCGGGAGCATGTCTTTTCGTAAAACGGGTCGTGCTGGACAAGGTAGGGTATCTTGATGAGATCTTCAGCCCCGCCTACTGGGAAGACACCGATCTATGCTTCAGGGCCAGAAAAGCCGGCTGGCGCGTGGTTTATGAGCCCGATTCCAAGGTAATGCACCTGGAGGGCGCGACCGCCGGTTTGCCCGGCCGGAAGTCACTTTCCGAGAGCCTCCAGCAACGCAACAAACCTAAGTTCATGGCCCGGTGGGGCGAGGAGCTCATGTCCCACCGCAGCAATGTCTTTGAGGTAAGGCCCCGGTACGGGAAAGAACAGATCCTCGTGGTGCTGCCCTTCCTCCCCATGTATGACCGTGCAGCCGGCGAGAAGAGGTGGTTCCATACGCTGAAGATCCTTACCCGGCACTTCGATGTCACCTTTCTGGCGCGAAACGGCGCGGGCCAGCTCAAGTATATAAACGACCTGGAGAAGATGGGCATCACCGTTTTTCATACCGACCAATCACGCCTCGAGCCCATGGGCTGCTCTGAGAAGGGCCCGCTCCGGATCGACTTTCCCTTGCTGCTAAAGTCCAACGACTTCAAAGCCGTAATCGTCGGGTTCTATCATATGGCGCACCAGTACTACCGCGACATTCGCGAGCACTCGCCCCGAAGTGTGCTGATCGTGGATTCTTACGATCTTTGCTGGATACGCCAGCGGCGCAAGGCGGACTTGACCGGTGAGGCCGGTGATATCTGGGAAGCGCTCGAGGTGAAACGCCGGGAGATCGCCATGTACGGCAAGACCGATATGGTGCTTACGGTGACCGAAGAGGACAGGCTACGGCTCTTGCAGGAGCTCCCGGGTCTGAGCGTAGGTATTTCTACGGACATACACCCTCTCACCGGTGAATGCCGGGAGGGACGCGGCCGCGACCTGGTTTTTGTGGGTAACTACAAACACGATCCGAATGAGGACGCCGTGCTTCACTTCGCGCGCGAAATCTTCCCCCTGATAAGAGATGCGATTCCCGGGATCAGGCTCTATGTGGTAGGCAATTCCCCGACACCGCCGGTCGAGGCCCTTGCATGTGACGATATCATCGTGACCGGCTTCGTGCCCGAGGTGACGCCCTACCTGCTTGAATCACGGGTGTTCGTGGTGCCGCTTCGTTACGGCGCAGGCTTGAAGGGCAAGATCGGAGAGGCGCTTGCCGCCGGCATCCCGATCGTGACCACCTCGATAGGTGCGGAGGGGATGAACCTCCTCCACCGCAAGAACGCCATGATAGGCGACACGCCTGAGGATTTCGCCAGGTGTGTCGTCGAGGCATACACGGATGACGCTCTCTGGGACACGCTTTCCAGCGAGGGGAAGCGCCTGGCCGATGAGAGCTATAGCGTCCGGGCGGTCGAGAAACACTGGCTGGAGATAATAGACTTCATTCGCGACGGGAGAAAAACACGGGAGAAGCCCGACCGGGGAGCTGGTACGGCAGGCAAGCGCGCCGGGTCGCCGGGCCGCGGCTTCAAGCGGACCACGGCACCACCTGAGATCGTGCCCGACGTGGGCATAGTGATTCCCGTCTTTAACAACCTGGACCTGACCAGAACCTGCTGGACCAGTGTGAGGAAAAGTACCGGGATTCCACACCAGGTCGTCATAGTGGATAACGCATCCACCGAGGATGTCGCCTATGAAGCCGATCAGAACAACCTCGAAGTGATTAGGAATGAAACCAACCGTGGCTTCGCATATGCATGCAACCAGGGGATAATGCATACCCACGGCGATTTCGTAGTGATCCTCAACAACGACACCATAGTCACTCCTGGCTGGCTTGAGCGGCTGATGTGGCACATGGGTGATGATCCGGACATGGGCATCCTCGGGGTCACGACCAACTATGCGGGGAGCGAACAGCAGATCCCGGCTACCTATGAGACTGAAAGGCAACTCTACGATTTCAGCGAAGAGATCTACCGGAAGAACCGTCACCGCAGGAAGGAAACAGGCAAGGTGGTCGCCGTCTGTGTCGTGTTAAGACGTAAGATGCTCAGAGATGTGGGGCTCTTCGACACCCGGTTCGGTCTGGGCAACTTCGAGGATGACGACATCTGTCTGAGGGCGAGGCTCGCCGGCTACAAGGTGGCTTTTGCCAGGGATGTGTTCATCCACCATGCCGGCAGTAAGACCTTCCAGGTGCTCAAGCTTGACTATGGCCGCCTGATGGAGGAGAACCGCAGACGATACGAGGCCAAGTGGGCGCCGCTGGCCCGTGAGTTCTGCCGCTGCGACGCCGGGGACATGGCCGAGACCGGGCCCGAGAGAAGCCACCTGACCTGCATGGATGCAAGACAGAACGAGTGCGCCGACCACCCCGAAGGCGGGCCCATCATCAGCCTGGCTGACATTCAGATTTCTGCGGATGAGACTTTGGCAGGTCACCTCGTCAACAGGGTGCGGGGTCTGGACGCGAACACGGCCTTCTTCCTGGCACCCGGGACCGTCGCGCCCCCCGGCTGGACTTCCGTGCTTGAGGCGGCCCTGACGGCTGACGGCGTGGGCTGTGTTCTGGCTGCGTCCAACAAGGGTCTTGGCGAGGACCTTGTAGAGCCGGGCTATCGCAAGCTCGGCAAGCCATTTGTCAGGTTTGCCGCCAAGCATGCGAAGGCATGGCAAGGCCGGATACAGAGTATAGAGATGGGCTTCCCGGCCGCCATGGCCATAAGCAAGGACGTCCTTCTCAAGTACGGTCTGAGCGATGAATTCAACACACCGGGAATCCTCCTCGATCTCCAACGGAAGCTGGCGGACGCCGGGCTGCGCATCGTCTGTGCGAAGGAGACCTACGTCCATGCCGCCGACTTCGCGACCGAGGAAGCCGCGAAGGAGATGGAGGCCGTCCTCCAGCTCCTCGCAGCCAGGAAGTGCTTGGGCGAGGAGAAGTCAGTGCAGTCGCTGGGGGCCCTTGACCAGGCTCTGGCCGCCAAAGACGACTATACGGAAGCCCTCTACGAGAGAGGTCTCGTGTTTTCGCTCATGGGCAAGAAGCGACAGGCGATCGCCGATTTCGAGAGGGTGCTTGATCTCAAGCCGTCCGATTCGCGGGCCGTAAACAATCTTGGATGCCTCCACTTCGAGATGGGAGACCAGGCCGAAGGCGAACGCAGGTTCCGGGACGCGATCGGGGCCGATGCGGGCAACTGGGAAGCCAGGAAGAACCTGGCGGATCTGCTGCTCTGCCGGGGCGACTCGGACGAGGCCATCGAGATATATGCTTCACTGATTCAAGAACATGGAGAGCGGCCAGGAGTCTATGCATCCGTAGGGGAGGTCTTCGCCAACCTCGGAGATCTGGAATCCGCCGGGCACCTGTTTGAAATGGCGCTCCGGATCTTCCCTGAAGACGAAGCTGCCCGGCGAGGCCTCCTTGCGGTCCAATCGGCGATGTCGACCACGAACCAAGCAGGAAGGAGCCAAATCGATGAGGGATAAGCCGACGCTTGCCGTGTGTATGATCGCTCGGAACGAGGGTAAGAGGCTTCCTACCGCCATAGACAGTGTCAGGAGGATAGCCGACCAGGTGATAGTCGTTGATACGGGTTCCACGGACGACACGATTGAGGCGGCGCGCTCCCTCGGGGCGGAAGTGGTCGAGTATGCCTGGAAAGACGACTTCGCCGATGCACGGAACAGGTCACTCGCAGAGGCCCGATGTGATTGGATCCTGTGTCTGGATGCCGACGAGTGGGTTGCACCGGAAAGCGAATCCAAGGTGATTGAAGCCCTGTCGGAGGGGGCCGGCGCCTATATGGTACGAATCGAAAGCCGGGTCGATTCTACGGCAGGCAAGGTGTTCGTCAATTTCTTCCCCAGGCTTTTCCGTAACCTGGAAGGGGTCCGGTTCGAGGGGAAGGTCCATGAACAGGTCGCTCCATCACTCGAAGGCCTTGGTGTGTCGATTGAAGTCTCCGACATACTGATCAAGCATACGGGCTATGCCCTCTCGGACTCAGACCTTAAGGCGAAGGCCCGTAGAAACGCCGACCTGCTCCTGAAGGATGTGGAGGAGCATGCCGATGACGCGCTAGCCCTCTTCCACCTGGGCGAAGCCTTCTCAATGCTCGAGCACTTCGAGGAGGCAGTGGAATTTTATGACAGAGCGCTCGCGGCGGGTGGCCTCGACGGCATAGTCCGCGGTGCCCTGCTCCAGAACAAGGGCACGGCACTTGTGAAGCTCAAGGACTACGAAAAGGCGATCGTCTCGCTAAGGCAAGCCCGCGAGGTCGATCCCGGGTTGCTCACGGTCCACCTGGTTTTGGCATCGGCCCACTATGGCATGGGGAAGTTCAAGCGGGCGGAACAGGAGGTGATCTCCTATATCTCCATATGCCGTGAGATAGGACGGGTTAAGCGGATAACCCTCGGGCATGACCCCGACATTCCCAATGCCCTGGTCATGCTCGCCAGGTGCCGGCTTGCGCTGGGCCGGCTCGACGAGGCAAGGAAGGCTCTCGAGGATGCACTGAGCCTGGATGGGTCTAAGGGTGATGCCCACATGCTCCTGGGAAGGATAGCTTTTGAGGAGCTCAGGTTCGGCCGGGCGGCGGCCCACTTCGAGAAGGCGGTTGACGCCTATCCCGGCGGAGAGAGGCTTTACTTCGAGCTGGCCCGGGCATATGTGGCCTGTGGTTCCAACGACAAAGCGATCCGGACGCTGGACAGCGCGATAGAGAACGGAATGGAAGGGGCCGATCTTCTGAGGTGTCTCGGGGTCCTCAAGATAAAGCAGAAGGATTTCGAGGGTGCGATAGATGCCTATCGCCGGACGCTGGACGTCGATCCCGGCGATGCCGACTCGCGGAAGAAGCTCGCCGGACTGTATCATGCCCTGGGCAAGACCAATCTTGCGGAAGCAACCCTTGCCGGATGGTCGGGCCGGTGAAAACGGTCCGTCTGCCGCGCTATGCTTGTCCCCCGCCTCGCCATTCACCTGTGTAGTGGGAGCGCTACGAAACACAACGGTCTCTAAGTAGATGCAAGTCTCTGCAAGAGGAGGGTTTGGGGCAGGCTGGTTTTGCGGCTAAAGTAATTCGCAAACCTTGCGATAGGTCATACGGGAGTTGGATTAAAGGCCGTATAAGGGATCATCCTATGTGCAAAGAACCGTGGATCGAAAGGAGGTGGGTTCTTTACTTGCCTGCACCTACCTGGTGCGTATTCCGTCCATCTTCAGGAAGTAGAACCTTGGTGCCGGTCATGAAGGCCGGATCCCAAGCAGGCAAGGAAGCCCCGAGGTCAAGACGATCAAAAGGGGGTTGTTGAAATGGCGAATGCCGACCTCAGTCGTATTAACGCAAACATTGGTGCGTTGAACGCTCTTAACGCGCTCCGCGACGTCAATCAGAAACTCGCCCTGCATCAGCTCAGGCTGGCGACGGGCAAGAAGATCAACTCGGCCGGCGATGATCCGGCGGGTATGACCTTCGCAAAGAAGCTGGATTCCAGGGCGAGAGGCCTTGCCGTCGCCCGCGACAATATCGGCGACGTTCAGAATCTTATGGCGGTTGCCGAGGGCGGTATCGAGAACATCAGTGAGATTCTGATCACCATGAAGGAGAAGATCCTTCAGGCCGCCAACGATACCATCGGTACCTCCGAAAGAGCTGCCGTCGAGAGCCAGCTGGATGACCTGGCCGCCGAGATCGACCAGATCGTAGCCTCCACCACATGGGGCGGCGTTACGCTTCTGGATTCCACATACACCGGCAAGCAGTTCCAGGTCGGCGAGCAGACTACCGATACGCTGAGTTTCTCAATAAGCCAGAATCATCAGGCTGCTTCTCTCAGTGTTGCGGATGCGAATCTGGACGTGACTACCAGTGCGGCGGCATCGACTTCGCTGAGCAATGTCAATACGGCCATCGACACCATAAACACGAGCCTTCAGTCGATAGGTTCGGTGTCTTCACGGATGTCGATCAAAGAGGCCAATATCTCTGTCGCCATCACCAACGTGACCGCATCCTATAGCCGTATTTTCAATGCGGACATGGCGAGCGAACAGCTCGAGGCCACAAAGTACCTGGTCCTGCAGCAGACGGCTACGGCCATGCTTGCTCAGGCCAACCTTGCTCCTCAGAGCATACTGCAACTGATCACCGGTTAAGTACTGCTGGTCTCGATTGGTCTGGTGCCTCTGGTGGTTGGTGCCCCTACTCTGTAGGGGCGCCAACCCCGCTTAAGGAACGTAGATCGTCCGGCGCCGTGACCCATAAGGGTTTGTGTACAAAACAGAAGGGAGCGCGGGGTGAACCAGAACGGAATCGATACTTACAGGACGAACCAGGTGTTGGGAGCCTCTCCCGGACAGCTGGTTCTCTTGCTTTATGACCACGTAATCCGGTGCCTCAAGAACGAGGACATGCGGGGGGCCAGCAAAGGTCTGGTGGAACTCATGGGCTCCCTGGATCTTGATTACCAGGAGGTCTCAGGCAGGCTCTTCAGCCTCTACGAGTATTGTCTCGACATGGTGAAGAAGAGCGAATACGAACAGGCCTCGAAGATCCTGACTGAGATGAGACAAATGTGGGCTGCCGCCATCGGCAGGATGGCAAACCAGGAAGAAAACACCCTGAAAGACAAGGAGCCGCAGAATGTCGAGTCTTGACATCTCGTCGATAAGCCTCAACGATTATCTCACCCAGTCGCTTGCCTACCTGAGGCAGCCTATAACCAACCTCGAGTCCCAGAGATCGGAGCTCGAGGTGAAGAGCGCAGTCTTCACGGACCTGGCCGAGAAACTGTCCGCGCTCGAGGATGCGCTGGACCGGATGTCGGCTTCAGGTACGTCGTCACCTTTCAGATCGAAGTCGGTCACATTATCTGCCGAAGACCTGATTACAGCCACGGCGACGGGGGATGCGCAGGTGGGGTCTCACACGGTCTTCGTGACACAGGTTGCAAGAGCTCATGCGGTCGTATCGGGCAGATATGACCAGGCCGGGACCGTCTTAAGCCAGTCGCAGGCGGGGACCAAGTCGTTCTCGATCACAGTCGGTGGCGAAACCTACGACATAAGTGTGGATATTTCGGACGGCGAAACCGACGCGACGGTTCTGGACCGCATAGCGTCGGCCATAAACGACGCTACCGACGGCGAGGTCATGGCCTCATATGTAATGGACACACCGGCTACGGGGAAGATATCCATCAGAAGCGCTTCCACCGGGACGGCGGGCAGCATGACCTTTACCGACACCGACGGGCTTCTCACGGCGCTCGGTGTCACCAATGCCACCGAAGCCACTGATGCCGTCGGGGGATATATCTATGCGGACCTTGGGGGCAACGAGCTCGATGCCAAGATCACCATCGATGGCATCAATGTGATAAGCAGCGACAACGTGGTCGAGAACGTGATTGGCGGACTGACGTTTACGCTGCTCGCGGAGCAGGACCTGGGCGATGCTCCGGTGACACTATCGGTTGCCGTGGATACCGAGGGCATCATGTCCGACGTGGAAGAGTTCCTGGACGCGTACAACGAAGTGTTCACCTATCTCAGAGAGAAGACCCGGGTCGATGGTGTTACCTATGAGAGAGGCGTCCTTGCCGGAGAGTTCCCCTATGTGTCGCTAAGGATCGGCATGCGTGGCAGTATGGGCAACTATGTGAGTGGAGGCTCGGCGGGCTATAGTGCCCTGAGCCAGATCGGGATCACCTCCGACCGCAGCGGCAGTTTCTCCGTCACGGATTCCAGCCTTTTGGCCGAGGTAATAGCCTCGAACCCCCAAGCGCTGGAGAGCCTGTTTGCCGGGGAGGGCGGGATCGCTGCATCGCTGGCGGGTCTGATTTCGGGCTACACGGACGCAGGTGGCACGATCTCCAGCAGCGAGGACGGCGTCAGTGCACGCCTGGATCTCATAGACAAGAGCATAGAAAGGCAGGAGAAGCACCTGGAGATAAGGGAGAAGACCCTGCGGGCGCAATACGCGGCGCTTCAGGAGGTCCTTTACAGCCTGGAGCAGACCAGTTCGCTGACCGACATGTTCTCAAGTCTGGTAGGACTGTGAGAACGTGAAAACCAAGGAGGCCTGTGCAATTGATCATTAACGGGGACCACAACGCCATACCTCCGGTTGGAAGCAAGACCGGCGACCCGGACCGGGGGCCCGCCAAGGCCCGGCGAGATACTCAGCCGAATGATGTTGTGGAGATATCAGGCCGGGCCAATGCGGCCACGCAATCCAACACCGGTAAGCCGGGTCCCGGCGGCGCCTATAGCGAGATGGGCGCGACTGTGAACCGGGTCCGCACGCAGTTACAAGAGAGAATAACAAGCGGTTTCTACGATAGCGAGGAAGTACTCGGACGCATTGCGGGCAAGATGCTCGATCTATTCGGATTATAGTTTGCGCGATTTCAGATACCCGGGGAAGGCTGGACGATCTTGATACTGCTGACTCAATTCAATGGCGATGAAGTCTATGTCAATCCGAACCTGATCGAGACCGTGGAGAGCAAGCCCGATACCGTGATCAGGCTTGCCAACGGCAGAAAGATCATAGTGCGGGAGTCGCGGGAAGATGTTGTTCGGAAGTTCACCGAATTCGCCGCCAAGGTCTCCGGATCTATTATCCAGGATAGCGAGGAACTCCAGTGGACGTAACAACGATCGTCGGAATAGTAGTGGGCGGCGGATTGCTCTTCCTGGCCATCTTCCAGGGTGGTGGTGTAGGAGTGTTCATCAACATGCCGGCGCTTATGATCACGGCCGGGGGTACGCTTGCCGCAACGCTCATAAACTACCCTCTCGGTGATATGCTCAGAGTGGTCAAGGTCATCAAGAACGCCTTCCTTCACAAGATGGAATCGCCCGAGCAGATGATAAAGGCACTGGTGACCTTCGCCGAGAAAGCCCGGCGTGAGGGGCTCCTGGCCCTGGAAAAGGATGCGTCGGCCATCGAAGATCCCTTTATGAAGGGAGGCCTTGAGATGGCAATAGACGGCCTCGATCCGGATCTGGTGACATCCATGCTCAGGATGGAGCTCACCTTCGTGAGCGAGAGGCACAAACGCGGTCAGGGCATGTTCAAGGCGATGGGCAAGTTCGCGCCCGCCTTCGGCATGATCGGCACCCTGATCGGGCTCATACAGATGTTGAGATCCATCGAGGACCCATCGGCCATCGGCCCCGGCATGGCAGTGGCACTGATAACGACCTTCTACGGCACTCTGATCGCCAACCTGGTATGCATACCGCTGGCAGGCAAACTGGAGACGATATCCGAGCATGAAATCATGGTGAAGGAGCTCGTGATCGAGGGCATCAGATCGATCCAGTCGGGGGACAGCCCAAGGGTGGTGGACCGGAAGCTCAAATCGTTCCTTGCCCCAAAGATGAGGGAGAATCTTGAGACGATCAAAGCCGGAGCAAGCTGATGCCGGTCACGATAAAGAAGAGGGAAGTGGAGGAAGGGGCCAGCTGGCTCACCACTTTCGGTGATATGATCACCCTGCTTTTCACGTTTTTCGTACTCGTCTATTCCTTCTGCTCATTCAACCCGGGCGAGTGGGAGACGACTTCAGGCTCCATAAAGGGGGCGTTGGGCGTCATACCCGGTACCAAAGGTGACCGCGTGATCCCCGGGGGCGGTTCCGGGGGCTTCCCCGGGCATCTCGGCGTCGTGCCGCTCTTCGGCGAGCCCTTTGTGTTCGAAGAGTCCTCACCCAAGAGACCGGCTGAGGAGTTTACCAGAATCCGCGAGAAGCTGGCGGAAACCGAGGGAATCGAGGTCGAGGAGACTGAGACGGGCTATCTGTTCAGGATTGCCACGCCCGTTCTGTTCGAAGTCGGGAGCGCGGAGACCAAGCCTGCCGCGAGACCCTTCCTCAGGGCCATCGCGAAGGCTACATACCAGGCACCGGGCACCATTATTGTGACGGGACACACCTGCGATCTTCCCATATCGACTGCGGACTTCGAGTCCAACTGGGAACTGTCTGCGCGCAGGGCCACACACGTCTTACGCGTAATCATGGCCGATGCCAGTCCCGATACCAGGTTCGTCGCACTGGCACGAGGACAGTACGACCCTCTGATACCCAACCGGAACGAGCTGTGCCGGGCCAGAAACAGAAGGGTGGAGATCAGATTCGACCTGGAGGGAGGCCTGCCGTTTGAGCCCTGAGACCTGGCCCAAAAGACCGGATAAGCCTGAGGAGGCCGACGACAGTTTCATGGTATCGTATTCGGCCCTTATGATCCTGCTCCTTACGTTCATGATACTGCTGGTGACACTTGCGAATTTCAAGGAGCCGCGCTTCAGAAAGGCCATAGGGTCGGTCAGGGGGGCCTTTTCGTTTCTGCCCTATGCCGGCGGCGACGAGATTATGGCGCACGGATCGCCCGGCTTCTTGCCCGAGAAAGTCCTGGCCAGGGCCACCACGGATGAACAGGACGAGGGAGCCTACGAACGTGTCGTAGAGGAGATGATGGCGAAGGCGAAGTCGCCGGACCTGGCGGGTTTCGAGGTGGAGGTGAGTAATGATGGTCTGGCGATCAAGTTGTCTGATTCACTGATGTTCGAGCAAGGTCGGGCGGAGCTAAGGCCCGGAATCCTCTCTCTCATGGATCTTCTGGCTGAGGTCGTGAATGCCAGACCAGGGAGAGTTTCCATCATTGGAAACACGTGCGATCTTCCAATATCGAACAAGGAATTCCCATCAAACTGGGAGCTTTCGATCATGAGGGCCGTCAATGTGCTTCATCATCTTGAGGCGCGAGGAGTAAGTCCGGAATCCCTGTATGCCTATGGGGTTGCCGATCAGAGACCCATTGTTCCGAATGAGGACGAGGCGTCAAGACGAGAGAACCGCCGGGTAGAGGTGTACATTGCAAATCGTGGCGGGCAGGTTGATACGGCAAGCGAGGTGCTACATTGAACACGAGGGCAGCTGATGTGAATGCGGGTCAGCCCATTGAACGTACAAACAACAAAGACAGGGATGAAACCACAAGATCGTTGGCTCGTGCGCTATCCGGCGCACTGGATGCCCGAAATCCGAGGGCGAGAGGGCACTCACACCGGGTTGCCATGTATGCGATGGCGATAATGAACGAGCTGGAGCATGATGGTGATCCGGCATATCAGGATCTGCGTGACCGCGTGAGGATAGCCGCCCTTCTCCATGACGTCGGCAAGATCGGAATCCCCGACAGTGTGCTCCAGCGGGAGAGCGAGGTTGGTGACGATGGGAGCCGGCTTCTGAGACAGCATCCGGTCCTTGGGGCAGAGATCATGAGCTCATGTGAGGGCCTCAAAGAGGTGGTTCCGGGGGTTCTATATCACCATGAGCGGGTGGACGGATCGGGATATCCTTTCGGGTTGACGGGGAGGAGCATTCCCCCTTCGGCCAGGGTGATCGCGCTTGCCGATGTTTTCGATGCCTTGACCACCGACTACGGGGTTGAGGAAGTATGTTCACACGAGGAAGCCCTGTGCCGGCTGAAAGGCGATCTGTCCTCAGGATTCGATCCGGACGTACTTGAGGCGCTCTCCAGGGCACACCACAGCGGGGCTCTCCGGCATGTACGCCTGCCACATAGGCAAGAGCCGTCGGATGAGGCCGTCGATACGGTTGTGGAGAACGTATACGGCCGTCAGCTGACGTCGGTTCCGTCGCTGCCGGAGGCAATCTATAAGGTGAACTCACTTCTGGAAAGTCAGGAAGCGTCCCTGAAGGAGATAGCCACGATTCTGTCGAGCGATTCAGGGCTCGCAAGCAGGGTACTTAAGCTTGTGAATTCAGCATACTACGGGTTGCCCCGGATGGTCTCGACGATCCCCCTGGCAACGACCATTCTGGGGATCAGGGCGATCAAGAACCAGGTTGTGAACATCGCTTATGCGGATGTCATGAAAGAACTTGGTGGACGTCATGCGGAATACCGGATTCTCTGGACGCACGCCCTCAAGACAGCCGCCTGGGCGCGCATGATCTGCTCGGAGATCTCCGACATCGATCCCGAGGAGGCCTTCACGGCCGGGCTCATACATGATGTAGGACGGGCGCTGTGCCTCAGGCTCAGACCGGATACCTATGGGGGGCTCGTTACCCAGGCGGAGGTCAGCGGGAGACCATTAATCGCGATCGAAGAAGAATTGATAGGGTTCGACCACATGAGCATGGGTGGATGGATGGCAGCGAAATGGATGCTGCCGGGGTCACTGGTCAACTCGATACGGTGGCATCATGACCCGGAACGTGTGGCGGACCAGGGGCGGGAGGCATACGAGCTCATACGCATAATCCACATAGCCGACATCGCGGCCAGGGCTTGCGAGGCGGTGGAGGTGAACTTCGTACCGTTTGTTTTGCGGGAGATAAGTCCGAGGGTGCTCAGGGAGCTTGGGAGCGCATATCTGGTGGATCTTGAACACTTCAAGGAAGCGGCCGAAGAGGCCGAAAAACAGTTAGAGGAGACTTTTGCCGAAGCCGCCGTCCATGTTTCCTGAACATGCCATGGCCGGGGTGGAGTATGTGCTCTACCCGGACTGTCCCGGACGGCCGCTTGGAAGGAGCAATCGCATGGGAAACCATCTAGATGCGTTCGTGCAGTATCCCATATACCCTTCACTGACCTGGCTGGAGAAGGCTCTTCTCCGCACCAGAATGCCCTGGCCGGCCAGGTGTCCGGTCTGCGGTTCTACGACCCTTATTACCGATGTCGGCCGGAGCCTGCGAGAATCATGCAAGTGTCTGCGGTGCAAGTCCACCAACAGGCAGCGCCAGATAGCCTATGTGGTCTGTGGGGCTGTGAGCAGAATGACCGGCACCGAGATCGCATCCTTGAAGGAAGTGGCCGAACAGCAAGACTTGGTCATCTACAATACCGAAGCCGGCCGGCAAGTACACGATCGGCTGGCGGCAATGCCCGGTTACCTGTGCAGCGAGTACTTCGGAGATGCCTGTACGAGCGGGGATGTGATAGGAGGGAGGATGCACCAGGATCTCATGGCACTCTCATTTGATGACAGGAGCATAGACCTGGTCATATCATCCGATGTGTTGGAGCATATGCCCGACCCTTACCGCGCCCACAGGGAAATCCATCGCGTGCTGAAGCCCGGAGGAACCCATGTCTTCACCGTCCCCTTCTACCAGACCGAATTCGAAGATGAGGACAGAACCATTACCGACATAAGAGGGAACACGGTTTTCATCAAAGACCCCATCTATCACGGCGATCCCATGAGATCGGAGGGGGCACTGGTTCATAAGATCTTCTCACTGGAGATGCTGGTGAAGCTGGGCAAGATCGGTTTCCGCACCAACATGTACAAGATCTATAAACCGTCCTCAGGCATTCTCGGGCCCAATGCCCTGGTGTTCGAGGCTGTCGCGCAGGAGGCGGTAACCCAGCGCCGAGAGGCACTGTCGCAAGGCAAAGTGGGAGCCGCAGCATGACGATACCCGGGAGTCTCAACGGTATGCCGGAGCCAAGGAAGCCGGGGCCCGGCGAGGGGCAGCGTGGTGTGGGTACGCGTACCGCGCTGGATGCCGAAGAGCCCTTGCTGCAGGGTCGGCCGAGCCGCGAGGACCTGCTCGACACACTGCGAACCCGCTGCAAGAAAGGCGCGCGGGGCAGGCCTCAGAAACTGGATCTCAGCGGCCTGGATTTCTCCGGTGAGGATCTTTCCGGCCTGGACCTTTCCGGCTATGACTTCAGCCGGGCGAACCTGGCGCGGGTCGATCTCAGCGCGTCGAATCTTGGGTGGGCGAAGCTCCGGGAGGCCAATCTTCACAGGGGGACGCTGACCGATTGCGAGCTGGTCGGGGCTGATCTGCAAGGTGCGAATCTCAGTGAGTGTTCGGCCGAAAGGTCGGGGCTGGGTGCCACCGATCTGACCGGTGCCGGACTGATCAGTGCGAACCTGCGTCACGCCACGCTTAGCGAAGCAAACATGCGCGGCGCTGATCTGCGGGCGGCGAATCTTCAAGGCTGCAATATTCGGAGTGCGGACCTAACCAACGCGAACTGCACGCGGGCCGAACTCCAGGGGGCCGATCTTCAGGAGAGCAATGTTCTGGGCACCAGCTTTGAAGTGGCTAACCTGCAGAGGGCCCGGCTGCTCGGCATAAAGAACTATCTTAAGGCTAATTGGATCGGCACGGACATCCGTGAAGTCGATCTCCGTGGTGCCTATCTGATCCGGCGCTTCATATCGGACGAGAACTACCTCTATGAATTTCGAACCCGGAGCAAGTACCACAAGGTCCTCTACCGCCTCTGGTGGTTGACTTCGGATTGCGGCCGGAGCCTCTCTCGCTGGACCTTCTGGGTGGCGGCGGTGACGGTGGTCTTCGCGATTCTGTATAGTACCACCGATGTGGACTACGGCGCCCATCGCACCGTCTTCTCTCCTCTCTATTACAGTGTAGTGACTCTAACGACACTCGGCTACGGTGACGTAGTCCCGGCTTCGGGTGGGGCCCAGGCGATCGCAGCCATACAGGCTGTGCTTGGCTATGTGGGCCTGGGGGGATTCCTGAGCATATTGGCGAACAAGATGGCCCGAAGGGCCGACTGATCGCCAATCGGAGGGTACGAAAATGTCATTGCTACGATTAGGCAGGAAGAGCGATCCGAAGGGCAAGCTGAAGAAGGTCCTCGGTGAATACAATCTGCCTTCATTCCCGGGCGCCGTCATGCAAGTGCTTCAGACAATTCGCGACCCCCGGTCCTCAGCGTCTTCGGTTGCCGATGTCCTCGCAGTCGATCCCGGCCTCTCGGTGCGGGTGCTGCGTGTGGCCAATTCACCGGTGTTCTCCCCGGTTCGAAAGGTCGAGAACCTTGCCCAGGCGGTAGCTCTTGTCGGACTGACGGAGCTGGAGTCGCTGGTCCTTTCGATAAGCGTCAGGGGAAATCTGCCTCGCGACTCAGCAGAAGGCTACGACTTCGCGAGATTCTGGCGGGCTTCAGCGAGGCGAGGTTTCGTGGCCCGGGCGCTGGCGGAAATCCTGTGCCCGGCCCGGGAGTCCGAGAGTTTCACGGCGGGCCTCCTACAGGATATGGCCCTTCCTTTCCTTGCCCATCAGAGATCCAAGGAATACGGTCCGGTCCTTCACCAGTGGCACACCACCGATGTGCTCCTGCATGAGCTGGAGCGCGAGGTATTCGGCTGGGACCACGCCGAGGTTGGGGCCTGGATCTGTGACGAGTGGAATCTTCCCGAGAGTATAGTCTCTGCCATAGGCAGCCACCATCCCGGTGGCGTCCGCAACGGGTGTCCGGTATCGGTGGCTCTAGCGGCCTACCTGCGCGAGGCTGAGGACAGGACCGGCGTGGATAGCCTTATCAAGATGGCTGCGACCGAGTATCAGATCAGCGCTGAAAGGGCCGGTGAGATCGTCGAATCGGCGTTCCGGCAAGCGGAAGAATTCACCCAACTCCTCGGTTGATTCGGCTTCGTCTAAAACAGTTTCTTCACCTCGGCCACTTCGTCTTCGAGGTCAACCATCAGGCCGGCAATCTCGATGTCGCTGAGATTGAGGTATTCGATCGACCGTTGGCTCAGGAGATCCATCTCTGTATCGGGCCTAAGATGGAACCCCATCTTACACGATATCGCGTCCGCCGCTTGTATCTGCATTGTCAGCGGCTGGTCGGGATCAATCTCCTCATCGTGATGGTGCAGCGCCGCATAGCAGATGGGTTCCGGCACACTCCATGTGGTCAGTGTTCTATGACCGAGCTCGGTATGGAGAACGGCCATCAGTTCGTCCAGCACCACGGGCGTTATCTCCGCCCCATCATGACCCTCAACATAATCCACGGCGCGGAGTACCAGGAGTTTGCCCGTGTCATGCAGCAGACCTGCCACAAACGCCTCCTCCGGCTCCAGGCCGGTGAGCCCCGCTACATGTTTTGATGCCATCGCCGTTGTGACGGCGTGGCTCCAGAGGGTCTCGAGAAGTCGGGACTTCTCGGGATCATCCGATTGAAAGTGCCCACTGTGTGCAAGTGCCGTGACCGCCGATGTCACTTGCCTGAAACCAAGCCTTGCAATTGCCAGGGACAGATCGGAAACCGGGTTCAGACCGCCGAAGGCGGCGGAGTTTGCCCACCTCAGAAGTGTCGCCGCGATGGCAGGATCGGTCCCCACGAGTGCCGCAATCCTCTTGGAGCTGGTGCTGCCCTGGTCCCTGAGGAGCTCCATGAGGCGATTCACGAGATTGGGAAGTGGCGGAAGAGCGATCGTCCCGGCATCCACAACTGCGCGGATGCTGTCTGCAATGGATTGTGTTGTCAATGCTGTTGTCTTGTTCACCGTGCCCTCCTTAGTGCAGCGGTTTCCCTGATGGTTGTCATGTCTCTGAGCTCGGAGTCGCGGGGAGCGTTGTCTGCGATCTCAGAAAGGGTGGTCTGTCCGGCGGCGACTTTTAGAAGGCCGTCCTCTTCAAGGGTAAGGAACCCCGGGATCATCTTCGCGATACGCCTGAGATCTCTGGATGAAGCCTTCGCTAGAATGGCGTCACGGAAATCGTCATCCAAGAGCAGGACCTCATGTATGCCCATACGTCCGAGGTAGCCGGTGCCGCCACATTCGGGGCAACCGGCGCCCGCAAGCAGGGGCACGCCTCTCAGATAATCGCGGTCAAGTCCGAGGAAACGGAGGTCCTTCTTGGAGGGTTCGACCGGCCTTCGGCAGTTCTCGCAGATGCGCCTGACCAGACGCTGGGCAATGACACATGTCAATGTCGATGCTACCAGGAAAGGTTCGACCTTCATCTCGAGAAGACGCACCACCGTGGCCACCCCATCATCGGTGTGAAATGTCGAGAACACCTTGTGGCCGGTCAGGGCTGCCTCCGTGGCAAGCCCCGCCGTCACACTGTCACGGATCTCGCCGACAACGATCACATCGGGATCCTGACGGACAATGGACTTAAGGGAGTCCGCGAAGGTCGGGCCGCTCTTCTCATTCACCGAACACTGAGTAGTACCGTCGAGAACATATTCGACGGGATTCTCGCAGGATATGATCTTGAGGCTGTCATCTCTGGTAAAATCCACGAACGAATACATGGTGGTCGTCTTGCCGCTCCCGGTCGGTCCGGTGATCAGTACGAGACCGCTGGAACTTCTGAGCACGACCTCCCTGAGCAAACCCAGTATTCTGGGTTCGAAGCCCAGGGCATCAAGCGGAACAAGCCCCCGCCGGCGATCGAGCAGCCGCAGTACAAGCGTCTCCCCGAATACCGATGCATAGGAGCTCACCCTTATGTCCACGCCCCTGCCGCCGGCATCCACGAAGAACCTGCCATCCTGATGCAGCCGCCGCTCGGCTATATCCATCTTCGCAAGCACTTTCACCCGGGAGAGTATGCGCGGGGCGAAGTCGTTCGGAAGATCGGTTAGGTGACGCAAGACGCCATCCACCCTTACCCTTGCTCGTACCTTGTTCTCAAGGGGCTCGATATGGAGATCGCTGGCGCCGAGGTCTATAGCTTGTGACAGAACATGATCCACAATTGCGGTAGCCCCTTCCCCTGCTTCTTCGTCCTGCGGCATCTCCTGGATGTCCTTATACTGGAGGACCGTCGACATCTCCACGCCACTGCAATCTCTGAAGCGCTCCAGGGTGCGGAGGGCTTCCTCGATCTTGGCGGTAACCGCGGCGCAGGGCCTTATGGGCTGGCCGTAGGTTCGCTCCAGCTCGTCGATCAGAGCGGTATTGAGAGGGTCCGACATAACGACATTCAGATGGCCTTCGACGACCCTGAGTGGGAGGGCCTGCTGGCGGATAAGATACGGAATGGAGACCTGCGACAGCGTTGCCGTGTCGACCAGACTCACATCCGGCTCGATGTACGGGATGTCGTCCTTCGCGCAGAGTGCCCTGAGGTATTGCTCTTCTGTAATCAAGCCCTCTTTAAGGAGCACCTCGCGTTCGCCCAGATTGGGACTCTTCGACTTGGCTGCGTGATATCGGGCCAACCCCTCCGCATCGAGAAGGCCATCCTCGAAGAGAATGCGCGCGGTGCTGAGTCTGGACCTGTATAGGTGCATGACCCGATCGTGCTCCGACCTGGTGAGCTGTCCGAGGTCCACGAGCACGTTCCCTACCGATCTGGCCTCCTGGAGACGACCCGCCACGCGACGGGCGCGTTTCAGCTGCTCCTCGGTGACCAGGTTCTCCGCAAGCAGCAGATTCTCAAACTCGACAGGATGGTGCTGTTCCTCGGGGGGCCGTTCGGCCCTGGTTACAGTGGTGCTATCTGATGGATTCATAGTGCGTCCTCCCCACCAGTATCTTCGGCAAGAACCGGGGTTGTCTTGAGCACCGGGAAGGCGCCCGGGTCGCCTGGGGAACCGCCTATGGCCCGCGACCAGGGCGTCTCGCCGGGGTGGGGTGCCCGGATGTTCCGCGTCGCATAACTTGACAAATCCCCGCACAGTGCTATCCTTCCCTATAGACTGCGATATGGCCATCAGGGATGTTGGGCGCATGCATGGGATGGTATGCACCAATAGACGGGTCGACAGGTTCAATAGCGCCTTGAGATCCGGATTGTGGGCGGAGCGCCTGTGAAGAGTGAGAGACGACGTCGGGTTACCACGCGGGAGCTTATGGCCGAGCTCCGTCGGAGCGAGGCTCAGTACAGATCTACGATCGACTCCATGACCGATGCCCTTCACGTTGTGGATCGGGATCTCAGGATCGTTCTCATGAACAGGGCCTTCCTCGATTGGCACGAGAGGCTCGGTCTCACAGGAGACGCAGTCGGCAAGTTATTGAATGAAGTCTATGATTTCCTCCCCCCAAGTGTGGAAGAAGAGTACCGGAAGGTCTTCAAGGCCGGCGAGTTGTTGACCACCGAAGAGCTCACGACGATCGGCGACAGAGAGATCACTACCGAAACCAGGAAGATCCCGATCTGTGAAAGAGGGAAGGTTGTCAAAGTCATAACCATAGTGCGTGATATCACCGAGCGTAAGTGCATGGAGAAGGCCCTGAGGCTGAGTGAGGCGAAATTCAAGACCCTCGCGGAACAGTCCCCCAACATGATTTTCATGCACCGGATGGGCAAGATCGTATATGTGAACAAGAAGTGCGCGGAGATAATGGGATACACAAGGGAAGAATTCTATGCGCCGGGATTCGACTTCTTGTGCGTCGCGGCTCCGGAGTCCATCACGGATATAGCGGGCGGGTACTCGGCCTACCTGGAGGGGCGCGGGTATCACTCACATGAGGCTACGCTTATTACGAAGAGCGGGAGGAGAATCGACTGTATTGTGGCGTGGTCCGCGGTCGACTACGGTGACGGCAAAGCCATGTTGGGGGTTGTGACGGACATCACCGGCCGGAAAGACGCGGAGAGGTCGCTCAGGATCAGTGAAGAGAAATACCGGTCCTTTGTCGAAAACTTCCATGGCATTGCATACCGCGGGGGTTCGGATGGGGCCCCCATATTCTTCCATGGGGATGTTCGGAGAATAACGGGATATGCCGAGGAGGAATTCCTCCGGGGCATGCCGGCCTGGACGGATATTGTTCTGCCGGAAGACAGGCAAGAACCCCACGGGGGGCCATTGATGGAAAACCCCAGGGGCGGTGTGCAGCCGGCTGAACGTGAATACAGGATACGAAGAAGAGACGGTGAGATCCGATGGATCCATCAGTCCTTGCGGCCCGTCCGTGATGAATCGGGTGCGGCTATGTATCTTCAAGGAGCCCTTTACGATGTCACGGCCCGGAGAGTTGCTGAAGACAAGAGCGCGCGTGAGCGTAGCGCCTTCGGGAGCATTGTGGATGCTGCAACCACGAGCAAAGGGCCGCCCGAGGTATGCGAGAAGGTTTTGTGCGGATTGATCGCGACTCTGGGTTTCGACTGCGGGGTAGTACGCCTGTATGACCGGGAGACTCGAACGCTCAATCTCGTATGTACACACGGCTTCACTCCCAGCGAAGTTGACAGGTATCTACATGATCAGCATATCGACGATTCCCGTGGTATCGCCGCCCTTGTAGGGCGGACGCTGAAGGCGGTGTGGGCGCCGGATGTGTCGCATAGTGAGGAAATGAAAGAATACAGGCACCGGTGCTCGGAGGTGCGTGTGAGGTCCATGATAGGGTGGCCGCTGGTTTCCTCGGATCGCACTTTGCTGGGGGTAATGCATCTGATGGGCCGGACCCCGAGAGACATCCCGGAAGAAGACCGCGTCTTTTTCCGGACGGTCGGTGACATGTTCGTGGTTGTGCTGGAGTGGAAACAAGCAGAGCAATCCATCAAGAGTAGTGAGGCAAGGTACAGGAGCCATTTCGAGAACTCTCCATAGCTTCGTGCAGACGGGAGAGACCGGCCCGGACTGAGATGGTGGGCCGGCCCCATGTAACCCCAATCCCCACGTACTAGCCAGAGCCACGGAGCCCCCAACTAAGGTGATAGCGTACTCAATTCCGTCGCTGGAACTAAGTGCGCTGTCACCTTGGTTTACACGCTGATATAAGGCGGAGGGGTCAGGACACCAGGGCTCGGCCTGCCGTGAATGTCTCCTCCATGAGAGCCGGCCTCTCTGCGGCTTCATCGGCTTTGTCGAGGCCCGCGGCCACGATGTCCCCGGCATATTCGAAGCCGATCACATTCGAGAAAGCCTTGATGATGCTTCGGGTGGGTCTGTACATGTCCGGCTTGTCTTCCGTCGCCCCTACTATGATTGCGAATACCCTGTGCCCGGATCGTCTTTCCGGGCTGTCGGGGTTGAACTTTCCCAGGATTGCGGAACGCGCCCAGACGGCCTGAAAGCGGTCTATGAAAGCCTTGAGCGACCCCGGAGGCCCCATGAAGTAGACCGGTGTGGCAATAAGGAGATAGGGGGCATCAAGCACCTTCTCGTAGATGTCATTCATGCCGTCTCTTATCACGCATCTGCCGTCTTTGAAACAGGTGTTCTGTCCGTCGCACGGGGCGAGACCCAGTTCGGTAGGTATGAGTGTGGTATGGCCACGGCCCTGGCTTGCAGCTCCCCTCAGGAATTCGAAGGCAAGGGTGTCGCTGTTGCCCCGGCGCCTCGGGCTGCCGAGTATTGCCAGCACTCGGCCGGCATCTCTTCCTTCATGTGTTGTCAATGACTCGGGTCCTTGCACATAACTGAGACAATAGTAGTATATTCAGGATGGTCGGTACACCAAGAGTTTTAGTCAAGGAGGCTTGTGATGTCAATCAGACTTCCGCTACTGCTGACGGTAACCCTCTTTGCCCTGCTGCTTTCACAATCGGCGGGCGGCGCTGAGCCGGCCGATTCGGTCAAGATCCCGGATATCGGGGATTTCATGCAGATAGGATCGGCTGGTTCTCCCCAGACCAGTGAGGACGGTTCGCTGGTCTTCTTCACGAGCTCTGTGCCGGGAGTCGATCAGGTATTCAAGATCCTACCGTCGGGTTGGCCGTATCAGATGACCGTGTTTGAGGACGGGATCGACTTCTATAGGGCATCCTACTCCGGCGCAGCGGTTGTTGTGGGCGCGAGTGTAGGCGGGAGCGAGCAGTCCGACCTCTACCTCGTGGACTCCGCCTCCGGCGTCTTGACCACACTTAAGGCCGGTGAGGGTATCCGGCATGGAGCGCCTTTATGGAGTCCTGATGAGAAATACGTGTACTTCAGCAGCAACGAGGCCAACGGTCGGGATTTCTTCATTTACCGGATAGACACGGGTACCGGTGTGGTTGATCTGGTGTGGGAGAAGTCAGGGTGGAATTCGCCGGATGATATCTCGCAGGACGGGGCCCGGATCGTAACCGGCAGGTGGCTCTCCAACGTGAACAATGATCTCTATCTGGTCAATGTCGAGACCGGGGAGGAGGCCCTGCTTACCGAGCACGAAGGCGATTATGTCTTCGATCATGCCCAACTCGTGCCCGGCGCGCAGGAGCTCTACTGTGTCAGCAACATGAATGATGACGGTATAAGCCGTGTGGCCCGGCTGGACGTCGCGACAGGTGGGCTGGATTTCATACGACCGGAGACACCCTGGGAGACCGAGGAAATGGTCCTTTCCGAGGACGGCAGACTCCTGGCCTGGGTTGAGAACATCGACGGCTATGGTGTATTACACGGCCTCAACCTAGAAACCGGCGATGAAATGGATCTGAGCCTTACTTTAGGCATAATCTCAGGTGTCAGGCTCTCTTCCTCAGGGAGCATGGTCTTCACCTTCACAAGCCCTTCGAAGCCGCCGGATGTATGGAAGTATGATTTCAGAAGCGGTCGCCTTGAGCAGTTAACGCACTCCACCTATGCGGGTGTGGATCCGGGTCTTTTCGGGGATCCCGAGCTCATCAGGTACAAGAGTTTCGACGGCCTTGAGATCCCTGCGTTTCTCTATCTGCCTCCGGACTGGGACGGCAGACCGATTCCCTTTGTAATACACGCCCACGGCGGGCCGGAAGGCCAATACCGACCGAGCTTCGCAAGACACTTCCATTACCTGGTCCTAAACGGCTTCGGTATTCTTGCTCCCAACGTCAGGGGGAGCTCAGGCTATGGGCGGGAGTATGTAGGGCTGGACGATTACAAGAAGCGCAAGGACTCGGTCCGGGACTACTATGAGGCCGCCAGGTGGCTCGTAGACAACGGATACTCCGAGTATGGACGGATCGGGATCAAGGGGGCGAGCTACGGTGGCTATGTGGCTCTTGCGGCCCTTGTGGATTACCCGGAGGTCTTCGGAGCCGGTATCGACCACATAGGCATCGCCAACTTCGTGACCTTTCTCCAGAATACTGCGGAGTATCGCAGGGCGATCAGGGAAGCCGAGTATGGGCCGCTCTCCGATGAGGAGTTCTTGAGGGAGATATCACCTCTCACACATGCGGAGAACATACGGGCACCGCTGCTCATCGTCCACGGGGAGAACGACCCGCGGGTTCCGGTCGGGGAGGCCCGTCAGATGGCGGAAGCGGTCCGGTCCCGAGGCGGAGTGGCCGAGACCCTGATATTCCCGGACGAGGGCCACGGGGTCGCAAAACTGGACAACCGCCTGACATACTACCGTAGGATGGTGGAGTTTCTGGATGAGCATCTCAGGTAGGTCCGGGTGGCCCGAAAACGCTCATTTGAGGTGCCGGCGACATGGCGCGCTTCTTGACCTTGCAGCGTTGCCATCCCCGTGGCAACGAAACGCCGGGGGAGCCCCCGCCGCAGTGTGACTACCAGCCCATGCGCCGAAGATCCCCATCGGTCAGAGAGAAGTGGTGGCCTATTTCGTGAAGCAGGGTCTTTCTTATGCGCTCATAGATCTCCTCGCGGCTTGAGGAGATGGCCTCGATGTTCTTCTTGTAGATGCTTATCTTGTCGGGCAGGACCAAGCCGTAACGTGACGTCCGCCGCTTCTGGGGGACGCCCTGGTAAAGGCCCAGAAGCAGCCCTCCTCGCGGCAGTTCTCCCATAACAGCCCGGGGCGGGTAGTCTTCGATCACCACGTCGACGTTGTCGAGTTTGGATCGGAACTCGTCGGGCAGGCTCTCTATGGCCCGGGTTATCACTTCCTGGAATTCTTCGAGATCGAGCTCGAACATGGATGCCTATCTGAGTAGATGGAGCCAGTCGGTCATGAGAAAGTGCAGGCGTCCGAAAAGCAGCGATATACGGGCCATGATCGTGTAGCCGAAGGACGCACCGAAGGCGACCATGAGGAAATAAATGCCGACTCTGGAGGTGACACCCAGGAGGCCCTTATGTTCACGGGAGAAGAAGAAGTAGGTCAAGGTGGTCAATACTCCGACGAGCAGCACGATATAGCCTACCGAAGACCAGAAGTCATACGTATTGAAGAGTGTGCCGGGTGAGAACGGGGTGAATGTTCCTCTGAGTTGGGGCACCATGTCTCCCTCGACTGCGGCGATGATCTGGAGCCCAAGACTCACCCCAAGCACAAAGGTGAGAGGGAATCTCACCAGCCACGATGTACGTTTGGAGACCTGTGTGAACATCATGAAACCCAGGGCAATCGGAATTATGTTCCAGTAGTTACCTTGCCCCAGCGGCTCGAAGAGATTGGGATACGCATAGTTCCACCACAGGAACACGGCCCAGTATCCCGCCGAGAGACCCACGAAAATGTACTCGGCGATCTTGTAGAAGGGGTTGTCCTTGTAGAGGAAGCTGTATATGGCCAGGGTGAGGAATCCCGCAACCCACACCCATGGCCCCGTTGTCATATACATCGCTAAGCCTTCCTCCGCTTCTCGAGCCACAGGATGATGTTGCCAAGGATGACGAAGCCTATTATCAGGAGGTGGGCGATCGACTGGGAATCCATTCCAACCGTGGCGAGGCCCGGTTTCTCCACCAGGCGCTCATATTCGGCCGACCCCTTCATGCCGCCGATAAGACCCACAAGCTGGCCTGTCTGGAGGTACTGATAGTAGCGGGGGGCGCCTATGGCGGTCTGGGCGGTAGCCAGGTTGCCGTGGTAGCGCGCATGGTAGTACCAGATCCACTGGTCGCTTCCCGGAACCCCCATCGACATGGTGATCACAAGGCCTATGTCGCTGGCGTCCTTGACGTCGTTCATCATCGGCAGGTCTGCGACAGGGGTTCCATAGATGTCCTGCCGGCAGACATCGTGTATGTCGCGTCCCAGGTTGACCAGCATCACAGCCCCACCGGGCCGATAGCCGAAATTGACATAGTCCACGCCGTACACCTTGGCGTATTCCTGGGCGCCAACCTCCTCCAGTGCTCTTGTCCCGAGAGGGACGCCGGGCGCCCACAGTCCCAGCACCATCACTCTGAGATTCCTACGGAAACAATGTCTCATTATGGAGATAGTGGCGGGCTGGAGTTCCGGTGAGCCCGAGGGGTCATAGTCAATGGAAATGAGCACGACAGAGCCTTCCGGGAGCCCCTCGACAACATCATATAGCTGCTTGACCGGAGCGGTCACCTCAATGGGCAGTCTGAACGGCAGGAAGATCGGCAGGATCACCGCCAAAGCCACCGTGAGAAATATCACGCGGCGATCGAGTTTACTCAGCCTGTCCAGCAGATTCACGCGCACACCTCTACTGCATATACGAACGCTCTATACCCAGTATCATCCTCAGGGCCATGGAAATAAGGCCCAGGTCTATCCCCAGCCTGATGCCGCGCTTCGCGGCAGCATTTGGAAACTGCATTATCCATTCGGTCACATCCGGGAAACCCTTCCAGATGAGCGAGCCCACAGGGACTCTGCCCAGCATGATGATCACGGCGGCCACCAAGAGCACAGCCGCCTGCTTGTTCCTTGCCCTGAAGGCCCTGAAGGACGCGGACGTGACAAAGAAGGCGAGCAGCGAATACATGGTGGCTTCAAGCGGAAACTGCACGTTGAAATAGAGATACATGAAGGGCTGCCCCTCATCCATACTGGTGCGGCCCTTGTAGAACCCGGCAAAAAGCATGATCGCAAGCGATGCAATCATGATGATCGAGTAGGGCCAATCCCGCCGCTTTCCTTTGATCTTCTCCCCATTGACCCGCACGAGGTTAAGCGTACCGAGAAAGATGAAGAACGTGATGATACCGATGTACCAGTTTCTGAAAGTCTGGTTGAGATCGGCCACGGGCCCGGCGGGGATGAACGCGGTCACAATTGTGAAAAGACCCATCACCAGGATAATAAGGAGCGGGATCTGAAGTCTCATTTGTGTCCTACCTTGGCCATCGTCATCCTATCGTGAGAAAACGGTCAACCCAGTCTATCCCCATGAGCGCAAGCACCACTCCAACGATTATGAGCACTATGAATATAGCCTTGGCGACATCCTGGCCCCTTATGCTTCCGACCTGCACGGGATCGCCCGATAGTGAGGCGCCGGCGGCGTAGAGTTCCTCTCCGATCAGGGTATAGTCGCAGGCGACCACAAAGAAGGGCAGCTGGTCCACCTCGGCGGTTCCGGCGATCTGAATGGCACCCGTTGTGTAACCTGTCTCGGCGAATATCAGGGACTCGGCGTAAAAGGCGCCCAGGTAGAAATTCGCCGCTGGCCGCTCCCTCATCATGATGCCGTCCACACCGGCCACGTAGCCGAATTGATCGGTGGTGAGATAGTAGATACTCTCTTCGTCGTATTCATCGGGTTTCCCGACCCTGAGGTAGCTCTCCTTGACTGTCTCCCGTGCCATGCTCATGGCCATCGGCCAGACACAGGGGATATTGATATCGGTGCCGTAGGAGGCTGTCCTCTCTGCGACCCTGGCGAGGATGTTCATGCTGGCCACAGTCTGGGGGTCATCCACGTCGAGCCCGCCCATTATGTACAACACGGACTTACCCATCTCCGTAGCTCTGCCTATGGCCTCGTCGATGGCATCGAATACCGGGAGTCGCCTCAAGAACATTTTGCCGGTCATGCGTTTGGATACGCCGATGAAGATAACCACCAGGAGACATATGAGTATGGTCAGGACCAGCACGCTTATCCTGCCCCAATCGAACCACTGCATGCGGCTCATTCCGGGGCCGAAGACCGGCGAGGTAGTCTCCGAGTCGAGTCCCACGGCCGCGACCTTGTACCAGTATGGCTTCCCGGTTTCGGTGCCGTCATCCGAATAGGTGGCCGCCCCCGCCGGTACCGCGCCCACCTGCGAGAACTCCCCGTCCGCGGCTTCGGCGCGCAATATCCTGTACTCGATGACCGAGCCGGGCAGCAGCGATTCGGAAGGAGAGACCTCCCAGGCAATGTCGATGCTCTTGCCGGCATCGTTCGGAGTATCTTTAAGCGAGGTGATTACCGGGGGTGCTATGGCGTACGTTGCTGCCGATGCGGTGTCCGAAGGCTCGGCTTCCTGACACAGAGCTACCGCCTGGAAAAGCCAGACCATGAGCATGCCTACAGCCAGGCACAGCAGCAGGCTTCGGGGCTTGCTCCGGAAGTAGGCTTCCGGGGCCAAACCTCGCCCGGCGCACCCAGCACCGTCACCACTCCCGCGGGAACGACCGCCCCTGCAGCACCGGGTCTCCGTGCCCGGGGACCCTTGGTGCGCATTGCGCCCGGGTTGGCTTTGCATTGCCTGGACCCTCCGCCTATTTCCTTGCGAAGTCGTAAAGCTCCTTGGCCTTCGCCGCAATGTGCTCGGCGCTGACTTCGAATTCCTTCACCAGCTCCCAGGGAGCGCCGCTTTCGCCGAATCTGTCCTTGACGCCGATCATGCCCATTATCATGGGCTTGCCGTAGAGCTCCTTGGCCTGGCCTATGACGGCGGCGATCTGGTTGCCCATGCCGCCGACCTGGTGCTCCTCGGCCGTGATCAGTATGCCTGTGTCAAGTGCCGCCTTGACTATAGCATCCTTGTCAAGAGGTTTGACCGTATGCATGTTTACCACACGCGTCTCGATTCCGAATTCTTGCTTGAGGATATACGCGGCCCTCATCGCCTCCGGGACGCTGGGCCCGCAGGCCACGATGGCGATGTCCTCGTTTTCGCTCTTGTATTCGCTTGCCAGCTTGGTCTCGAAGGCGTCGGCGAACTTGGCTTTTTCCCCGCGGTATCTTATGACATTAGCCTTCCCGAATTCCCAGGGGGTCTCTTCGGTGGTGACAATAGGTGTCGCCTCGCGTGCAAACCGCACATACTTGGGGCCGTTGAGCTGGAACAGGAGATACTCGGACGCCCGGCGGGTTTCGACAAAATCACAGGGTACCACAACCGTCATGTTGGGAAGGCCGCACATCTGGAAGAGCTCCTCCAGGGCCTGGTGGGTGGCGCCGTCGGGGCCGACTGAGACACCGCCGTGGGCACCTGCCATGAAGACATTGAATTCACCGTAGCAGACCGTGGTCCTGAGTTGGTCGAGGTTCCGGCCCGAGGCGAAGACCCCGTAGGTTCCGAAGACCGGAATCTTGCCCTCCTTGGCCAAGCCGGCCGCCACACCCGTCCCACTCTGTTCGGCGATCCCCATGCTGAACCACCTGTGCTCTCTTCCCGGGCAATCCTTGTAGAACTGGCTGATAGTGATCGAATCCGAGATATCTGCCCCAAGACAGATCATGCGTTCATCGTCGCCGGTATCGAGCAGGCAGCTCCCGAAGCCCTTTCTGGTGGGGCTCATATCCGCCTTCATGCGCTCGCCCTTGTTCCAGAAGTAGTCGCGGCTGAACTTGGGCATCTTGGCCTCAAGCTTGGCGGTGGCTTGCTTCTGGTGGTCCGCCGCAATCTGGAACATCTTCTTGACCGGGAGTTTATCGGCGAGCCCCAGTTCCTTCAAACCCTGCTCCATCTCCTCCACAGAGGGCGGCTTGCCATGCCAGCCGGCAACGTCCTCCATGAAGCTCACGCCCTTGCCCTTGGTGGTGTGACACACAATGAGCGTCGGTTTGCCCTTATAGGCTTTGGCGGTCTCCAGGGCTTCTACGATCTCCTTCATGTTGTGGCCGTCGATCTCGATAACGTTCCAGTGGAAGTCCTTGTACTTCTCCACTATGGGATCTATGTTCATCACTTGCTCGACCCAGCCGTCTATCTGGAGCCGGTTCTTGTCAAGGAGACCTATGAGGTTATCCAACTTGTAGTGTCCTGCTTCCATTACCGCTTCCCAGATCTGGCCTTCCTGTTGCTCGCCGTCGCCCATAAGACAGAACACGTGATAATCCTTCTTGTCCAGCTTGCCCGCCAGAGCGATCCCGGTCGCAATGGAAAGCCCCTGCCCCAGCGAACCGGTGGAAGCCTCCACACCTTTGAGTTTCGGCCAGTGGGGATGGCCCTGATATGGAGCATAGAGTTTTCTCAGGCGTGCCACGTCTTCAACCGGGAAGTACCCGGCCATGCCCAGGCCGATGTAGAGGGAAGGTGCCTTGTGCCCGGAGGACCAGATGATGCGGTCGCGGTCCGCCCAGGATGGGTTCTGGGGATCGTGATTCGCGATCTTCAGATAGAGAGCTGCGGTAACGTCCATCACCGAGAGGGTTCCGCCGGAATGTCCCGACTTGGCACATGCAAGCGATATGAGATCGTAACCGCGCATCGCGTTCGCGGCTTCGGCCAGCTCCTCAATAGTATGGTCCTTCCTGATCTTCCCAGTCTTGGAGTCGACAATAGACATACCTCTACCCCCCCGAGTAGGCTTTCCAGCAAGACACAACCCATGCCGGAGGCGATACCCCCGGCAACCCAGACAACATATCAAACGCCCCCACCGTAGTCAAGGTAATAGGATAGCGCCACCGGCTCGCTGTTGAGAAGGACATTCGTCGTGACGGAAGTCACGGCGCTACGAGGCGGGCGGCTTCGCTCCGCTTCTGCAGCATCGGGGTTCCACCCCGACGTTGGTGATTACGCTACGAAAGGATGAGGCTCCGGGCGGTCATCTCGGCTGGCGGGTCGATCCTAAGGACCTGGAGCATGGTAGGGGCTATATCGGACAGCACGCCGCGGTCCCTGAGGCGGATGCTCCCGGTCTCGCGGGCAACAAAGATGAAATCCACTTCGTTTGTGGTATGCGCGGTCTGGATCTTGCCGGTCGCCGGATCGGTCATCTGCTCGGCATTGCCGTGATCGGCCGTAACCAGGGCGACCCCGTCACGCGCCAGCACGGCGTCAACGACTCTCCCGACACATCGATCGACGGCCTCGATGGCTTTTACGGCAGCCTTGAAGACGCCGGTATGGCCGACCATATCACCGTTTACGAAGTTGAGGACTATGACATCGTAGGTGTCATCGAAACGCCCTTCCGGTGAATCGATGGGTGACGCTTTGTAGAGCGTCACCTTCGCTGTACTGCGGGCCTTTTGCCGGGCGGCCCCTATGCCGCCGGTCACGGCCTCGACCACCACGTCGGTGACCTCGTAAGCGCTCATCTCGGGTTTGGTCTCTTCCGGGACCTTGGGGCTTGCTATGAGTATGCGGTCCTCACCGGGAAAAGGCTCCTCGCGTTTGCTGTTGAAGAAACTCGTGACATGGCGGAACTTCTGGGTCTCGGATATGCGCAATTGCCACAGACCGTGGTCGGCCAGCACCTCGCCGAGGATGTTGCACATGTCCATAGGGGGGATCACGTAGCCCTCAAAGGTGTCGTAATAGCGGGTGAGCCCCAAGTAGTAACAGTCGAGCCGCGGTCCGCGCCGGAAACCCGGCTCATCGAAGTCAGCCTCGACGAAAGCCATCGTGAGTTCCACGGCCCTGTCCTGCCGGTAGTTGAAGAAGATGACCGAGTCCTTTGCCTTCATGAGCCCCACGGGCTTATCATCGCCGCCGACAATCACGGTGGGCTTAATGAATTCATCTGTCTCTACAACTCCATCGGGTTCCCGCCCTTCCGCCTCGGCCTCCTTGAGATCCGCATCGGCCCTCCGGTAGGCCGCCTCGATTGCCTCCGCTGCCGTACGGGCGGCAAAACCCTTGCCTTCGGTAAGAGCCTCATACGCCAGCTTCGTGCGCTCCCAGTTTCTGTCTCTATCCATCGCATAGTAGCGGCCCATGACCGAAGCCACCTTGCCCAGTCCGATCTCCTCCATCTTACGCTCGAGTCGCTCAAGGTAGGTGAGGGCGCTCCTCGGAGGCGTGTCGCGGCCGTCGGAGAAGAAGTGCACGAATACCCGTGTGAGACTATTCCGCGCAGCCAGATCCAGCAAAGCATAAAGATGGTCCTCCATGGCATGAACGCCCTGGTCCTGCACCAATCCCATGAGATGGAGATCTGAATCGTGCAGCTTGCAGTTGTTGACGGCGCCCAGGAGCTTCGGGTCGGTGAAAAAAGACCCATCCCGGATACGTTTGTTGATCCTGACCACCTCCTGCTCAACGATCCTCCCGGCCCCCATGTTAAGGTGACCCACCTCTGAAGAACCCTGTGAACCCGGCGTGAGACCTACATCTTCACCGGATGCACCCAATCTGGTGTGGGGATACCGGGCAAGCAGCCGGTCGGTCGTCGGTGTATGGGCTGCCGCGACCGCATTCCCGGGATCGTCGGGCCGGCCTATTCCCCAGCCGTCTCTCACTATGAGTACCAACGGACGCCCCACGAATCCTCCCTTGATGGGACCGCGGATAGACCTCAGAGGCCCAGCTCGTCGGCGATCGCCATCAGGCGATTGTACTTGACCACCCGCTCGCCACGCGAGGGCCCGACCTTGACGAAGTCGGCACCTGCGGCCACGGCAAGGTCTATTATGAAGGTATCGGTGGTCTCGCCTCCACCGCGGTGCGAGACGATTGTCTTCAGGCCGTTCTTCCGCGCGAGTTCCATGGCTTCCACGGTCTCGCTTAAAGTCCCGACCTGGTTGGGCTTGATCAGGATTGAGTTAATGGCTTTGATGTCTATCGCCTTCTGGAGCCGCTCCACACTGGTCACGGTGAGATCGTCACCCATGACCATTATCCTGCTTCCCATCTTCCGGTTCATGACCGGCCAGGCATCCCAATCGTCCTCGCTCAGGCCGTCTTCTATAGAGAAGATATGGTAATCCTCGAGGAGGCCTTCATAGTAAGCGATGATCTCATCCGAACTCAGTTTCCTTCCCTCGCATGCGAGATTGTAAACCCCGTCTTCGAAGAACTCGGATGCGGCCGGATCCAGAGCTATGCCCAGGTCGTCGCCCGGCGTGTAGCCGGCAGCCGTAATGGCCTGCTCGATATAGGTCAGGGGGTCCCTGTTGGATTTTATGCCGGCCGGGGCATAAGCGCCTTCAGTCCCCACATTGGTATTGAAGCCACGCTCCTTGAGTATGGGCTTGAGTTGAAGATAGGTCTCGATCGCGGCGCGGACATTCTCGCGGCCTCCCCGGTCTTTGGTGACACCCACCAGATATTCCTGGAGATCGGTCGAGTTATCCGCATGCTGGCCGCCCTCTATCACGACAACCATGGGTCTCGGGAGCACATAGTCCCTGTCCTGGAGGCCGTAGCACTCACGGATGTGCCGGTAAAGGGGTATGCCCTTAGCGACAGCCGCCGCTCTCGCACAAGCCAGCGAAACACTGAGGATGGCGTTCCCTCCGAGGTTCTTCCGCTGAGGTGTGGGATCAAGGGCGACAAGCCGTGCGTCCACCTCCCGTTGATCCGCGACATCCACTCCCATCATCCTGGGAGCGATGATCTCATTGACATTGGCAGCCGCCTTGAGCATGCCCTTGCCCCGGTATCGTCCGGGGTCCTTGTCCGCCAGGGTGACAGCCTCGTGTTTTCCTGCCGAAGTGCCGTAGGGAACCGAGGCCGAGGCGATCGTACCGTCATCCAGAGTCACTGCGGTTTCGATGGTCGGCTGCGCACTGGTACTCAGTATCTCGTGCGCCTTGATCTTCTTCACAGTGCGCGGCATAACTGCTCTCCTTGCAATAGGTTACAGAAATTTTGTCCGGGGTCCGCGAGGTCCCCATTTTGCCATGGTCAACGTCAATTTAGCACCTGGCGAAGGGGTTGTCCACACCTTATCTCGGGCGGGCTGGAAGCGTCCGGATATGGAGCATTTTGTAGCGTCGTGGTTCCACCCATGACGAGGCCGCCGGGCGCGGAGCCCAACGCCGTAGATGTGCGCTTCTCCTCTGCCTGAAAAAATAGTGATTGACGTTTGGGGCAGTCCGTATCAACATACAATGGAATCGGACGAAGGGACAAGGCAGGCTCACAATGGGAAGAATCGGCACATTCGAGATAATCCTCATCATCCTGGTGATCGTGCTGCTTTTCGGAGCCAGGAGAATACCCGAGCTGATGCGCTCGCTCGGGTCCGGAGTTCGCGAGTTCAGAAAGGGTGCGAGGGGAGAGATGGGCGAAGACGATGCCAAGACCGCGAAACCTCCGGAGTCCGAGAAGACGGCGGGGGAAGAGAAGAAGTAGCTCGGGCTGCTGCCTCCATCCCCCGTGTCGTAGTCATCCCTCGTCACTGCAACGTACCCGCAGGGCCGTAGCTTCTGTGACGATGAATCGTCAAGCACAGAGCCCCGACGCCACAAGAGACATCCATTACAGCGGGCGGGGCAACGCCGGTTTCATTTCGCCTGAATCAGCCTTCTCAAGTAGTATCTCGAATAGATGGCTCCGCACGGGTTGTGCGTAAGCACCCTGTCCTTGACCACCAGTGTCGACACCGGGGCCCGGGAGTGCTCCGTGAATGCGATGTCGTGGCCCATACAGAGGCCCACGATCAGATTGAGATCGGTCCCGCAGTCATTGAGAAGCCTCGCCTGGCCGATCGGATTACACATGACCTCGTCGGGGCCGCCCGATACCGGTTTGAGGTCGAAGGTCTTTTTGGGGACACCACAGACCTTGCAGCAGACCGAGTGAACTTCAAAGTGCTGTGCAAGTATGGTGTGGATTCTCTCCGCCTCATGGGAGAGTCCGATACAGAAGGCGACACCGATACGCTCATAGCTCATGGATTTCGCGAACTCTATGGTTTCCTCGATCCGGGTCTTCTGCATGTAGAAAGTAGCTTCGACATAGGCGGCGGTCCGGGCCATTGTAAGCGCGTCACCATGATAGGCCCGAATTGCATCCTCCTTTATCTTGCTGCAGTCTTTTCCTGAGATACATTCCTTGTTGTCACAAAGAGCACACTTCATGGTTACCCCCCATCAGCTCTGCCCGGACGCCTGCCTTCAGCCGGCGCTGAATTCCGCGAGCCGCTCGGCGAACATCCCGGCATAGTCACCGGCCGGGAAAACGGACTCGAGGATCTTGGCGCCGATCCTGCTCGCCTCCTCCGGCGGGAGACAATACTTCATCTCCGGGAAATCGCCGCGGTATCTCGAGACTTGCTCTTTCACGTTTCTGTTCCTTATGACGACGTCGGCGACAAGTTCGGCCAGGCGTGCGAAATCCGCTTGCTTCATCCCGAATCTCGTCATCTCTTGGACGCCGGTGCGGATACCGCTCGATTCGAGGAAGCTCTCATCGTCGGGAAGGGCCTGATAGTTGCAGACGATGTTGTTGTCCTCGAGGCGCCTGGCCACGTCTTCGCCGATGCCGTGGTCGCGGACTCTGACTATCACCTGATGTGTATGCGTGTAGCCGTCGGATGGATCGCCTTCGACCTTGAGGCCCTGGTCGCTCAGGGCCTTGGCGAAGGCTCTGGCGTTTTTCCTGACTTCCGCCTGGTACTCGTTCTTGAAGGCGTTCATCTCATAGGTGGCGATGAGAAGCCCCAGCAGGGTCCCGAGGTGATGGTTGCTGGTAGATCCCGGAAAGGCGCGTCCCTTGATGTCTATCCAGAGCTTTCTCAGGTCATGGCCCTTGATGAAGTTGCTGACCACGACACCCCTCTGCGGGCCGAAGAAGGTCTTGTGTGTGCTTCCCGTAACAATGTCGGCACCGTCCTGAAGGGGTTGTTGGAAAGCCCCGTAGAGACCTAGGACGTGCGCCATGTCATACATGATGATCGGTTTCGGGTCGAGGCCCTGCACGGCCTCGAAAGCCTCCTTCACCGGCTCGGGGTAGATGAACATGCTCTTGCCGAAAACGATCAGGTCCGGTTTTCGTTCCCGAATCAGGTCCACCATCTTGTCTGCGTCTATTCTGTACGGATTGTCCTCCCTAATGGGGAAGTTCAGGACGGCCTCCTTGCCGGTCTCCGGATCGGTCTCCACATAATTGAACAATGCCCCCATCGGCTGAGAGCTAAGGTGTCCGCCCTTGGTGAGGTCGTTATTCATGACGAGGCTCATCCGCCTTATCGGCGCCTCGGACTTGCGGTTCACAAACTTGGTAATGGCTTTGAACACGACCTCGTTTGCCATCTGTCCGCTTATCGGACGAAGCTCCGCTTCCTTGCAGTCGAAAAATCCCCCTATTGCCGCGCGCGTCTCCTCTTCGATGTCCCTGATAAAATCCGTCCCCTGGTAGAAGTAGACTTCCTTGCCCTTCATGGATCGGTGCTCGGCATAACGGCCGGCGGGATCCGAGATCTCGCACATTTTCACGATAAGGCTGGGGGTGGTCTCCGATGGTATGAGATTGAAGCAGTGCCTCTGGCGCCAGAGGTTGTTCTCAACCGCCCGGTCGGCAACCGCGCTGATCTTGTCTTTCAGGTTTCCCATGCGAACCTCCATTGTTATAGCACTCCAAGCCTAGTGCTCACTATATTTCGGAAACCCCTCCATGTCAACCGGACCGGTGGTGTATGGGTGCGGTGGAAATCCGATCTTTCGGGTTGGAGTCAAAAGGCTTGTGCGGTGAATCAGGTCAAGTTATGATTGCTTTGATTCCTCGGGATCATCCATTTCCGGAATCTGTACTCAAAGGAGGGGGAAATGCGGGGCCTTGAGCGTGCTCGGAAAGGACCGGGCTTGATCCTGGTTCTTGCAGTCCTCGTCGGCCTGGCCCACACCTGTTGGGCCGATGATGTCCTCGTGGTTCACTACAAGCGCTACAGCAGTGATTATGATGGCTGGACGCTCTGGACCTGGGACGACAAGACCGACCAGGACTCGCAAGAACTCGAAAAGGTGGGCCAGGACGAATTCGGGCTCATCTTCAAGGTGACCAAATCCGAATACGGTGATGGTACACAGATCGGACTTCTTCCGAAGTTCAAGGACTGGGAAAGCAAGGATCCGCCGGACAGGATCTGGACCGCCGATATGGGTGACACGGTCTGGATTCTCGCGGGGAACCCCGCCCTTCAGACTTCGCAGCCGGATGAGGGGCCCATGGGAAAGGATGTGGGAGACGTGATAACAGTGCACTATCACAGGCCGGGGAAGGACTACAAGGGCTGGACGCTCTGGACCTGGGATGACAAGACCGACCAGGACTCCCGTGAGATCTCCGCATCCGGTACCGACGATTACGGCCTGGTTTTCAAGGTTGAGAGGAAGAACTACGGCGACCATGGCATGCAGATAGGTGTCCTGCCCAAGTTCGGAAACTGGGAAAGCAAGGATGGCCCCGACAGGATCTGGTTTGCCAACATGGGTAGCGAGGTCTGGATCTTGACAGGGAATGAGCAGCTCTTTTCCGAAGTGCCCGACACCACGCCCTGGATAGTCGGTGCCCTTGTGGACGGCAAGAAAGTGGTGACCATATCCCTCTCCGCGCCTCTCAAGCCCGAGCTTCTGAAGCCTGAGAAGATTGCGGTCAAGGACGACCAGGGCAACCCTCTCGCAGTGAGCCAGGTCGGACAGCTGCCTCCCCGGAAAGGATCGGACTTCCTTGTGGGCGTCACCATGAGCGAGGAATTCAGTATTCCGGGCCGGCCGCTCGCCGAGTATACCATCGAGGTGGAAGGTTACAGGCCTGCCAATCTTCAGATCAGGGGCATCCTTGACAGCCCGGAATTCTATACGGAAAAGGAGATGGGCGCCGCCTATTCCCCGACCCAGACCGTGTTCAGGGTCTTTGCTCCGACCGCCACCGGGGTAATGGTCCTCCTGTATGACCGGCCCGAGGGTGGTACAGCCGATCCCCGCCCGATGCAGCACGCCGGGAACGGCATCTGGGAAGCGGTGGTGGCAGGCGATCTTATCGGGAGATACTACACGCTCAAGGCGGCGGGGGTGGACCCGCGCCTCGGTTCCGACCCGGAGGTCATCGATCCCTATTCCCGGTGCAATACCGCTCACAACGGCCGCGGCATGATTGTCGATGACAATACGCCGATCGCCCCCTATCCGGTATTCGACAGGAGCGAGGCCATAATCTATGAGCTTCACATCAGGGATTTCACGATTGCTCCGACCTCGGGTATCGCGCATAAAGGCAAGTACCTGGGATTTACGGAGACCGGCACGGCCTTGCCTGAGCATCCGGACATCAAGACCGGCATAGACCATCTTGAGGAACTGGGAGTCAATGTGGTTCAGGTGATGCCCATTGAGGACTTCGACAACGATGAATCGAGCGAGCAATATAACTGGGGCTATATGCCGGTGCATTTCAACTCCCCGGACGGCTGGTACGCTACCGAGAGACACAACGCCAAGCGAGTGGAGGAGTTCAAGCTCCTGGTGGATGCGCTTCATAAGAAAGGTATGAAGGTTGTGATGGATGTGGTTTACAACCACACGGCGGAATACCGGCCCAACAGGATATTCAGCTTCGAAGGTCTGGTGCCCGGCTATTACTACCGGCTTCACGATGACGGCACTTACTGGAATGGTTCCGGGACGGGCAACGAGACCCGGAGCGAGGCCCTTATGATGCGCAAGTTCATCGTCGAATCGTGCAAGTACTGGGTTGAGGAGTATGATGTGGACGGGTTCCGGTTCGATCTCATGGGCCTCATGGACTTGGAAACCGTGGTCCGGATCGTCGAGGAGTGCAGGGCCATAAAGCCCGACATCGTGATCCACGGTGAGCCGTGGACCGGCGGTGAGACGCCGATCAATCCCACGGGTAAGGGTTCCCAGCGCAACAAGGGCTTTGCTGTCTTCGGCGATAACTTCAGAGATGCCATAAAGGGCGGTGTTTTCGATCTCAGCAAGGGCTACGTCCAGGCGGGCATCAACATTGACAAGATTAAGCTCGGCATCCAGGGCAGTATAAACGACTTCACGCAACAACCCACTGAGGTTCTCAACTACGTGGCCAGCCATGACAACCACACTTTCTGGGATAGGCTTGTTCTGACGACCAAGAGTGACCGTAACGTTACCGACGAGGACCGGAAGCGCATGGACAGGATGGGAGCGGTGCTGGTTCTCACCTCTCAGGGGATACCCTTCATCCACAGCGGCCAGGAGATGCTGCGAACCAAACGGGGCAACGGCAACAGTTACAACCAACCGGACGCCGTGAACATGATAGACTGGGACTTGAAGCGCATCCACATGGACATCTTCGACTACTATAAGGGGCTGATCTCTCTAAGGAAGATGCATCCCATGTTCCGGATGAAGACACGGGACGAAGTGTCGGCGAATCTTGAGTTCTTGGACGATGATCTTGGAATGCGTTTGCCGCCGAGGTGTGTGGGTTACAGGCTCAAGCGGGGCGGATCGGGAGACGCGTGGGAGGAGGTCATAGTCCTCTACAACCCTAATCCGGCGGGTGTGACCGTTGGTATTCCGGATGGCGACTGGACCGTCGTGGTCGATGACGATGAAGCCGGTACGACACAGGTTGGGACAGGGACGAAATCGGTATCAGGAGGGAAGATCGAGGTTCCCCGGATAAGCGCCATGGTTCTTTATAAGTAAGCGATACGACTTCAGGTCCGGGCCTCCGGGCGCCCGGATTGTGCTGGAACCCCCTTTAGCCATTTGTGTCTAAAGAGCCTGAGGGAAGAGTGGCTTGTGGGGGAGTAGGGTTTCCGGCAACGGCATCCAGTGTCGCGATTCATGGTGCGGCCGGTCGGTCTGTTCCAGGACATACGACCGAGGCTGCAGTGCGGGGTTCTTGCACCTCGCGCGATCTGCAGCAGATTTTGTTCAATAGGTTTGTGCGTATGCACCGGGAGGTGAGGGATGGTGTATAATGGGCAGGGTCGAGCAGGAGGAGCCGGCAAGTCGAAGCGGCGGGGCGGCAAGCGAAAGAAGCGGGGCGGCAAGCCTGGAAGGGTCGGTCCTCCGAGGATGGGGCCTCCAAGACAGCGACCAAAGGGTCATTGTCTGTGCCCGGTTTGCGGCACCAAAGTCGCGATCTACACCGAGGTTCCTTGCTACATAATGCACTGCGCCAAGTGCGGCGCGCAGATGGTGAAGGAATCTTCGGGTAAGAACCCCCAACATGACCTCCAACCCCGATAGGCCTCGGAGTGGGGCCTGATGGCCCTGGATTCGGACTTGATGCTCTGAGGAATTGACGTCGGGTCAGGCAAGGCCTTGCTGTTACGTCTTGTATCGGCAATCGAATGGAGGCCTATGTCGGCAAGAACACCGGCTCTGGCACCAACGCCGTTCCCTATGCCGACGATCCGGAAACCGAGGATGAGATCGAGGAGACGAAGGTAGAGGTCGAGATGGAGTCGGTCACCGATCCATCGCTTACCCTTGGCGAGAACCTTCTCTTCACGTCCAATCTGGAGCTTTTCTCCGACCTTGAGGCTTCGAACCGGATGGATGTGGTTTGGGACAATCTGCTTGCGGCCAAGGTCCAGGAATACGTGACGGCGAGCCTCAATGTGAAGATCTTCTACGACCGGGATATCTCCGAAAAACGCCAGCTCAAGCAATCGCCGGCCATCGGGCTTACCTACACCCTCATGTAGCAGCGAGGTTCCACCCGCCTGGCTGGTACGGTTCAGGTAGCGTTGCCACTCCCGCGGCAACGAATCTTCTCTGTGATATGGTTCGTCGTGACAGGAGTTGCGAGGCCGGGAGATGAGGGTTTCGCTCCGGCATCGGCCTGCACGGCATAAGGGGGCTACTTCCGATATTAGCAGCCAAAAGAAGAAGGCGGCCGGCAAACCGGGAGGTCACTCCCGGTCTGCCGGTCGCCTATCGATCGACAAAAACCTATCTCAGACGGTAGCTTATGCTTCCACGCAGCGCCCAATTGGACAAGGCATCCCCCACGCCATCGTCGAGGTAATTTAAGACGAACGATGGATTGAACGTCAGCTGGTTCTCGATATAGAGGATGTAGGTACTGGTGAAGTTAAGCGACAGGGTATTCTCGGCCCCGGCCACGGTCGGGATCAGGTAGTCGACCGCCAGCGTGTTGTCCCAGTCGATACGATTGCTGATTTCGTAGTAGATCTGGAAGATATCGCCGATTCGATGGACGGGATCGTCCTGAAAGACAGTGCTGTAGTAAGCATTGTTGTTCAGCTGGAGCTGAATGCTGAACGGCCTCGAATAGTCGAAGTTGACATCGACGAACGGATCACCCTGCTCGCCCGCGAAGTCCGAGATCACGACACCGGCCCCACCGCGTAGTTCCCAGCCGTAATAGCGCCGGCCGGTCGGCTCATCCAGGACCTCCTGAATCCGAAGCACTCCCATCGCCCCAAGCCCGTCTTCCGCCAACACACCGGCTTTCTGGAGGACCGCCTCCATCTCTTCGTACCAGTACTTGCGGTATTCAACGGGGCCGTATTTGGAGCGGAACTCGCCCTCCCGATCGATTATGCGCGCCAGTTCAATCAGAGTGGCTTCCGACACTTCCGACTTGACCACTCCAAAGCGCTTGAAGTCCTGCGCCATGCGGTACGCCTGCTTCATCACGGTCGCGTCGATGGTGCGCCCATATCCCAGACCGGCACTCACGTCCCAATATGGATCGTCTGCGTCGTCCTGGACGGCAAGTTTCCGGTATTCGGCCGTTGTCGCGCCGAAGCCGAAGACCTTGGATTCGTTGCTGAAATACCTGCTCGCCCGTGTCCGGAGCCTCACATTATAAGCATCCTGCCGCTCGGCCTCTTGCTCCTGGGCTTTGTTCATAGAGAAGCTGCCGTTCGCATTCAGGCTGTAGGTGAACGGCAAAGATCTGTAGAACAGATCATAACGTGCGTCCGCCCCGAAGTTGTAGCCCGTCTCCAGGGTGTCAAGGGAAGTCCCGTTGACGTTGAACGTTCCGTTCAGGTACGCCTCCTGCGACCTACTGGTCGGGAATGTGTACTTGGTCAGGTCAACTGCCTGCGAGTTACTCACCCAGCAGAAGCTGCACACCAGCGCAAGCACAAATGCCGCCGAAGTAGCTTTCATACTGTTCCCTCCTTTCAGGAACCACCCGGCCCTCATGTAGCCGAGTGTTGTAATATGGTATAGATATAGTATGATGAGCTATGGTTGCGGATAGTCAAGAGTTTTCTGCAGAAGTGGCCTTGGGTGACGATCCTTTGGCATGGGCCCGGCTGCTCTTGCCGTACATGATGTCCACAGCCGGAGGCCGACTGTGCTTGTGAAAGGCTGTTTCTGGGCCGGCGACTTCGAGGTCGGCTCGGGTCCAAGTCGGGTCGGGTCCCCGTGCCCGACACTGACTCTCGAGCACCAAGCGGAGCCATCGGTGGTATTCCATAATGATCCGATCATGCGGACCCTTGTGGGCAAGGTCGGGATCGGAGTGAAAACCGACCCGGCCGCCTCCTCACTTCGCACGTGACAATGCCCCCGGCCTGTTGTATAATACGCGTGTAGTGGAGATCTGGCGGGCGGGTCCGTCGGGACACCCACGAGGCATTTTCTCAAGCGAGGTAATTGAAATGCGCTGCGAAAAAACTGTGGCAGTCGCCGCTGTCGGCATGCTTCTCCTATCGGCCACGGCATGGGCCGGAAGTGGGCCGGACAGTCTTTGGATGCGAACATACCATCGGGGCAACTTCGAAGCCGGCTGGAGCGTGCAGGAGCTATCCGCCGGGGGCTTCATAGCGGTCGGCAGGACCCAGCAGTTTCCGGACGCGAGCCCGGACGTATATATCCTCAGGATGGATGACAACGGTGATACGCTTTGGACCCGGAAGTACGGGTGGCCGCTTGTCGACGAACCAAGCCAGGTGCGAGAGACATCGGACGGCAACTACATTGTAGTGGGGAAGACCCAGGCGGTGCTTGACTCAACCTACTATGTGCTTCTTCTCAAGGTTGCCCCCGACGGTGATACGCTCTGGACCAAGACATACGGACAGGGCTATCTGTCCTCGTACGGCCTGTCGGTCGAGGAGGTCTCGTCCGGCGGATACATTCTCGCCGGCGGTTGCGGGACCTATGCGAAAAGCACCGAGCTTCTTCTCATAAGGACGAACTCCGACGGTGACACCCTATGGACCAAGCTCCACGGGACCTATACGCAGGAAGAAGCCTGGTCGGTCCGGGAGACCTTTGATGGGGGTTTTGTCGCCGCCGGCCGCAGGTCCGATGATGCATATCTCCTCAGAACAGATGCGAACGGTGACACGCTCTGGACGAAGCAATACGGTGGGGCGTACAGCGAGACTGGGCTATCCGTCAAGGAGACCCCCGACAGCGGCTACATCATTGCGGGCTCTACATGGTCGTACGGTTCGGGCATGAGTGATGCCTATTACGTGAAGACAGACCGGGACGGAGATCTTGTGTGGGAGAGAGCCTATGGAGGCCCTCAGAGGGACGGGATGAACACAGTGGTCGTGACGACTGATAATCACTATGTTTCTGCGGGTTTCACCGAGTCCTTTGGACCATTGGCCGCCAATATGTGGCTCGTCGAGATGGATGCCGCTGGGGATACGGTCTGGACAGCCACCTATGGAGGGAATGGAGATGACCGGGCCTACTGGGGGGAGGAGACCGCTGATGGCGGGTTCATCCTTGTAGGGTCCACGAATTCCTTCGGTGCCCCGCAAAACAACGTATACTTGGTGAAAACCAAACCGGATCGGTCTGGAGTCAACGAGGGTATCGACGCGCCTATAGCAGGATTTGGGCTGAGGGTGCTGCCTACTCCGTCTGCTTCGGATATCACCCTGGAGTTTGAGGTGGCCCGGACCCAGCCGGTGCAGATCGTGATCTATAACCTGCTTGGTCAGGAGATGGGGGTGCTCGTGAGCGGTGTCATTGGGGTAGGTGCACATCAAGTTACCTGGGATGGACTAGACCCGCATGGGCGGCCCGTTCCGGCAGGCGTGTACTTCGTGAAGCTTACGACGCCCCGTGGCTCCGAAACCCGCAAGGCGGTGTTGATGAAGTAACTCCGACCGGGCCTGTCGGGTAGCTGGGACTGAGAAGGATCAGGGCGGAATCGTGGTTTGCAGGTGGAAACCACCGGAGTCGGGGAGGGTGCTTGGTCAGGCCGCTTCCTTTCTTCTGGGCCGATAGACCTCTATGAGCGTGAAGATGATGGAGACCACCACCGGCCCCAGTATTATGCCGAGGAGACCGAAGAGCTTGATCCCGCCCAGGATACTGAAGAAGAGCGCCAGCGTGGGGATCTTGGTTCTGCTGCTCACGATCATGGGGCGGAGGATATTGTCGGACTGGCTCACCACCACAAGTCCGAGGACCAGCACGATGACGCCTCTTATCCACGAGCCCGATACGATAAGAATCACCCCGGCCGGGAGATATACGAGGTAGGGACCCACTATGGGGATGAGTGAGAGCATCGCCATAACCGTCCCCCAGAAGATGGGCGAAGGCAGCCCTGTTGCCCAGAATATTAGCCCGCCCAGGATCCCCTGTATACCTGCCACCAGCACCTGTCCGTAGATCGAGGCCTCGATAACCTCTTTGAGGCGGCGGGTGAGGTTGGACTTCAGATCATCGGACATGGGCAGAAGGTCCTTGAGCCTCACCACCAGCCTGTCTCCATCTCGGAAGAAGAAGAACATCGAGAGCACGGCGAAAGCGAAGGAGACGATGGCAAGCGAGAAATTCCCGATCAGATTCGAGAACTGCTGAAGTAGAAAGGTGCTCAGGCGCTGCACGTTGTTCACTATAATCGACTCGATATCGAGATTGGACGTATCCACGTAGTCACCGAGGAAGGTCTTGATCTTCTCGTTCCATCCATAGGCCTCGGGCTTGAGCAGGAAATCCAGCTGGCCCGCATCGATGGCCTGCCTCAATTTGGGCAAGCTGCTGGCCGCTTCTCCTATGAGGCCCACGGTGAGGAAGACGGCTGGTATGACGATGACCGCCACCACGATTATGCACATGATCGTCGCGCGAAGATTGTCACGGAGGCGCCGGCGCAAGAACAGCGCGTTTAAGGGATAGAAGATGCCGGCGAGCACGGCGCCCCAAATTATGGATGCAAGGAAGGGCTTGAAAATGGCATAGAAGAGAAAGATGGTTATCACTATCAGTGCGACGAAAATGACAAGTGCAATATGCTCGCGCTTCATGTCTCCAATCCTTCCGGGGCCAAAGCCTATAACTTCTTCGCCGGGTTTTCAAGCACAACGTGCATCTACGAACTTGCTTGAATCTCGAGTATGCCTGTGCTATACTTCAAATGGTAAATCTTATGCATCTTAGCGGTTACACAGCACCCGAGAATATCCCGAGCCCGCCCTGGCCTGGATGTTGTCTCCCATTGGGGGTTCCATCTCCCGATACGTTTTACCCAAGCGAAGCGGTTGAGATCCTTTTGATTGAGTAATCCTCGAACCTGTGAAAGGAGGTTCTTCGTGATGAGAGGCAGCGCATGCTTACCCCTGTTTGTCCTGGCACTCGTAGTCCTGGCGGTTGCTTCCCCCGGCCTCGCCGTCGATCAGGCGGCCGAGCACAGGGCCCGCGATTGGGAAGACCGCAGCGAGGTCCCCTGCACCGTCGATATCGAGTCACTCAGACAGCAGGCCGAAGAGGAGGGCTGGACCTTCACCGTGGGGGAGAACCCTGCCACCCAGTATACGCTTGACCAGCTATGCGGTCTGGTTGTGCCCGAGAACTGGCGGGAAGGTGCGCGGTTTGTGAAAATGACGCCGCGGCTGAGCCTTCCTTCTTACTATGACTGGCGGGATACCGGTGGCTGCACATCGGTCAAGAACCAGGGCTCATGCGGCAGTTGCTGGGCCTTCGGTACTGTCGGGCCCCTGGAGTGCAACATCCTCATCAAAGACGGCGTGGAGGTGGATCTTTCCGAGCAGTGGCTTGTAAGCTGTAACACCGACGGCTGGGGTTGTGGCGGGGGTTGGTGGGCCCACGATTATCATGAATGGAAGACGGATCCATGCGGGCATGACGGCGCTGTCCTGGAGGAGTACTTCCCCTACACGGCTACAGACGCTCCATGCAATTGTCCCTATCCCCATGACTACTGGATCGATACCTGGGCCTATATCGGTACAGGCGATATACCGGCAGTGGATGACATCAAGCAAGCGATACTGGACTATGGACCGGTATCGGTGGCGATCTGTGTGAACAGCTCGTTTCAAGCCTATACCGGCGGCATATTCTCAGGCCCGACCTGCTCCGACATAAGCCATGGAGTGACCCTGGTCGGTTGGGACGACAGCCAGGGTACCAACGGCGTGTGGTTCCTGCGGAACTCATGGGGCCCCGGTTGGGGAGAAGGCGGCTACATGCGTATCGAGTACGGGGTGTGTGACGTGGGGTACGGGGCGTGCTTCGTGGATTATGCGGGGACGGCCACCTTGAGGGTGACGCTACCCAACGGCACGCCCGATGTCATTCCCCCCGGCCAGGCAGTGGCCATCGATGTGCGAATCGAGGAGATCTCCGATACCTATGTGCCCGGCACAGGCACTCTTCACTACCGCTATGACGGCGGCACCTGGCTCACCTCGGCCCTGGCCCATTTGAGCGGCGACCTCTATGAGGCCACCCTGCCGCCGGCAGCATGCGACGACGCACCCGAATATTACTTCAGTGCTCAGGGAGTGGAGAGCGGGACCGTCTATAGTCCCACCGATGCGCCTGCGGGCGTATACACCTCGCTTGTTGGCACGACGACCACCTTCTTCACCGATGACTTCGAAACCGATACGGGCTGGACCGTCCAGAACGATCCCAATCTCACCGATGGTCCCTGGGACAGAGGTGTTCCGGTGGGAGGCGGCGACCGGGGCGATCCCGCGACGGATTATGACGGTTCCGGCAAGTGCTATCTCACCGACAACGTCGATGACAACTCCGATGTGGATGGGGGCATAACCTGGCTTATCTCACCGGTTATCGATCTCAGCGCAGCCTCGGACGCCAAAGTCGATTATGCTCTATGGTACACCAACAATTTCGGGTCCGATCCCGATAATGACCTTTTCATAGTCTATGTTTCCAACAACAACGGCTCGAGCTGGGTCCCCGTGGATACAGTGGGGCCGTCTACCCCGACCCCTATCGAGTGGACCGAATGCAGTTTCATGGTGGCGGACTATGTCGCGCCCACATCGCAGGTCAAGGTGCGCTTCGAGGCCTCCGATCTGGGTTCCGGCTCGGTTGTCGAGGCGGGGATCGATGATTTCACGGTTTCGATCTTCGAGTGCGGTACGTCGGTAGACCCGGACTACTCCTTTGTTACCCTGACCCATGAACCCGAAAGCGGTATGACCACTTGCCCGGCAGGCGACGGGCCCGCCTACAAGTATGTGAAGGTGACCGTGAGGGACGAATCCAACAATCCGATGCAGGGCATTCCGTCCGGCCAGATCACATTCTCGATTATACCCGCCGGCGGGGCGACCTATTACGGGACCTTCTCGGCCACGACCACAGCTGTCGATGCCGAGACCGATGCGGCGGGAGAGATACGCTTCGATCTTGTCGGTGACACGTCGGTCACAGGCGACATCAACATAGAGGCGACGGTGGCCGGAGTGGCCCTTAACGACATGGATGTCCTCTCCACAAGGACCGTGGATCTCCGCTTGGACGGCATCGTCGATCTAATCGATCTGTTGAGGTTCGCTGCGGACTACAACACCACCGCTGCGCAAAGTGACTTCGACTGGAGCGGCTATGTGGACCTGGTGGATTTCTCCAGGTTCGCGGTGCATTACCTGCATGGTGACCAGTCACTCATTGTGGAGTACGACCCCGATGTCGTACTGAACGACAAAGCCCGGGCCATGCTGGAAGGCCTGAGGGGCATCTCGCCCGAGATCGACGAGATGGTGGACCGGATGCTCAACGGCGTGGCCAAACAGGGCCTGACTCTCAGCTGCTGGCCCAATCCGCTGGGGCAATCCACCAAGGTCACCTATTCGCTGCCCGGCGGGCGGCAGGTTCGTCTGACCGTCCATGATGTCCGGGGGCGGACAGTGAGGACCCTGGTCGATCGATTCCGTGAGGCCGGTACGCATTCCGAAGTCTGGGAGGGCCGTGACGATGCCGGCAGGCGGGTATCTCCCGGCATCTACTTCGTAAGGCTCGAAGGCGGCACGCGGGCCCTGCACCAGAGAGTAGTGCTAATCGATTAGAACAGCGGACGCATAGGGGCCGGAGCCCATAAACGGGGCCTCCGGCCCCCTCCCCAGATAGAACTTGTAAGGTGCGGGGGTTTGTCCTATATTTCTGCCACCATGCCCAAGAGATCTTCCATAATCAGGTTGGCACTCGCCCAGGTGAACCTCACGGTCGGCGATGTCAGAGGCAACACGCGGAAAGTGCTGAGGTGGATCGACAAGGCGGACCGGCAGGGGGCAGATATAGTCGCCTTTCCCGAGCTCACCCTGGCCGGGTATCCCGCTGAGGACCTGTTGCTCAAGAAGAGGTTTCTCGAGGACTGCCGGTCGGCACTGGAACTTCTCGCCGGGAAGGTCAGAGGCCCGGTGGCCGTGGTGGGTTTTCCCAGTCTCGGTGATGGGACCCATAACTCCATCGCCGTAATCCATAGGGGCAGGATTGGCGGCATCTGTAACAAGATCGAGCTCCCCAACTACGGCGTTTTCGACGAAAGGCGCTATTTCTCTCCCGGCAAGCATGCATGTGTATTGGCATTGGACGGGGTGAGGATCGGCTTGAGCATATGCGAAGACATCTGGCTGGAAGAGGTGACCGCTGCACAAGTGGCCGGGGGCAAGGCCCGGATAATCCTCAACGTGTCATGCTCGCCCTACAATGTGGGGAAGGGGGCGCAGAGGGAAGCGTTGATGAAGGCCCGGGCGGCGGCCAACAGTGCATATGTTGCCTACGTCAATCTCGTTGGGGGCCAGGACGAGCTTGTCTTCGACGGGCACAGCCTGGTGGTCGACCCCGAGGGCAGGATACTTGCACGAGGCAAGCAGTTCGAAGAGGACCTGGTGGTTGTCGATCTGGATGTGAGCTCGCTCAAGCGGAGGCCGGGCCGCCGGCATCGTGCCATGGTGGGGGCCATCCCTGTCAAGACCGTGAAACTCGGAGCGCACCTCCGCAGCCGGAGGAGGAAGATAGCCCCATCGGCTCGCCGGCCCCTGGACCGGCTGGAGGAGATATACACCGCCATAGTCACAGGCACAAGGGATTATGTGCGGAAGAACGGCTTCGACAAGGTTGTGATAGGGCTGAGCGGTGGTATCGATTCCGCACTGGTGGCCGTCATGGCAGCTGACGCGTTGGGCAAGGAGAGTGTGGTCGGTGTGTCGATGCCATCGAGATATTCGTCGCCCAGCAGCATCACCGATGCAAGGAAGCTCGCGAAGAACCTCGGCATCAAGCTTATGAAGGTGGGGATCGACGGGATTTTCACCTCTTATCTCAAGACCCTGAAAGCGACCTTTAAGCGACATCCCGAGGATGTGACCGAGGAGAACATCCAGGCCCGGGTGCGGGGTAACATACTGATGGCGCTTTCCAACAAGTTCGGATGGCTGGTACTCACCACGGGCAACAAGAGCGAGCTGGCCGTCGGATACTGCACGCTCTATGGTGACCTGGCCGGTGGTTTCGCCATCCTCAAGGACGTACCGAAGACACTTGTCTATGAACTTGCTGCCTACCGCAACCTCATAGGCAGGCAGGTGATCCCCAACTCGATTCTCACCAAGGCCCCATCCGCGGAACTCAAGCCCGACCAGAAGGATGAAGATTCGCTTCCTCCCTATGAAGTACTCGATCCGGTCCTTAACATGTATGTAGTGGAGGACATGGGCGTGCGCGATATCTCGGAACAAGGCTTCCCAAGAAGCCTGGTGAAACAGGTGGCCGGGATGGTCGATGGCAATGAATACAAGCGGAGGCAGGGGCCGCCCGGTATCAAGATAACCCCTAGGGCATTCGGGAAGGATAGGCGGATGCCCATGACCAATCTCTACCGATAGCCGGCCGGGCCGGTGAGACCCATCCACCTGCCTTGTTAGACTCGCCACCCCTCCGCAACGACCGTCGGGCATGGGACCCTGCCGCTACCGGGCTGCCTGGCGCCAAAATACATTTGAAAACAAGCGCATTGCACCTTAGTTTAAGGTGAGCATCCGGGTCTGACGTCGTCACCGGAGTGACGACGCCATGCGTACGGTGCCGGAGCGAGGCTGTTCTTCGTAGCATCGTGACTCCCGTCACGACGAGTGTTGTTCTGAACCGGGAGCGAAAAGAGGCGACCAGAGGCAGCCTGGGTAGACGCTTTTTGGTGTTCAGAGGCATCTAAAAGCAGAAGCCAAAGAAGGACATGGTATGAGTAGTGTTTCAACGGGTGATGGGAGGGCCTGAGCGAAGACCGTGGTGGTGAAGGCCGAAATCCGGATTGGTATTGGGGCAGCAGGTTAACCGCAAACGCGACAATCGGTAACAGGGGTTTCTCGGGCGAAAAGTACTGAAGGAGCAGGTGAGTCCGGGCCGATTAACTTCTTATGGGGGTTATGACTTGGTAAGATTCGAACCTAAGCCCAGGCGCTTTCTCAGATTGCAGGTTCTCATCGGGTCGATGGTCTTGGCCGTTGCCTTGCCGTCTGTGTGTCATGCTTACATAGGACCGGGTGCCGGCTTTGCCTTTCTGTCGTCTTTTCTCGTACTATTCGCCACGTTTTTCCTGGCGTTCGTGTTCTTTCTGACCTGGCCCATCCGGTTTGCCATCAAGAAGATCAAGCACAGAGGCAGGGGTATCAAGTCGGACATAGACAGGGTCATAGTGGTGGGTTTCGATGGGCTCGACCCGGAGATCCTTGACGATCTGAAGTCGCAGAACAAGCTGCCCAACCTGACGAAGCTAATAGACCAGGGTAGCTTCAAGAGGATGAGAAGCACCTGCCCACCGATTTCGCCGGTCGCATGGTCGTCCTTCTCCACGGGTGTGAACCCGGGCAAACACAACATCTTCGATTTTCTGGCCCCCGAACGCAGCAGCTATCTATCCAAACTCTCATCGGCCGACATCAGGCCGCCGACCCGATGGCTGCCTCTCGGGAAATACAGACTGCCGCTCAACAAGCCTTCATATAGGCCTCTGAGGAAGAGCAAACCATTCTGGACCGTGCTGTCGGAGCACGACATATTCTCGTCCGTGATAAGGGTCCCCATCACTTTTCCACCGGATGAGTTCGGGGGTGTGCAACTCTCTTCTCTTTGTGTCCCGGACCTCAGGGGCACGCAGGGGAGTTTCTCTTTCTACACTACGAATGCCGAGGCGCTCAAGCAGTTCACGGGCGGCTTCGCCTACGGGTTCGAGAGAGCCGGTGACGTTTGTTCGGGCGAACTGGTGGGACCGGAGAACATGATTGTGGAGGGCGCCCCGCAGCTCAAGCTGCCTTTTACGCTCGGGTCCAACGGGGACGGCAAGACAGCCACTCTCACAATCGGCAAGGACGAGCACCGGCTGGAGATCGGCAAGCACTCCCCGTGGGTAACCCTGGAATTCGCTGCGGGGTTGGGGATCAAGGTGAGGGGTATTAGCCGTTTCATCCTAACGTCCGTGGAGCCGGATCTCGAGCTTTATGTCACACCGATAAACATCGATCCCGAAAAGCCCGCGATGCCGATATCCCATCCCTTCTACTACTCGGTCTATCTTTCCAAGCTTATAGGGCCCTACGCCACATTGGGCCTGGCCGAGGACACCTGGGCGTTGAACGAGAGGATAATAGACGAAGGCCAGTTCCTGGAGCAGGCCTATCTCATAAACGAGGAACGTGAGAAGATGCTCTTCAACGAGCTGGAAAAGGTGAAGAAAGGCGCCGTGATATGCGTCTTTGACATAACCGACCGGATCCAGCATATGCTCTGGCGCTATATCGATCCTGGACATCCTGCGAATAAGGGCAAAGATACGACGCTTCATAAGGACGCAATCGAAAAACTCTACCTCAAGGTCGATGAAACCATCGGCAGACTTCTTCCATACCTGGACGACCGGACCGTTTTCATTGTCATGTCGGACCATGGTTTCAAACCTTTCAGGAGGGGCATAAACCTGAACTCCTGGCTTATGAGGGAAGGCTACCTCCACCTTAAGAACGGGAACAAGGAAAGCGGTGAATGGTTCGAAGGAGTGGATTGGAGTAAGACCAAGGCCTATGCGCTGGGTCTGGGTGGTGTGTTTGCCAACCTCAAGGGGAGGGAGAGTCAGGGAATAGTGGAGCCCGAGGAGTTGCCTAACCTCGTGATGGAGATAAAAGACCTGCTTACCGGGCTCAAGGACGGCGCCAACGGCGAGGTGGCAATCAAGAATGTTTATGATGCAAGGGAAGTCTATTCCGGCCCTTACGTTGTTGAAGGTCCCGATCTCATAATCGGATACAATACCGGTTACCGGGCTTCCTGGGACGGGGTGACCGGCAAGGTGAACGATGAGGTCTTCAGCGACAACACGAAAGCGTGGAGCGGCGATCATTGCATAGATCCATCGTGCGTGCCCGCGGTCCTCATATCGAACAGAGAAATCACGGTGGATAGTCCATCAATCCAGGATGTGGCCCCATCCATATTGAACCTCTTCGGCGTGAAACCGCCGGTCTATATGGATGGCAAGCCGGTAATAAAGTAAGCCGGCAAGACAGGTGGGGTAGAAGGGAGAGCAGAGGTGGTCCGAATGAGTAGAACGAACGTTATAGCAATCATCATAGGCCTCGTGATAGCCGCAACCGCGGCCACGGCAAGTGGGGAGGAGCACCCCAGGGTGTTGGTTCTGGGCTTCGACGGCATGGATCCCAATATTGCTGATTCGATGATGCGGGAAGGAAGACTTCCCAATCTGGAGCGCCTGCGCCAGAATGGGAGCTTCTGCCGGCTGGAGACCAGCATACCGCCCCAGAGCCCGGTGGCGTGGTCCAATTTCATAACCGGGAAGAATCCGGGGGGGCACGGCATCTACGATTTCATTGCACGGACCCCTGAGAACTATCTTCCCTATCTCTCCACGACCGTGACAGACGATGCAGTGAAGACCCTGAAGATAGGGCCGTGGGAGATTCCGCTGCTCCTTAAGCTGGGGAGCTGGCGAATACCGCTGGCCTCCGGCGGGGTCAAGCTCCTGAGGAAAGGTACGGCCTGGTGGGAGATTCTGGAACAGCATGGGATACCGGTAGTGTCCCTTAGGCTTCCATCAAACTTCCCGCCGAGCGGCCACACCACCCGGAGCCTCTCCGGTATGGGAACACCCGACATGCTTGG
>CAZRAU010000002.1:0-14099 GCA_964598025.1 uncultured bacterium
GGATAGCGGTGAAATTGCGAGATCAAATGGTGAGATTTTCGGGGGAACTCTCTCACCTTAACGAATTGACAAAAACCCCGGATGTGTGGTATCATTCGGGCGCTCCAGGGGGGAGTCTAGCCTCGTAGCTGCAGAGGTGGGGTGGCAGCTTGGAATCTATTCAAGGATGAATTCGGCGGGAGAGCTATGAGCACTATGATGATAGGACATCTATGGCATGATAGTCTGCCGACGTAATTAAACCGGATGAAGGGGGTGGTTGAAAATATAGGCGGAGTGTTATGACTGTGTTGCCAACTTAACGTGATGCGAGAAAGGAGAACCCGAGATGAAATCGCGTGACCCAAAGACCCTGGGCTCAGTTCCCATGTTTGTGCTGATCCTGAGCCTCGTTGCCTCGGCGTGCCTGGTCGGCGTGACCTCGACGGCACTGGCGGGGAGCAACTCTTCGGCCAAGGTTGCCGTCCATGTGCGTGCCCACAGTGCGAAGGCGGGCTGTAACTATGGTACGATAGAGACGTGTGCCGACATAGAGACGGAGGTGCCCGGCTCGAATATTGATGCCTTCCCTGTGTTTTTCAATATGACGGAGTACCAGGGGTGTGAATACGGCATAGACTGGCCTGCATGGACGTACAGTGCCGCATTCACCAACTGTGCCGATCTTGTGATCGGTGAAATCCTGTGGCCGGGCGAGGGCGCATCGCATGCCTGGACGACCTGCCAGACAGGGGTAGCGGTGCCTTCGTTTTTGTGGTTATACGCTGATGGACCGGGCCAGATCTGCATGACAGGCCATCCTCAGCACGGCCACATCTACGTGGTGGACTGTGGCGAAGCGGCGGATGAAATCAATACGACCTTCTGCGCTGGTGTGTTTGGTGCCACCGGCGATGATCCCTGCGTTGAGGGGCCGCAATGCGAGATCAACCCTGCAGGTCTTGATTTCGGCGTGGTGACGGTTGGAAGTCTCGCCGAACTGTCGTTTGTCATAAAGAACGTTGGCGGCGGGACGCTTGCGGGCACAGTCTCTGAGGCTTGCGACGATTACAGTATTCCGATTGGGGTGGGTGCGTATGCACTTGCGGCGGGTGAATCCATAGAGGTTACGGTTCGCTTTGAGCCCGGATCCACCGGGCTCAAGGAGTGCGCCGTGTCGACGGGTACGGACTGCGCGGATGTCGCTTGCACCGGCACCGGTGAGAACCCGCCGGTCTGTGAAGTCACGCCGGAGTCGCTGGACTTCGGTACGGTCCAGATCGGCCAGTTCGCAGGCCGCAATTTCACGATCAGGAATGCAGGCGGGGGTACGCTTGAAGGCGATGTGAGCGAGCCCTGCGGGGACTACAGCATTACCAGCAATGAGGGTGCCTTCAGTCTGGGGGCGGGCGAACAGGTGGTGATAGGCGTACGTTTTACGCCCACGACGCCCGGGCTTCAGGAATGTACCGTCGAAACCGGCCAGGCCATCTGTGTCGACGTGGCCTGTAGCGGTACCGGTGAGAACCCGCCTGAGTGTGATGTTGATCCGCTTACGCTGGACTTCGGCACGGTGACAGTGGGTGAGTTCGGTGAAGACACCTTCACGATCACCAATATAGGCGGCGGGACGCTCAACGGCGATCCGGCCGAGGCGTGCCCCGACTACGACATAGTAAGTGGCGGCGATGCTTATGCTTTGGGCAACGGCGAGTCAGTGATAGTGACGGTACGCTTTGAGCCCGGCTCGTCGGGTCTCAAGGAGTGCACGGTTGATGCCGGTACGGACTGTCCGGGCGTCGGGTGTAGCGGTACCGGTGAGAACCCGCCTGAGTGTGATGTTGATCCGCTTACGCTGGACTTCGGCACGGTGACAGTGGGTGAGAGCGCCGACCGGATGTTTACGATAGAGAACATCGGCGAGGGGCTGCTCACGGGTGAAGTAACCGAAACCTGCGATTATTATCAGGTCATCTCAGGCGGCGGTGCCTACAGCTTGGGTGCCGCGGAAACTCGAGACGTTACAGTCCGCTTCTCCCCGGTTGTGGCCGGAGGCTTCGGCTGTACTATCGAGACGGGGACGTTTTGCACCAATGTCGCCTGCGAGGGTACCGCAGACGCCCTACCGGTGTATGTGGACATGAGGCCCGGGGAGTGCCCCAACAAGCTCAGAGTGGATGCGCCGTTTGCCATTCCCGTGGCCATCCTGGGCACGGCGGATTTCAGCGTGATAGATGTCGACCCTAGCACCGTAAGGCTCACCCGAGAAGGCATGGCGACCGAGGTATCCCCGCTCAGCTGGAACCTCGCCGATGTGGGGACGCCCTTCATGGGGAGCCTCTGCGGTTGCCATGCGCTGGGCATGGACGGTCTCCAGGACTTGAGATTCAAGTTCCGGATAACCGATGTGGCGACTATGCTCGGTCTCGGGCCGCTTGCCGGTTCGCAGGTTGCCTTGACCATCACGGGCAATCTCACGACAGGCGAAGAGATCGGAGGCGCGGACTGCGTGCTCGTCATCGACGGGCTCTTCTCAGACGACGCCTTAATCGGTGATGTGGGTATCATAGCGGCGACGGGATTCTCACCCAAGACGGGCAAGATCATGTTCTCCTACTACACAAAGCAACATGACCAGATTGTCCTCGAGATCTTCGATGTCCAGGGCAGGACCATTGTTACCCTGGTCGACGAAGTCAAGGCGCCGGGTATCTACGAGGTCTCCTGGGATGGCAGGGCCGGCAGCAATGGCCCGGTTCCAGCCGGTGTCTACTTTGCCAGAATTCGCAACAGCTCGACCAGCGACACCGAGAAGGTGATGGTACTTAAGTAAGAACAGGCGAGCACATGGTAGCATTGTGACTCCTGTCACAACGAGTGCACGGCCGCCGGGGTAGGTAGGCTCCGGCGGTCGTCTTTGTCGACCAGGCGGGCCATGAACGGCCATCTGCTTCGTTACGCTGGTGCCTCGCCCCTGCGGCGTACGTAACGGTACGCCTCGGTTCTCGGCACTGCGCAAGCCTCTCATCTGGGCATTCCTGACCCGCCTGGACTTAGGGGCCATGAACGGCCATCTGCTTCGTTACGCTGGTGCCTCGCCCATGTTGAGCTTGACATTGGGGGTGGGTGCGTAGTAAAAATATAGGGCTTTGCGGCCAACATTCATGATCTGAAGGTGGAAACACACCCTTTTTTTGTATCCGGTTTTTTGTACCCGGACCCGGGGGGAGGGCCATGGTCAAGGATATTATCGATGGCATAAAGGCGACCGAAGCTGAAGCGGCCGGCATCGTCGAGGAGGCGAGGAAGCAGAAGGGCGAATTGATCGCAGAAGCTCGCGAAGCGGCCCGGAAGGGTATCGAAGATGCGGGTAAGCAAGGTGTGGAGCAAGTCAAACGAGCGCTCGAAGGGGCTCGAAAAGAGGCGGAGCGCAAGATGGAGGAGATAGCTGCCGGCGAGGCCTCGGAGCGCGAGAAGGTCCGCCAGGATGCGGGTCGCAATATCTCCGGGGCGGTGGAGGTCGTTATAGAAAGGATGCTCCGGTAGTATGGCTCTAATGCCCATGCAGAAAGTGGCGGTCTTTTTTCCCAGGGCCGAACGAGAGCACATGCTTTCCCTGCTTCAGGACAAGGGCTCGGTCGAGATACTCGACCTTAAGGAGACCGCCCTGGCCGATGTCGTCGACGTGACCGAGGCGGCGGGGGGCGGAGATGCCGACAGGATGGCGGCCGATCTGAGGCGAGCGATTGAGGATGTGTCCGAATTCGAAGCGAAGGGCGGCATCCTCAGCGGCTTGGGCGGCGGCAAGGTGGTTGTGAGCCGGGATGAATTAAGACGCGCGCCGCAGGGTTTCGACTTCAAGAGCATTGTTGATCAGATTGGTGATCTCGAGACCGGGCGGACCGAGCTGCGCACCAAGCGGAACCATCTGGAGGCCTTCTGCGACAGGCTTAAGCCCTGGGCCGATCTGGATGCCCCCCTTGAGGAGATCGCAACGCGCGACGGCGCCGTCATATTGGCCGGCGTGCTCTCGGGTGGAAGGAGCCCGGAGATGCTGCGGTCGGCCTTGTCGGAAGCTGCCGAGACCGCGGCCCTCGAAGTGGTTTCCGAGGCCGAACGGGAAGCCTATCTTGTCGTCCTCTATCATCCCGGGGAGGATGAGGCGGTAAGGGAAGTCTTAAGAACAAGCGATTTTGAGATACAGACCTTCGAGAACCTGACGGGATTTGCCAGGGACTTGATGGCAGGGGCCGAACGCGATATCGCTGCGGCGGACCGGGAGCTCGACGACCTTGCCCGGAAGGGTGCGGACCTGGTCAAGCACAGGCCCAAGCTGATGATCGCCCATGACTATTTCAGCGAGGAGGCTAAGAGGATCTCCGCCCGGAGTCTTGTGGGTTCGACCGAGCGGGCGGGTGTGATGGAGGGTTGGATCAGGGCCGAGGACTTTGAGACGCTTTCACGCGATATTGATAGCAAGATCGATTCAGCCGAGGTAATGCGCATAGATCCAGAGGAAGGCGAGCAGCCGCCCATTGAGCTCAAGAACAAACGTGTGATGAAACCCTTCGAAGTCATAACCGAGTTATACGGGATGCCCCATGCCAGGGAGATCGATCCCACACCTTTGGCAGGCCCATTCTTCGCGCTTTTCTTCGGTTTCTGCATCACCGACGCCGGTTATGGCATTGTGCTGTGTGCGCTCTCGCTCATCCTGATGAAGTATCTCAAACCTGCGCGCAAGATCCTCTGGCTGGCCTTCATCGGCGGGCTTTTTACCGTCCTCATGGGGGCAATAACCGGCGGCTGGTTCGGTCTCAACGATGATACCATACCTGCATGGCTGGGTTTTGTCGGTACCTTCAGGCGGGCCCTGATGCAATTCGATCCCCTCGAGAACCCCATGATCATGTTCGGCATGGCCATCGCACTGGGTTTCATTCAGATAACTTTCGGCCTTGCGATCAAGATGGTGGACGACTTCCGCCGCAGAGACATAATGGCCGGCATATTCGAGCAACTCACCTGGATTGTGCTGCTCTGGACGGTGCTGTTCCTGGGTCTGGTCAGGCTGGGGGTGCTGCCGCAGTCCTACACCCCCGGAATCAAATGGATGGGGCTTGTCGCCGCCCTTGGGATCGTGGGATTCACCAACAGGGTTTCGAAGAATCCGGCGGTCAGGGTGGGTTCGGGGATTTACAGGCTGTACAACATAGCCACCTCATCTCTTGGAGACATACTCTCCTATACCAGGTTGCTTGCCCTGGGGATGGCCACAGGCGGCATAGCCATGGTTGTAAACGTCATCGCCCTGATTGCCAAAGACATACCCATCGTCGGCATACCGGCGATGATCTTTGTGCTGATTGCCGGTCATAGTTTCAACATAGCCGTCAATGCGCTAGGAGGCTTCGTACACTCGGCGCGTCTCCAGTATGTTGAGTTCTATCCCAAGTTCTTTGAAGGAGGTGGAAGGCCTTTCAGGCCGTTCAAGCAGGAGTTGCGATACACGACACTTGTCGAGAAAGCAAGTTAGAGAAATCACTGATCAAGGAAGGAGAGGATAGATGGACCCCGTAGGATTGGCAATTGCGATCTTGGGTGGAGCGATTTCGGCGTTCCTGGCAGGCACCGGCTCTGCGATAGGCATTGCTACCGCTGCCCAGACCGCGGACGGAGTGCTGAGCGAGGACCCCAGCAAGTTCGGGCGGGTTCTAATCCTTGTGGCCATGCCCGGAACACAGGGTATTTACGGCTTGCTTGGGACCTTCCTCGTGCTTATGAAGCTGGGTTTCTTCGGTGGTGGGGGCGAAGGTCTTACTCTGTGGCAAGGATGGCAGATCTTTTTCGCCGCTCTTCCGGTTGGGATAGCGGGGCTCTTCTCTGCGATCCAGCAGGGCAAGACAAGTGCTGCCGGTGTGGAGCTCACGGCCAAGCGTCCGGAGGCGATGGTCCAGGGTATCATCAATTCCGCTCTCGTGGAGACATACGCCATTTTCGGGCTTCTGGCAACCATTCTGATTCTTAACGGCATAAAGGTCGGTTAAGAGCAAACCCTTAGGGAGCCTGAATCATGGAGAGTGGCAAGGCTGGAAAGCTAAGACAAAAGATATTGAGCGACGCCGAGGCTGACGCCGGCAAGATAGTCGAGGAAGGCCGGAACCAGGCCGGGAAGATTAAGGCGGAGGCGGACGCCGAGGTTGCTCGGATAGCCTCGGAGTTCGGCCGAAAGGCCAGGGCCCAGGCGGAGGAATACATAAGAAGGCAGATAAGCCTCGGGGAGCTTGAGGCGAGGAAGGCCATTCTCGCCGAGAAGGGGAACCTGATCGATGACGTATTTGCGAAGGCCCTTGAAGAGCTCAGAAAGCGCGACCGCAGTGGTGGCTACGCGCTAACCCGGAAGCTTATGCTCGGTGCGATAGAGGTCGGCGACGAGGAGATTGTGCTGTCCCCCGAGTATAGATCGGCCATAGGCGGCTCCTTCGTGGAAGACCTCAACAAAGAGCTCGTGAAGGCCGGGAAGCGTGGAGAGGTGAAGATCTCGTCGGAGACCAGGAACATCAACGGGGGCTTCATCCTCAGGCGGGGACGGGTCGACACCAATGGGAGTTTCGATACCCTGCTGGCGATGCTCCGGGATGAGATAGAGACCGAGATCGCTGAGATTCTCTTCGGAGGCGGTGGCAAAGAAGCATGAGACATCTTCCGGCGCATGCGGTTTCAAGCCATGACCAGAGATATGCCTATGCCTCGGGGCGCATAAGGGCGCTTGAGATGACCCTTCTGGGTAAGCAGCGCCTGGACCGGATAGCCGAGGCGGGCGATCTTGATGAGGTCCTGAGGCAGCTTTCCGATACCGCCTACGCCGGCTATATGGATGAGATCGAGGAGAGCGGGTACCAGGTATTCCTGAGAAACGCAGAGCGACGACTGCTGGATCTGGTAGATTCGTTATCGCTCGATCGTGATGTAAGCGACGTCCTTAGGCTGGGACATGATTTCCATAATCTCAAGGTGGCCATAAGGGAACAGGTTTCCGGGCGCGATCTCGGGGATCTCTATATGGATCTTGGCAGGTTCGATCCGGAGGCAATTCGCGGGCCGGTCAAGAACGGGTCACTCGATAGCCTGCCGGACATGCTTAGCCTGCCCGCGAAGAAGGCGCTGGAAGCCTATGGCGCGAGCCGCGATCCCGGTGAGGCCGACATCATAATCGACAAGGCCATGTTCGCCCATTTTCTCGGCGCGGCCGGTGACTATGGCGGAACGTTCGTCGAGGCCATGGTCCGGACCTGGATCGATCTCGCCAATATCCGGACCTTCATGAGGGCACGATACCTGGGGCTCGAGGCAAGGACGTTGCCGGGGCTCTTGATCGAAGGCGGCCTGGTGAGATTGTCGGACTTCCGCGAGATATACCAGTTCGCGCTTGATGAGATCCTGGGACGGTTCGAATTCAGTCCTTATCGCAGGGTTGTCGAAATCGGGGGGACGGCCGCAGAGAAGAGCGGGTCGTTTGTGCCGCTCGAGCGCGAGATCGACAACGTCGTGATCTCCATGCTCAGGATAACGCGCTATTTCACCTTCGGACTCGAAATCGTGATCGCCTATGCCCTTCTTAAACAGATCGAGATCAAGGTGTTGCGGCTTGTCCTTGCGGGCAGGGACGGAGGCACGGCACCCGATGTCATAAAGGAGCGGATTCCCGATGGAGAATAGCCGGCTTGCAGTCGTTGGTGAGCGGGCAACCGTTGTCGCCTTCGAGGGCCTGGGTATCGCCGCTTTTCCGGTAGCGTCTGTTGATGAAGCCAGGCAGACGGTCTCACGGCTCATCAAGAAGAAGGAACACGCGGTGATCTTCGTCACCGAGGACATAGGGAGACACATCCCCGATGTGATTGCCGAGTCATCCAGGGAATATGCACCCAGCGTGGTGCTGGTCCCGTCGAGTGCGGGCTCGCAGCAGATCGGCTTAAGAAAACTATCGAGTGTGCTCAAGCGGGCCTTGGGCACGGACGTACTCAAAATCGATTAGCAAAGGGGAGGTTCTTAGAGGTGGCTGAAGACCTCAAGCCAGGAAAGATCGTCAAGGTTGCCGGCCCTCTTGTGGTTGCCGAGGGTATGGGTGGAAGCAAGATGTATGACGTGGTGCGGGTGAGCGATCAGAAACTCATAGGTGAGATAATCGAGCTCAGGGGAGATCAGGCATCCATCCAGGTGTATGAGGAGACCGGTGGAATAGGGGCCAAGGAACCGGTGTATCCTACCGGGTCTCCGCTTTCCGTGGAATTGGGGCCGGGCCTCATCGAGTCCATCTATGACGGTATTCAGCGCCCCCTTGACCTTATACGAAAGCAAGTGGGCGACTATATCACCAGGGGAGTGAATGTCCCCGCGCTTGACAAGGAGAGGAAGTGGCATTTCGTCCCCAAGGTGGTACGGGGTGATGCGGTCATGGCCGGCGATGTCGTTGGGACCGTGCAGGAGACCGTGCTGGTCGAACACAGAATCATGGTCCCCCCGGGCATGGAAGGCAAGATCGCCGAGATCAAAGAGGGAGACTTCACCATAGATGAAGTCGTGGCCAGGGTGGAGACGGACGACGGCGCCAAGGACCTTACCATGGTGCAGCGCTGGCCGGTCCGAATGGGAAGGCCCTATCAGGAGAAGCTTCCTCCCATTATTCCGCTGTCCACGGGTCAAAGGGTGATTGACGGGCTCTTTCCCGTGGGTAAGGGCGGGACGGCCTGCGTACCCGGTCCCTTCGGCTCGGGCAAGACCGTAATTCAGCATCAGCTCGCCAAGTGGGCGGATGCCGAGATCATCGTCTACATAGGCTGCGGCGAGCGCGGTAACGAGATGACCGATGTGCTTCTGGAGTTCCCCGAGCTCAAGGACCCGAGGAGCGGCGAGCCCCTCATGAAACGGACGGTGCTCATTGCCAATACCTCCAACATGCCGGTGGCGGCGCGCGAGGCCTCCGTCTATACGGGTATCACGATTGCCGAGTACTTCAGGGACATGGGTTACAGTGTGGCGGTCATGGCCGATTCCACTTCCCGGTGGGCCGAGGCCATGCGTGAGATCTCAGGCAGGCTCGAGGAGATGCCCGGCGAGGAAGGTTATCCGGCCTACTTGAGCGCGCGGGTTGCCGAGTTCTACGAGCGGGCCGGCCGGGTGAAATGTCTCGGCCGTGACGGCCGGGAAGGGGCCCTCTCTGTAGTCGGGGCCGTGTCGCCTCCGGGCGGAGATCTTTCCGATCCGGTGGTCCAGGCCACGCTCCGTGTGGTCAAGGTTTTCTGGAGCCTGGAGGACCATCTGGCCTACAAGCGGCATTTTCCGGCTATAAGCTGGCTTAATTCCTATTCGCTCTACTATGACAACCTCGATCCTTGGCTCACCGAGAACGTAGCAGCCGACTGGGTGGACTTGCGAAGCGAGGCCATGCGGATATTGCAGGAGGAGGCCGACCTGGCCGCGATCGTGAATCTCGTGGGCGTGGAGTCACTCTCGGCCGGTGACCGATTGACTCTGGAAGTTGCAAGATCCATAAGAGAGGACTTTCTCCATCAAAACGCCTTCCACGAAGTGGATACCTATACATCACTCGAGAAGCAGTACGAGATGATGAAGCTGGTGCTTCACTTCGGCAAAGCCTCACGGGAGGCGCTCCGGAAGGGTGTGGCGATTGGTGATATCGAAACCATGGCGGTCCGCGAGCGCATAGCCAGGGCCAAGTATGAGCCCGAGGACAGGCTCGATACGGTGAGAGGCATCAAGGACGAGATAGACAAAGAGATAGAAACACTGGTTGGGGCAATGGTTGAGTAAAGAGGGGAAGAGCAATGCTTAAAGAGTACCTGACTATCCGGCAGATCACCGGCCCTCTGGTACTGGTCGAGGAAATCGAAGGCGCGAAATACGAAGAGATCGTCGAGGTGGAGCTGCCGAGCGGTGAGATCAGGCGTGGCCGCGTGCTCGAGGTCAACCGGGACACTGCGCTGATCCAGCTTTTCGAGGGCACGACCGGAGTGGATGTGTTCCACAGCAAGGTCAGATTCCTGGGCAAGGGCATTGAGATCGGGCTCTCCGGCGACATGTTGGGGCGTGTCTTTGACGGCCTGGGCCGCCCGATCGACAAGGGCCCCAAGATCATACCTGAGGAACGAAGGGACATAAGCGGGAACCCATACAACCCCACCGCGCGAGATTACCCCAACGAATTTATCCAGACGGGGCTTTCGGCCATCGACGGCTTGAACACTTTGGTGAGGGGCCAGAAGCTTCCGATCTTTTCCGGTTCCGGGTTGCCCCATAACCGCCTGGCCGCCCAGATCGCGAGACAGGCCAAGGTGCTGGGTACCGAGGGATCTTTCGCAGTCGTCTTCGGCGCCATGGGTATAACCTTCGAAGAGGCCGATTTCTTCATCTCCGACATGCGCAAGACCGGCGCTATCGATCGTGCCGTGCTCTTCATGAACCTGGCCGACGACCCGGCGATCGAGCGGATCGCCACCCCCAGGCTCGCCCTCACGACGGCCGAGTACCTTGCTTTTACCCGGGGCATGCACGTCCTGGTGATCCTGAGCGATATGACCAACTACTGCGAGGCGCTGCGTGAGATCTCGGCAGCCCGAAAGGAGATCCCCGGACGAAGAGGTTATCCGGGCTATCTCTATACCGACCTTGCCACCATCTATGAAAGGGCGGGGCGAATCAAGAACAATGCGGGTTCCATAACGCTGATTCCCATTCTCACCATGCCCGAGGATGACAAGACCCATCCCATCGCCGATCTCACGGGCTACATAACCGAGGGGCAGATCTTCCTTTCCCGTTCGCTTCACAAGAAGAAGGTCTCGCCTCCGATAGACGTGCTGCCGTCGCTTTCGCGGCTCAAGGACAAGGGCATCGGCGCGGGTAAGACCCGGGAGGATCATTCGGATACCTTTAACCAGCTCTTCGCGGCCTATGCGAGGGGCAAGGAAGCCGAGGAGCTCTCGGTGATCCTGGGCGAAGCGGCCCTGAGTGAGATGGACAAGCAGTACCTCAAGTTCGCCTCGACCTTCGAGGCCCGCTACGTATCCCAGGACGAATACGAGGATAGGTCGATAGAACAGACCCTGGACCTGGGCTGGGAACTACTGTCCGTGTTCCCCACTGTGGAGCTTAAGCGAATAAGGCAGGAGTGGATCGACAAGTACCTGCCCAGGTTCAAGCAGGAAGCGCCGGTGGAGGCCGAAGCATCCGCCGGGGCTGAGACCGGGTAGGACCGGGAGCAGAGGGACGGTTACAGATGCGGCTATCCGTTAACCCGACACGCATGGAGCTCCTCAGGCTCCGAAAGCGTCTTCAACTGGCCAAGAGGGGCCATAAGCTCCTCAAGGACAAACAGGATGAGCTGATGAAGCGTTTTATGGGCCTGGTGCACCAGATAAAGGACCTTCGCCTAAGTGTTGAGGAGGAGCTCGAGCAGGCCTGGAGGCGTTTTGTGGTAGCCAGATCCGCCGGTGGATGGGAGGTGGTGGAGACCGCGGTAAGCGTGCCGACCCGGAAGACCTACGTCGAGGTCGGCAAAGAACAGATCATGAATATCGTGGTGCCGGTTTTCGGCCTCAAGACCGAGGGAAAGCTCGCTTCCTATGGGCTTGCAACGACGCCTGCCGAGCTCGACACCTCACTTGTGGCCATGGAGAAGGTGCTGGGCCGGATGGTCGAGCTTGCCAGTAAGGAGAAGGCCCTGGAGCTCATAGGCGATGAGATCGAAAAGACCCGCCGCCGCGTGAACGCTCTGGAGTATGTCCTTATCCCCAACCTCGGAGAGACGATCCGCTACATCTCGATGAAGCTCTCAGAGATGGAGCGGGGCAACCTCACCCGCCTCATGCGCGTCAAGGAGATCGTCCGCGAACATTAGACCCGTCCTGTGTGGCGGCGGGTTTCGGCGCCCGACGGGTTTGGCTTCGCTCGCCATTCGCTCGCTGTTCAGCACGACATTCACTGCTCCGCGAGCGGCTTCGCTCCGCCTCGGTATCCATTAGTGTGGCGGCGGGTTTCGGCGCCCGACGGGTTCGTCACGACGCTATGAGAATTGTTGTCTCTGTAGCTTCTCGCGTCTGGGTGGGGCGTACTCTACGAGAAGCTCGGATTCGAGCGCCAGCGGCTTGAGCCGGAGGTACTGAAGGGGTTTGAGAGGGGGGAGTCGAGGCAGGCCTGTTCGATCGTGCTGACCGAATAGAGGACACCAGCGATGGGGCGATGCCCCGGCCGCGATGGACCGGGGCATTTCCTATGTGTATGCCTTGCACTTTTCTAGTCCCATCGATCCCACGGAGCCCAGTCTGGATCCCCGTACCCATGGCCGTAAGACTGCCCGTTCGTCAATTGGGTGCTGCTTCCTTGGACGCTGAGGTTGCCGCCGATCGCGCTAAGCTGGGCCGTGTGGAGATCGCCGCCACCGACGAGATGCAGATTGAAGACGATCTCCATCCCGGAGGGCGAAGTCCAGATCCCCTCGATCTCCTCGCCTGTGTAGAGGCTGTTGGTGATGTCGGAGAGGATTCCGCTGGCGAGGTGAATCGCCAGGACCTTCCTGCCGCCGTCGGATACGCTGAAGAGCACGAACTCGCCGTCCGACGTCCAGCAGGCGTCTTCGTAATGCGCCTCCTCGACGGGGCGCTCGTAAACAGCCACCTTGTTCCCGCCGTCGGCATCCATCACCACGACGAGATTGTGCGCGAAATTCTGTGGGACTGTTCGGAAGCCCGCAAAGAAGGCGATCTTCGTACCGTCCGGCGACCACGCCGGGTCTCCGGCACTTACTAGCTTTCCCGGGGTTCCGTCAGGGAGCGACAGTGCTTCGTCCTCTACCGTGATCTGCTGCAGCCCCGTACCGTCTTCATTGATGACGTGAATGTTATGCTTGTTGTTGACAACATCGTTGCCGGCGAAGACAATCTTCGGCTCGACCGGAGAACCGTCGAGGCTGAGGATGTTGACATAGTCGGCCGAGGTTACCTCCTCGACGTTCGCGCCGGTGAAAGTGTCGCAACCATAGATCACGTTGACGCCGCCACCCGGACCGAGCGGGCTGACGACATAGACCCTCTTGCTTCGATAGCCGAGTTTCTTGATTCCGACGAAGTGCACTCCGGGCGCCACCTCGACCGAATCCTGCCCCGTCCAAGGCAGGACGACCGCATACTTGCCGCTGCGGGAGTTGCTCAGGATCAGGCTCAAGTCACCGAGGGTTGTGTCGACGACCGCGTTGGAAAGATCCGACCAGTTCGGAACCTCGTCGGCATGTTTGATCGCGAAGTAGTAGATCGTAGCGCTGGTCAGGCCGGAAATCGTGTGGTTCTGCACCAAGCCTGACCCATTGGGCAGCGGCGGGTAAGCAACCGGCACTGCGGAGCTCCAGGTCGCAGAAGTAATCGGATTCCGTGAATAACGGATGTCACACTGACTGGCGGAGCCGTCCATGCCGTTATCACCGGGGCATGTCCACGCCAGGGTCGCCGTGTTCTCGGTGATCTCGGTCACGCTGAGGTCGGTGACGGCCGAGGGCGGCGTGACGTCTCCGGTTCCTGTGGTGCCTCCACTGTCATCATTGCATGCAGTGAACAGCAATCCAGGAATCAGCAGGAATGAAAGCAGCAGTCTCTTCGTCATGATCTCCCTCCTATACTGTTGGCTCGAATCGTTGGAAGGGGCGACCGGTTAATCGTGGGGCGTCAATTCGGGGAAGCGTCTGGAATACAGTCACATATCTATTCGAGTCCGAAACGCGGCCAATCCCTTCACTCGTATCTGCATGTCGGCCGACACGAAATCGACCACAATGTCCACGGAAGATTATAGCTGCGCCCGAAGACGATGTCCAGGAATATATCGGTATGTTCCCGCAGAAGGCCCAGCAAGGATTGAGAATCCTACGCCTTCCCGGCTCATCGAAAGTCCGACCTGCCGCCGACCGCATCTCCCAACATCTGTTCCCCGCGCACAACTCATATCTCCGACAGTGGACAGGTAATGATCCTCTGGTATGGCCTCTTCTCAAGTGCCCGCAGGGAAAGAGGGAGCAAGTAAGGAAATCGTCGCGAACGGCTTCGCTGCGCCCC
>CAZRAU010000002.1:14199-86827 GCA_964598025.1 uncultured bacterium
GCGAACGGCTTCGCTGCGCCCCCGTGTAGCGTCGCCTCTCCGCGCCCGACGGGTTCGTCACGACGCTACGGGGCCTTCCTTCCCGGACCATGTACTTCCTGCGCCGCCGCAATATCCAATCAAGTTCGGGGACCATCGTTCCGATTAAACAGATGGAGGTCACTATCTCATGTATTCCTGCAGCACCGGTTCACATGGGGACAGGAGGGTTGGAGTCGCTGTCCTTCATCTGTGAGGGCGACACGCGCATAGATCACGTCAACTTGCTTAAGAGGTGATGTCTCATGAGATCAGCCGCGGTGTACTTGATGCTGTCGCTTGGGCTTGCCGGCCTGGCGCCGGCTTTTCCGGCCGGGGGGGACGGGGTCGACTCCGTCGATCTGGTGAATCTCACGCTTGAAGAACTGCTCGATATCGAGGTCACATCGGTATCCCGGAAACCTGAGCGGATCTCTGAAGCCACGGCTGCCGTGTTCGTGATCACAAGTGAAGATATACGCCGGTCGGGGTATCGCTGCATTCCCGACGTACTGCGAATGGTGCCCGGCCTCGAAGTAGCGAGGATAGACGCAGGCAACTGGGCCATAAGTTGCCGTGGCTTCAATGGGCTGTTTTCAAACAAGTTACTTGTCCTTATCGACGGCAGGTCCGTCTATACGCCTCTCTTCTCAGGTGTCTTCTGGGATGTGACAAACGTTCTCCTCGAGGACATCGAAAGAATCGAGGTTATTCGAGGTCCCGGAGCCTCGATGTGGGGCGCCAATGCGGTGAATGGAGTAATAAACATAATAATGAAGCATAGCGACAAGACGACGGGGAACCTCGGCGCCATCGGCACCGGGACGAAGGAGGCATTGGGGGCGGATTTCAGGCATGGCGGCAGTCTTGCGGCGGGCCTGCACTATCGTGCCTACGGAATGTACTTCGACAGGGAGGGCTTCACTTCCGGGTCAGATGGTGAGGTGGTCGATGAGTGGGCCGCCAATCGCGGAGGGTTCAGAATCGACTGGCGCGCATCCCCGGCGGATGAGGTGACTCTCCACGGCAATGCCTACTCAGTGGACCTTGTGGAGGTCTATGGAAGCGTATTCTCCCCCGATCCGCCGTACAGCCAGTCCATTGAAAGCCAAGTCAACGTCCTTGGCGGGGATCTTCTGGGCCGGTGGCAGCATGTGTTCGCCGGAGGCTCCGAGGCCGCCCTTCAGGTATGTCTCGATTCGGAACGCCGCGAAACCGATCTCATCGACAGTCGCATCAAGTCGTACAGTGTCGACTTTCAGCACAACCTCCGGGCCGGGGGCCGGCACGAAATCATATGGGGGCTCGGTTGTCGCTACGCAGAGGATGCGACGGGCGGGCTCTTCGGCTTGGAATTCATCCCGGCAGACCGCCAGACCGATGTGCAGAGCTCCTTTTTGCAGGACGAGATCGTGGTCTTGCCGGAGCGCCTGCACCTCACCCTCGGTTCGAAATTCGAATATAACGACTATACGGGTCTCGAGGTGCAGCCTACTGCCAGGGTGCTGTGGACCCCGCACCGGAAACATACGTTGTGGGGAGCCGTCTCCAGAGCGGTGCGCACGCCATCGAGAAGCGACCGTAATGCAGAGGTCATCGTGGCGGTTATTCCACCCGGGGCCGCATATCCCGAAAGCCCACTGGTGTTTGTGTCCCTTACCGGCAACGAAGAGTTCGATTCGGAAGACCTCACTGCGTATGAAGTCGGCTACCGTGTCTGGCCGGTTGATCGATTGTCGCTCGACATAGCGGCTTTTCTTAACATCTATGCCGACCTCGGCGTGTTGGAGTATGGCTCGCCCGAAGAGCGGAACGACCCTGTGGCGCATTTGATCGTTCCGATCAGTTTTGTAAATGGGGGTGAAGCCGAGACCCACGGTTTTGAAATCGCGGCGGACTACCGGCCCGTGGGCCGGTGGAGGCTCCGGGCCACGTACTCGTGGCTTGAAATGGATATGAGACTCCCGGGGGGCTCCGGTACCGAGGCGGGCTTTGCCGCTGAGGGGGAGGATCCCGCCCATCAGGCCACGCTCTGCTCATGGCTGGACCTGCCGGGGGAGGTTTCGCTTGATCTCGCTGTCCGGTATGTGCATGCACTGCCGGCTGTCGACGTCGCCGGCTACACAAGCATAGATGCGAGGATCGGCTGGCGTCCGCTTTCCGGTCTCGAGGTCTCCCTTGCGGGAGCGAACCTCCTTGACAACAAGCATCTTGAGTTTGAATCGGATGCGGGTTCCGTCCGGGATGTGGGTTATGTTGGGGATGAGATGGGCCGGTCGGTCTACGGGATGTTAACGGTGGGCCACTGAGCGTAGCCCGGCCGCACTGCGGCGGCAGAAGCCGGACACAGGAGCGGCAGAGGGTCTGCTTCACCGAGGAAGACGATGAAGAATGGCATGGCGGTTCTGGCCGGTCTGATCCTGGTGGTGGCGTCGGTGGTGTGCGGCCACGCGACTGATCCCGACAGCGAGACAACCATCGAGCACCAGGTAAAGGCTGCGTTTGTCCTCAAGTTCATAAGTTTCATCGAGTGGCCGGAATCTGCGCTTCCGGACAGTGCCCGGACAATCACCATAGGGGTCTTGGGAAGAGGTCCGATGGATGAGGCCCTGGGCGATCTCCAGGGGCACGTGGTAGGGGGGCGGCGCATCCTCGTGCGGCATATGGAAGGCGAGAATGCAAAAGCGTTCAGTCATATTCTCTTTCTTAATAGAAGCGTTGGTCCCCACGGGGTGGCTGAAGCCCTCCGCATCCTTGGGAATGCCGGCACGCTTACCATCGCAGACAGCGCGGGATTCGCGCGAATGGGCGTCATGATCAATTTCGTGATCGATCACGACAAGGTCCGGTTCGAGATCAATGTCAATGCTGCGAAGAGGGCGAATCTCGATATCAGTTCCAAGTTGCTCAGAGTGGCCAGAATAGTGGAGGAGTAGACCGGTGATGAGGCTATTGCGTCACGCATCGCTTCAGCAGAAGCTGGTCACGATCATAATGATCACGACCGGAGTGGCCCTGCTCGTCACGGCAGTCGCCTTGGTCGTCTATGAGATCGTCATGTTCAGGGCCGACACGAGACATGCGTTGACGAGCATGGCCGATGTCATCGGCGCCAACAGCACGGCAGCCCTGGAGTTCAGCGACCCCGAGGCGGGGGACGAGTCGCTGCGTGCGTTGGCCACCGATCCGAACATCGTGGCGGCCCGCATATATGACAGCGATGGGAAGCCCTTCGCAACGTACTACCGGTCTGATATCACAGCCGAGCTGGCTCCTCCAGGCGTGTCAATAGCAGGCAGGGCCGGCTATGGGGGCTTTCCGGACATAATGCGCCCGATCCGCTTCGGGGGCGAAACCATAGGATACGTCTACATACAGACGGACAGGAGTCAGATTTCAGCAAGGATCGGGCGGTATACGGCCATCACGGCCGGAGTGCTCTCATTATCGATATTGCTCGCCCTTTTCCTGTCATCCAGGCTTCAACGTGTAATCTCAGGGCCTGTCCTCCACCTGGCCTTAACCGCAAGCAAGGTCTCCGCGAAAAAGGACTTCTCGCTGCGCGCGACCAAGCATGGTGAAGATGAGATCGGGACACTCACTGACCGGTTTAACGAGATGCTGTCCCAGATCCAGTCACAGGACGCCGCGCTCCGCGCCACGCACGGCGAGCTCAAGCTTCGAGCGGAAGAGCTGCAAAGCGAGTTGGCCGGACGCAGGAAGGCCCAGGAATCTCTTCAGTATCGGCTGGAGCTGGAGAAGATTATCACCTCGATCTCAGCCGCATTTATCAATGTGGATTCGACGAGGATAGACCAAACGATAATCGAGGGGCTCCGCTCGATCGGAGAGTTCATGGACGTCGACCAGTGCAACGTCATCATGTTTTCCGAAGACATGGCGACTATTGACTGCACGCACGAATGGTCGCGGCCGGGTGTTGATCCTATGATGGGACGGGTAAGAGGCTTGCCGGTGGATGGCTTTCCGTGGTGGATGGAAGAAATACGAAAGGGTGACGCTTTGATCATATCGAGCCCGGAAGACCTGCCGCCGTTTGCGCGCGGGACGAAGGAGATGATGGAACATAGCGGACTGCTAGGGATCATAGCCGTACGAATGGTCTATGGCGGCGAGATGCTTGGATATATCACCTTTGCTTCGCGCCGGCCGGGACAGGCCTGGGCAGACGAGGACATAGCACTGCTCAAGATGGTCGCGGAGACCTTCGTAGACGCCCTCGGACGCAAAAAGGCAGAGGGTCTCAGGGCCTCATTGGCTGAAAAGGAAGTGCTTCTCAAGGAGATCCACCATCGGGTCAAGAACAACCTGCAGATAATATCGAGCTTGCTCCATCTACAGTCTAGAAACGTGACAGACGCGCGGGCCCTCGAGATGTTGAGGGAAGGCCAGAACCGCGTGCAGTCAATGGCGCTCATCCACGAGAATCTGTATAGATCACAGGACCTCGCGAATGTTGATTTCGGGGAGTACGTAAAGACGCTGGTGGCACATCTCTTCAGTTCGTATGGAGGGGGACAGGGGAAGGTCAATCTGATTGTGGAAGTTGACCGGGTTCCCCTCAGCATAGACACCGCAATACCTTGCGGGCTCATAATCAACGAATTGGTCACAAACTCGCTGAAGTATGCGTTCCCGAAGGGTCGAAAAGGGGAGATTCAGGTTTGCCTTCACCTTGTCGGTGACGGGGAGGTTGCACTCACGGTGAGTGACAACGGCGTCGGCCTTCCCCCAGGGTTTGATATCGAGAGAACCGAGTCACTGGGGCTTCGTCTGGTGACCACTCTGGCGGATCAGATAGACGGCCGGGTGCACATCGGGTGTGACGTCGGGTCCGAATTCAAAATCAGCTTCCGAACAGGTTTGGAAAAGGTGGGCTCGCACGCATGAATGAAAACGTCCCGATACTGGTTGTTGAGGATGAGAGCATCGTGTCCATGGATATACAGGACAGGCTCCGCCGCCTCGGGTATACGGTCGCCGGTGCGGCCTCGACGGGACGTGATGCGATCATCAAGGCCGAGAAACTCAAGCCCGCCCTTGTGCTTATGGACATCCAACTCAAGGGAGGCATGGACGGCATAGAGGCGGCGGAGGAGATTCGACGAGGCCACGACATCCCGGTGATCTTTCTGACAGCCTTCGCAGACACGGCCACGCTGGCGCGTGCGAAGCTTACCGGCCCATTCGGCTATATCACCAAGCCCTTCGAGGAAAAGGACCTCAGGACGAGCATCGAGATAGCGATCAACAATCACCGGATGGAGCACGCGCTCAAAGCCGAGCGGGACAAGGCTCAGAAGTATCTCGACATAGCAGGGGTGATGATCGTCGCTCTTGCCGCCGACGGGGAGATAACACTCATCAACCGAAAAGGCTGCGAGGTTCTCGGTTATGACGAAGAGGGGCTGATAGGCAGGAATTGGTTCGACACGTGCATTCCTCGTGACGCCCGGGCCGGGGCGAAAGGCACATTCGACAAGATCGCCTCCGGGGAGTTCGAGATAGTTGCGCACGATGAGAACCCCGTGGTCACCAGCTCGGGCGAAGAGAGAATCATCCTGTGGTACAACAGCGCCATACTTGATGAGACAGGCGCATTCGCGGGTTATCTGAGTTCGGGTGAGGACATCACCGAGCGAAGGAAGGCAGAGAGAGAAAGGGAAAACCTGCAGGCACAGATAGTCCAGATGCAGAAGATGGACGCGATCGGGACGCTTGCCGGCGGAATCGCCCACGACTTCAACAATATCCTTACCACCATACAGGGCAACACCGAGCTTGCGTTGCTCAAGATCGGTCCGAATGACGAACTACGGAGGAAACTGGACCAGATTCACATGGCTGCGGATCGGGCCGCCAATCTTACGAGGCAGCTTCTCATCTTCAGCAGGAAGCGTCCGGTAAAGATAGAGGCGGTCGATATCAATGAAACCGTGGAGAACATGCTGGACATGCTCGGCCGTCTTATCGGGGAGGAGATCAGGATCGAGACTCATCTTGCCGATCACGTTCCGCTTCTGCGCGCGGATCGAACCAACCTGGAGCAGATCCTGCTGAATCTGGTGGTTAACGCCAGGGACGCAATGCCGAATGGCGGGGCCATCGGAATCAGCACATCTTATGCCCCGTCCCTCAAGGCACTGGGAGCAACCGGCGATGGGGCCGGACCGGTCAAGGCGGTATGTCTGGCCGTGGAAGACAATGGAGTCGGGATCGACAAGGACACGGTCGCGAAGATCTTCGATCCTTTCTTCACAACCAAGGGGATGGGGAAGGGCACCGGTTTGGGCTTGTCGGTCGTCTACGGGATCTGCGAACAGCATGGGGGCTGGGTCGAGGTAGACAGCGAGCCCGGCAGGGGCTCTACATTCAGCATATATCTGCCCGCCGTCACCGAAGACAAGAGTGGGGCTGTGGGAGAAGAGGGCTCGAGCCCGAATCTTGTCGGCGACGGGGAGCGAGTTCTCATTGTGGAAGACGAACCTGCTGTCTTGGATATCACTGAGACCGTCCTCAGAGCCCACGGCTATCAAGTGTTCCCGGCCGCCAGCGCCGAGGAAGGCCTCAGGATCTTCGACAGCGAGAAGGGGAAACTCGACCTGATCTTCAGTGACGTTGTGCTACCGGGCATGAGCGGGTTGGATTTTATCGATGCGGTCGTATCACGCGGCTTCGGCGGAGGCATCCTGTTTGGAAGCGGCTATACCGACAATAAGTCCCAGTGGCCGGCAATCTGTGAAAGAGGGTACAAGTTCCTGTCGAAGCCATATCCCCTCCAGAGCCTGCTCAGGTCGGTGAAGGAAATCCTCGAGAGCACCCGGGCGGAGACGCGTGCCGAGGGAATCGGCATGGAAGACAGCCAGTTGGCGTCTGGTCGGCCCATCATCGCCTGAGTTTGGGCCGGTCGGTTTGGCGAACTCGCGCACGCTTCATTTCGCGTTATTCCGGGGAAGCTTCATAACGGTCAACCAGAACCCCTCGATTGCCTTGACGACCTTCATGAATTGCTCAAGACCGATGGGTTTCGTGATGAAGCAATTGGCGTGCAGATTGTAGATCTTGATGATATCCCCCGCCGTCTGGGGCGGCCCTTTCGCAATCGGTCATCCTTGCCGTCCGATTGTGAAGTGGAAGGTCGTGCCTTCCCCGGGCTCCGATTCCACCCAGATCCTCCCGCCATGGCGCTCGACGATCTTCTTGCAGATGGTCAGCCCTATGCCGGTGCCTGGGTACTCGTCCTTGCGGTGCAACCGCTGAAATATCACGAAGATCCGATCTCTGTACTCCGGGCCGATGCCGATACCGTTGTCCCGTACCGAAAACGACCATTGATCTCCGTCTTCCTGTGCGGAGATGTGGATTCGGGGCGCCTCCGTACCCCTGAACTTGATCCCGTTCTCGATGAGATTCTGGAATAACCGCGCGAGCTGTGATTCGTCTGCGAAGACAACGGGCAGATCATCACTGGTTATCACAGCTGAGGCCTGTCTGATAACGTTCTGCAGGCTCGCAATCGCCCTGGCGAGCGCTGTGGCCGAATCGACCCTGTCGAATAACTTCGGTCCCGTGCTCAGCGTCGAATAGGAGAGCAAATCGCTAATCATACGTTGCATCCTGTTGGCACCATCAACCGCAAAGCCGATGAATTCGAGGGCATCGCCATCGAGTCTGTCCCTGTAACGCCTCTCCAGCAGCTGCGTATAGCTCGAGATCATGCGCAATGGTTCCTGCAAGTCATGCGATGCGACATAGGCAAACTGCTCCAGATCGCTGTTCGACCGCTTGAGTTCCTCGTTGTACCGTTTGACCTGCTCTTCCGCCCATCTCTTTTCGGTTATGTCCTCACCGGAACTCAACGTGCCTATGATCTCGCCGGCATCATCCTTGAGGACGGTATTATGCCACGCGATCAGACGTTCCTCGCTGGGTTTCACTATAACGGGGTTCTCATGGCGCCCAGCGCCGTCGACTTCGCCCGCAAGGAGCGCGCGGAAGAGGTCCAGGGTCCTTTTCCGACACCGTGCCGGTATGAAATCGTCAAACCAGTTTCTGCCGACAACGGCGGTTGGTTCGCGACCAAGTATCTCACAGCCCTTCTGGTTTATCATGCTGACTTGCCCGGCGGGATCGATGGCTATCAGCATGACCCCGGCTACATCGAGATAGCGCTGGGTGCGATCTCTTTCCTGGCGCAAGGCCTTCTCGGTGAGCTTGCGGTCGGTTATGTCGCTCACTATCCCATCGAAGCAAAGAACGGTGCCTTGGTCATCCTTGTCCGGAACACCGTGGTCACTGAGCCAACGCACTTCTCCGGTCTCTTTGTGCACTACTCTGTATTCGAGCCTATACTCGCTCCCGTTGGTGCGGGCATCGGCTAGTCTGCTTAGTGTTGTTTCTGCGTCGTCCGGGTGAATCGACTTGGACCGGGTCTGATGAAGATCACAGAGATCTTCCGGATTGTAACCCGTCCAGTCCTTCCATCGCGGCGACATGTAAGTCATGGTGCCGGTTTCGTCGGGCAGCGATGTATAGACGGCATCCGGGATATTGCGAACCAGGTTTTCGAATCTGTCTCTGGCCTCCCGAATTTCAGCCTCTGCTTGTTTGCGCTCGGTGATATCCTCAATGGCCAGGAGGATCATGCGGGCGTCATCCGGCGCCCCATAGAGCCTCCTGGCGTTTAAAGACATGATGCGGAGGCCGATCTTTGGGAAGTTGTGCCTAACCTCAAAACCGTCGAAACTGGTTTCCGCCGGGAGAATGGCCTCCAGGAGGTGTCTGAGTCTGGGGATGTCCCACTGCCCATGGCCCAGGTCATAGACACGTCTGCCGACCGTCTCCTCTTCGCCAATCTGAAAGACCCGGTAGAAACAAGGATTGGCGCAAATGACTCTCAGCCGGTCATCGAGAACAAGCACAGGTTCACGAACAGTTGCAATGATGGTCTCGGCGATTCCTTCGATTAGCAGCATAACTCGCTCCGCCTCATGGCGTTCCAATGGAATCCGGCACAATCGACCCAGGGCGACGATGTCCGAGCCAGGACCGGCATAGGCACAAAGAAACGATCCGGCCCCCCTGGGGGCCGGCGTGCAGGTCGCGAGCGGCCCGGCAGGCGTCCGGACCTGGGCCGCCGGGCCCTGGATGTCGTCAAATGGATCACGCGGTGACCTCCAATAGGCAGTGTCGGCAGCCCTTCACTACGTCTTTAGCTTCGATCCGGCGGGTTGTGCGTTCGACCTTGGATACCCGGGCGGCGATTCGGGTCAATGAATTCGGTATTCACTATTTCAAGCTAATGCAAGACGCACAGAATGTCGATAACCGCCGATGGAGGTCACCATGAAGGGCCATTGTGCGCTTGTGCCAGCCGCTTCGTTTGGCGGAGCTAGTGGTTTTTTCAAGCATCCGTTCGGCATGTTGAATTGCCTCTCTGCCTCACGATGGTGTATCAGAGGAGGGCGCGTGGCAGAAGCGAACCATGGTCCGGAACCGGTCAGCATCCTACTGGTTGAAGACGATCCCGGCGACGTGCGTCTCATTCGTGAGATGCTCACCGAATTACAGGCGGGCAGTTTCTCACTCACCGTGGCGGACACCATTGAGACGGCGATTGCGACTATGGCGTCTGAGCGGCCGGAGGTGATCCTCCTCGATCTTTGCCTGCCCGACAGCCGGGGACTGGACACATTCATGCAAATCCGCGATCGCACGGCGGACATACCGATCGTTGTTCTCACAGGCGTCAGCCAGTGGGACACGGGCATCGCGGCCGTCCAGAAGGGGGCTCAGGATTATCTGGTGAAGGGGCAGGTCGACGGGCAGTTACTGCGGCGGTCGATCCACTATGCGGTTGAGCGCTATCGCCTGATCATAGAGCTCGAACACTCCCGTGAGCGGGAGGAGAGGTTGCGGGAGCTCCGATCGCTGGACAGACTCGCCGGCCGGCCGCCGGATGACTGCGACGGTAAGCCGTGGGCGGAAGCGGTCCTGCGTAGTGCGCTCCCCCGGAAGTTTGTTTCACTCACTGAGAATCTCGGCGGATTGCTCGAAACGGCGCTGGAAGAGGACATTCACAAGTCAGAGAGGAAGGTGCCCGGTGAGATCAGGTCGATGGCCGAGGAGATCGGGCGGCTTGGCGGCGGCCCGCGCGATGTGGTCGACATTTACTATACGGCAATCCGCGAACGCATGGAAGTCAGCGATGCCGGCAAAGCAAAGGCCTATGTCCGGGAGGGCCGTCTTGTGCTGCTCGAGCTTCTAGGATACCTGGCTTCTTATTATCGGACCCTGTCTCTAGGTATAGTCACAGACCCAAGAGGAGTCATCCGTGGGTACAGAGAGGCACCACCGGAGCCTGCGGGTGGGCGGACCGGTCGAATTGAGGGGGGCTGATATGAGAGGTTGCATCAAGTTGAAACTGTATATCTCCGGGCATACCGTCAGGTCTGACAACGCGATCAGCCATCTTCGCAGCATCTGCGAGGAAATGGTACGGGGCGGCTATGAGATAAGGGTCATAGATGTCACGAGACACCCCGACCAGGCGGAGATCGATGGGGTCCTGGCCACGCCGACCCTGATCAAGGATTCGCCTCCGCCGGCTGCAAGGCTAATCGGGGACCTGTCCGATAGAGAGAGAGTAGTCACGGCGCTGGATCTGCGGTGTGAGCCGGCGGCACATGGCGCGAAGTCACTCTGACCGAACAGGGGGTAACCATAGGATGAGAACCAAGAGACAGGGTGCCGACATCGACAGGGTGCCGACCGGTATGCCCGGCTTCGACCTGATATCCCATGGCGGCCTGCCGGCCGATAGGAGCACGCTGATCACGGGAACGCCCGGAAGCGGAAAAACCATGTTCGCAGTTCAATTCCTGGCCGAGGGGATACGAAGACACGGGCAGTCCGGCGTTTTCGTCACCTTCGAGGAATCCACGGATGATCTGCGGAAGAACTTCATCAGCCTCGGGTGGGACATCGAGAAATGGGAGAGCGAGAACAAGTGGCGTTTTGTTGATGTATCGCCGCACGCGGGGCAACGGTTGATACGAGTCGGCAAGTTCGACCTGAGCGCTCTTCTCACAAGGATCGGGAGTGCCGTGGAGCAGGTTGGCGCCAAGCGCGTGGCCCTGGATTCACTGGGCGCCATATTCACGCAGGTAACGGATCGTTCCACGCTGCGGAGCGAGATCTTCCGCATAATGTCCGTGCTGAAAGAAATGGAAGTCACGGCGGTTCTCACCGGCGAGCACGGCAGGGACGATGAGGTCATCACGAGAAGCGACATGGAGGAATTCACCGCCGACAACGTGGTGATAACGCGGAATATTCGTGAAGATGAGCGACGGCGGAGAACCATCGAAATCCTCAAGTTCCGGGGCACAACCCACGAGAAAGGTGAACACCCCTTCACAATAATAAGGCGCCATGGTATTGTCGTGCTGCCTCTTTCGTCAATCGAGCTGAAGCAAAAATCTACGGAAATTCGCATGACCTCCGGCAACGTCACACTGGACGGGATGTGTGACGGGGGGTACTTCAGGGATTTCATCGTCGCCGTAAATGGGCCGACCGGGACGGGGAAGTCCCTCATGGCGACAGAGTTTGTCAAAGGCGGACTCCATGAGGGGGACAGATGTCTCTTTCTTGGCTTCGAAGAGAGCAAGGATCAGATTTTCAGGAACGCGTCTCGCTGGGGAATCGACTTCGCGGGCGCTGAATCGGCAGGATTGCTGAAGGTGTCGTGCGAGTATCCCGAGGCAATGGGGCTGGAGGACCATTCGCAAAGGCTGCGGACTCTGGTCAAGGAATTCAAACCCAACCGCCTGGCCCTGGACAGCCTCTCGGCCCTGGAGCGGGTAGCCTCAGGCAAGGGATATAGAAAGTTCGTTGTTGGATTGACGGCATTTCTCAAGCAGAAGGGAATCGCCTCCTTGCTTACGGTCAACACTCCGGCAATAGCGGGGTCCCCGTCGATGCCGGAGGCCGAGATATCGAGTCTGGCGGATGCGATCATCCTGCTGAGGTATGTGGAGGTCCACGGTGAGATGAGGCGGGGGCTGACCGTCCTCAAGATGCGCGGTACGAGTCACGACAAGGAGATCCGCGAATTCGCCATTGACGGGACCGGAATGCATATAGGGCAGCCGTTTCGCAATGTGAGCGGCATCCTGACGGGATACAGTCACAACGTGGTTCCGAGCGAGCTTGAACGGGTAGGTGAACTATTCGGGGAATCCAGCTCTGCCAGGAACTGAAAGCAGGTCGCCCATCCGGTCGGCCATATGGAAGGCGGACCAAGTTCGCGCCGGGAGGTGAAGTCACACTCGATGTTTGCCGAAACCACGCGCATTCTGCTGATCGAAGACGACCCCGGTGATTGCAGACTCATCGAGGGAATGCTCCAGGATGCGGTCGGCCCGGGCTTCGAATTGCTCACGGCCGGAAGCCTTGCGGCTGCCATTGAACAGGTCGATGCCGGCAAGCCGGACGTCGTGCTGATGGATCTCCTCCTTCCCGACAGCGGCGCTCCCGACACGTTCACATCCTTCCGCTCCAAGGTGTCCGGTGTCCCCGTAGTCGTGCTGACAGGTCTGGACGATACCGCCGCAGCGTTGAAGGCGCTTCATGACGGTGCGCAGGACTACCTCATCAAAGGACGGATCGACGGCGGCCTTCTGGCCCGCTCGATTCGCTATGCGATAGAACGGCATCAAACCCGGAATAAGCTCGAGCATCAGTCGCTGAAACTGATGGACCGCGAGAAACGGCTGGATACCATCATAAGGGCCAGTGCCGAAGGCATCGCAATTGTGGATCGAGATGGGATCGTTCTCTTCGTCAACCCCGCCGCGGAAGCGATCCTCGGCAGAGACGCCGCGGATGTCACAGGACGGGCGTTCGGGTTTCCCCTGGTTTCGGGGCTGCAAACCGAAGTCGATGTGATCAGCGCCGATGATAGAGTTCGCGTGGCGGAGATGAGGGTCACTGAGGTCGACTGGGACGGCTCGCGGGTGCAGCTCGTGTCGCTCAGGGACATAACCCAGCACAAAGAGATGCTCAAGGAGCTCGAGGAATCCCGGAAGCAGCAGATCCACTTGAAAGACCGGTTCTTGTCCCACGTGTCCCATGAGCTCCGGTCGCCCCTCGCGGCGGTGGACCAGTTCGTGTCCATCCTGCTTGATGAGATCCCGGGCAAGCTGAGCGAGCGGCAGCGCGAGTATCTCGGGATAGTATCGCGCAATGTCGAGCAGTTAGGTGCGATGATCAACGATCTGCTCCTGGTAACGCGGAGCATGGAGGACAGGGTGTCCATCAACCGGCGTCAGGTGGACGTGTGGAAGGTTCTGAAAGAGGCAGTGTCGACCTTCAAGGCGGCGGCGGCGGAGAAGGTCGTGAAACTGGCGGTAGATGAATCGGAGGATCTTCCCCGCGTGCTTGCGGACCCTGTCCGGATCAAGGAGGTCCTGACCAATCTAATCGATAATGCCCTCAGATTCACGCCGCCCAATGGGACCATCACGATCGGTGCATGGGTGGATGCGCAGGACCCGGATTTCGTCCGGGTATGGGTGACGGACTCGGGAAGTGGCATTGAGGAGCAGGAGATCGAGAAGATATTCGATCCTCTCCACCAGAGCGGAAGGGGTAATGACTCGGGCCGGCAGGGTCTCGGACTGGGGCTTTCCATCTGCAAGAGTCTGGTGATTCGGCAGGGTGGGAGAATCTGGGCGGAAAGTAGGCCCGGGCACGGGACGACCATCTCGTTCACGCTACCGGCATTCTCGCTGGCCGGCCTGCTTGTCCCGATTCTGACGCGCGACAACCTGAAGCGCGGCGTGCTGGCAGTCGTCAAAATCCTGATGGTCTTCCGGCCCGAAGCAGGGATGGTGGAATATGTAGACCGCGCAGTTCGCGCGGCACGGGATAACTTGAACCGGTGCATCGTCGAAAACAGAGATGCCGTGCTTCCAACGGTCGGGGCTGATGACAGCCATCGGTCAACGGTCACTGTCGCATGCACCGATCGGAGAGGCGCCGAGATCCTGGTGCGGATGGCGAGGGACCGGCTTTCCCGGGTCGACGACCTGGGACCTCCACAGGTGGAAACAACGGTAGTGTTCGACCTGGTCGAGATACCACCGGATATAGCTGAAAGTCCGGCCGAACTGGCGGCGGCCGCCCTGGCCGATGCCATCGAGGGCCTGGTCTTCGACAGTTTCGAAAAGGAGGAATGCCAATGGCAGCAAAGACAATCCTCGTGATAGACGATGACCGAGATCTCCTGCTCGGGTTGTCGGTCAGGCTGAAGGCGGAAGGCTACGAGGTCATAACGGCGGCCGATGCGGTCGCCGCTACCGGCGCGGCCCGTAAAGGGGACCCGGACGTCATAATCCTGGACCTTGGTCTACCCGGAGGCGACGGCTACCTGGTGATGCAGCGGCTGCGTTCGATGCTGGTGTCACTGGCGCCGATCATCGTGCTCACGGCGCGCGACCCGGCAACCGATGAATGCAGGGCAACCCAACTGGGGGCCTTCACTTACCTCCAGAAGCCGGTCAGCAATGATAGGTTGTTGAGAGCTATCAGGCGTGCGCTTAATGAACCGGTAGAGCCGGAGAAAGACCGCCTGAGTTTGATCCCGGGCTGACTATCACCATGACTCGTCCTGACCGGGCAGTAGCTATGGGGCCGGCCGGTGCAACGCCCATGGGCGCATCTGTGCCTATGATCAGGGTGACGGAAATGGATACATGATCAGCTTGACAATACCTGGGTCTGTGCTATGCTGGCATCATTGCGTGTTTGGCATCAGGATCAGCGGAGTGTCTGTTGTTCGATTGCATGGCATTGTGAAGCATGTCAAGGTTGTGGACAGGTGGGGACAGACAGTTTGCGAGACCGGATGACCGCCCTGCTCGATTCCACTTGCATGAGTTGCGACACCGTGGATAGCCAAGCCGGACCGTCTGCGATCGGGGGAGCATACGCGACGGGTGAGTTGGGATCCCGGCGGACTGGGCAATGTGCGTTCGGGGATTGACGGTGCCGCCCTGAATGCCGAGCCAGGAAGGTCGTGATGGTCGCCGAGAAGAGAAAGCGAAAAGCCAAACCGACTGAGCCGGACAGACCCCGGGGGAAAGCCTGTGGGCACGGGCCCAAAGCGAAATCCTGCTCCCCAGGGACCCCATCCGATGAACCCGTCGCGATTGTAGGCATTGGGGCGTCCGCCGGCGGGCTTGAAGCTCTTGAGGGGTTCTTCGACCACCTGCCTCCGAAGAGTGGCATAGCCTATGTGGTAATCCAGCACCTGGCGCCGCAGCATAAGAGCGTCATGGATGCGATCTTGTCCAAACACACCGGCATGAGGATCAACAGGATCACCTCCGGTATGAAAGCCGAACCCGACAACATATATCTCAACCAGCCGGATAAAGACGTGACGATTGTAAATGGACTTCTGTGTCTGGCCGAGCTGGAAGAACCGCACGGTATCAGGTTGCCGATTGACCGTTTTCTGCGTTCCCTTGCCGCGGACCGGGGCGAGAAAGCCGTCTGCGTCATCCTCTCAGGTACCGGGAGTGACGGTACTCAGGGGTTGAAGGCTATCAAGGAGACGGGCGGAATGGCAATGGTCCAGGAGAAGGAACAGGCGAGGTACGAGGGCATGCCGGCGAGTGCTCTTGCAACAGGCCTTGTGGATTTCGAGCTGCCCGTTGAGGATATGGCCGACGAGATCATGAAATTCGCATCACACACCTATGTCAGATGCCAGCAGGCGGTCACCGCCCCGGAAGAAGATATGGAGGGCTCGTTTGCAAGGATATTCTCGTTTATCCGTTCGGAAACGGGTCATGACTTCTCGGGCTACAAGAGGAAAACCACCCAACGCAGGATAGAGCGTCGGATGGCGCTGCATGGAATCGATGCGGTGGACGCCTATGTGACTTTTCTCAGAGAGGATTCCAATGAAGTCAAGGCGCTTTACCGGGATATGCTGATCACGGTCACGAGTTTCTTCAGGGAACCGGAGGCTTTCGAGGTTCTTGAGAAAACGGCGGTGCACGAGCTGCTAGATACGAGAGAACCGGACACGGCCCTACGGGTCTGGGTACCCGGCTGTGGTACGGGAGAGGAAGCCTATTCCATTGCGATTTTGATTGCCGAACACCTGGCGGCAAGGAAACGGCACCTTGAGGTCCAGGTATTCGCTACCGATCTGGACGATGGCTCGATCGAGTACGCGCGGGCCGGCGTCTATCCCGCCAGCATAGCTGCGGATGTCAAAGCAAAGCGACTGGAGCGATTTTTCGTGAGTGTTGATGGTTCATGGAGGATCAAGCGGCGGATTCGGGAGATGCTTGTCTTCGCCGTCCAGGACCTTATCAAAGATCCGCCCTTCTCGAATCTCGATCTAATCAGCTGCAGGAACGTGCTCATATACTTGGACGGCGCCCTCCAAAAGGAGGTACTATCACTCTTCCACTATGTGCTTCGGCCCGGCGGGTACCTCTTCCTTGGTTCCGCCGAGACGATCGGCGGATTCGGTGACCGGTTCGAGACGGTTGACTCAAAACACAGGATATACAGACGAAAGGAAGCTATTCACGGTGAGGTCAAGCCACACGGCGTACCGCCGTTCTTTGAGCGACGCGGCAGGTATCCCTTAACCGGTGAGCCCAGCAGCCGCAGTGCGAGCGACATCCGGGGTCTCGCACACCGAGCAATCATCGACAAGTATACTCCCCCGTGTGTGCTGATAAACGGGAGACACGAGATTCTGTACTTCCACGGTGACACGGACAAGTACCTGGCTTCACCGGCTGGAGAAGCCAGCCTCGACATCCTGAAGATGATCCGTCCGGAGATTCGCTATAAATTGAGCGGAGCACTCCACAGTGTTTCCAAGGGCCTTGAAACCGTCGTATGTGATGATCTAACCGTAGTGCACGGATGCGAGTCGGTCAGCCTGGATCTGGTGGTCAAGCCGGTGGAGGATCTCCGCGGGGCGCCGGGTATGATGCTGGTAGTGTTTGAGGAGAGGCGCAAGCCGAAGCCGGCGCGCCGGAGAGCCGGACGATACAAAGCCGATCACCCGGAGGATTCCAGTGCGACCGCGCTGCAACAGGAGCTGGCATCGACGAAGGAGCATTTGCAGGCGGCGATCGAGGAGCTGGAAACCAGCAATGAAGAACTCAGATCGGCCAATGAAGAGCTCCAATCGACCAATGAGGAGCTCCAGTCGACCAATGAGGAGCTGGAAACCGCCAGGGAAGAACTGCGATCCTCAAATGAAGAGCTGGAGACCGTGGCCACGGAGCGTGAGCACAAGATACAGACGTTGTCGAAAGCGCATGACGACCTCAACAATCTGCTTGCGAGCACCGACATCGGAACCATCTTCCTGGACTTGGAACTTCGCATCAAGTTTTTCACCCCACCGACAACGGCGATCTTCAACGTGATCGAGACTGATATCGGCCGGCCGATTAGCGATATCACTACGGCGGCGAAATACGCGGGCCTCGACCGGGATGCCAGAGAGGTGCTCACGACCCTTACAAAGAAGGAGACAGAGGTTCAAACCACGGATGGGAGGTGGTTCACAGTCAAGATGCTGCCGTATCGGACGACGGACAACGTCATCAATGGCGTGGTGATCACCTTTACGGACGTCACGAGGATTAAGCGCGCGCGGGAGCACCTGGCGATAAGCAGGGTCGCGTTGGCGGCCTTTATGGAGTCGGCAACCGACGGGATGATGCTGTTCGACTCGGAGGGCAATCTCATTGAGATGAATTCCGCTGCGCTTGAGTTATTTCCACGGGGCATTCGGAAGGAAGATGTGACCGGCGAGAGTATCGCGAAGGTCCTGGGCCTTATCGGCCAAGGGGACCGAGCCGAGGATTACTATGCAACGCTGGAGACCGGAATACCCTTCATAGATGGGGAGCGGCAGCGGCATCCGAGAATCGCGGGAAGGTACTTCTCTGCAAGGGTTTTCAGGACGGGAACGGGGATCGGTGTAATACTGGCGGATGAGACCATCCAGGTTGAATTCGACAAGGCGGATAAGGCCCGCCGCTACGCCGAGCGAATCGTCGACAGCGTGCGGGAACCCATGCTTGTGCTCGACTCAGGCCTGCGAGTGATTTCGGCCAGTGCCGCGTTCTTCAGCGAGTTCGCCGCAAAGCCCCGGGAGACACTGGGCTTACAGATTCATGAGATCGGAAACGCGCTGTGGGATATACCCGAGCTGAGAGACAGGCTTGAAAAGACCCTGGCCTCAGGCCTGATTCTCAGGGACCTCGTCGTGGAGCGCGACTTGCCCGGGATCGGGAGAAGAAAGATGCTTCTCAATGGGCGTAGGCTGAAAATAGCCAAGGGTGAACCCGTAATGTTGTTGCTTACCATCGAGAATATCTCGGAAGACGCGCCCAGCCGGGCAAACGTCACGGATACCGCGTGTGATCGGTGACGGTACGACGGCGTTGGCCGGTGTTCGGAGGTGAGCCGGATGCAAAGAGAAAAGCGCAAGCCGCACAATGCTGACAAGCTCCGCAAGTTGGCCGAGGAGGAGGCCGGTCTGCCGGTAACCCGTCCGGTCGATGAGAGGCACGGCGATCTCGAGGAGCTTCTCTATGAGCTGCGGATTCATCAAGCCGAGCTTGAAATTCAGAACGAAGAGCTCCTTAGGGCGCAGGCGGAGCTTGAAAGCGCACGGGCCAAGTATCTGGACCTGTTTGAATCGGCGCCAATCGGCTATCTGGTGCTGGATTCGTCCGGCATGATCGTCGACGTTAACCTTGCGGGCAGGGCGATGTTGGGGCTGGACAAGCAGGCCGGGCTTGGGGCGAAGTTCGTCCGGTTAGTGGCCGGTGATGATCGGGACCGGTTCTACCTGCATAGGATGAAGGTCATGACGACCGGAACGAGGGACACCTGCAGGCTCCGCCTGGTCGGAGAGGATGGTGCGGAGTTCGCGGCCCGGCTGGAGACTGTGCCGATTCTCGATGAGGATGGTTCCTGCACGCAGCTCCGTGTGGCGCTGCTGGACCTTAGCGGGGACCGGTCGAAGTAGCATCGCCACACCCGTGGCGACGAAAGCCTTAGAGCGGCGTCATTCATCGCAACGCCACGGTAGGCAGCCAATTTCTCTTCCCACAGCCGGCATATCCATTCAAGTGTTGAGGTGCTTCGTCCGATGTAACTAGTGGAGGTCACTATGAGGAATGAGCATAAGCTCATTTGGTATCCCATATCGGCCGGTCTGCTGATAGTTATTTCGCACGCCCTGATCCGACTGGGCTTCCACTTCGCCGCAGGAGCATTCTTCCGGGCTGTTATTACAGGTCTTGAGGTCGGCGCGGGCCTGCTGTTTATCGGTGTGGCGCTTGCCGTCATCATTCGCCGGCATCGTGCTGCTCGGGACCTCGTCGAACGCGGGTCCGGGGATGAGTTGGCTTGGCTATCGCAGGTCTTCGACATGACTACGGAGAGCGTATTCATCACCAACCTCGACCGGGTGATCATCGACGTCAACCGGGCCGCGCTGGAAGCAAGCGGGCGGAGTGGCAAGTCGGAGCTGGTCGGAAGAGATGTTCTTGATATCCTCGTGCCGGAGGACCGGGAGCCGGCTAAGGGCGCGTTCGAGAAGGTGGTGGAAGACGGCCATTTGACGGAACGCGGCTTCAGGGTCCTGAGGCCGGACGGGGAACGCGTTGAGGTCGAAGCGAGCGTGTCCCTGATCAGAGACCCACAGGGCTATGCGGGGGGATTCGTAGGCATTGCGCGGGATCTGCACCTGCTCAGAGAGCGAGAAAGCCAGTTGTTGGACTCGGAGCGCCGCTTCAGAACCCTGTTTGATAGCGCCACGGACGGGCTGTTGGTGGCAGACACCGATACCAAGATGCTGATCATGGCCAACCGGAGAATCTGTGAGATGCTGGGTTACACCCAGGCCGAGCTGCTGGCCCTGGGCGTCGAAGACATACATCCGGCGAAAGACCTGCCGCGGGTGTTCCAAGTGTTCGGCGATCAGGTCGCAGGTCGGCGTTCTTTCGCGGCGGAACTGCCCCTCAAGCGAAAAGACGGCAGTGTCATTCATGCCGACGTCAACTCCTCGATGATGACGCTGGACGGCAGTCCGCGCCTGCTCGGTATCTTCAGGGACGCAACCGAACGGATGGCAGCCGATGAGGTGCTCCGCGGGCGAACTCACGAGCTAGCCGAGAGAGTCAAGGAACTCGACTGTATGAACATGGCCTCGCGCCTCATGTCCGCACAGGAGAAGTCCACGGAAGAGATTCTCGCCGAATTGGTCCGGCTTGTGCCTGCGGCGTTGCAATACCCGGATAAGGCCTGCGGCATGGTCTCGGTAGACGGGGAGAATTACAGCACGCCCGGCTTTGTGGAAACCGGCAATGCAATATCGGCCATCATACGTGTGTCAAGGATGGCCAAGGGAAGATTGCTGGTTTGTTACGCCGGCACGTTTGACTCTGGCGAAGGCGATGGCGGCGCGTTCCTGAAAGAGGAGCAGCAGCTCATTGAAACGCTGGCCCTTGAAATAGGGAAGTTCCTGGAGCGAAGGGCGGTGAAAGCGGCCCTGGTGGCGAGTGAGGAGAAATACCGGCTGCTCGTCGACAACCAGACCGATCTTGTGGTCAAAGTCGATACGGAGGGCAGGTTCCTGTTCGCAAGCCGATCCTACTGCGAGATGTTCGGCAAGACCGAGGACGAGCTTTTGGGGCGGAAATTCATGCCTTTGGTACACGAAGATGATAGGGACGCCACAGTCAGGGAGATGGAACGCCTTTATAAGGCGCCGTTCACCTGCTATGCAGAACAGCGTTCGATGACTAAGGATGGATGGCGGTGGCTGGCATGGGCGTACAAGGCGATAGTCGGTGAAGACGGCAAGATCGAGGCGGTAGTGGGTGTGGGCCGGGACGTGAGCGGGCGCAAGGCCGCGGAACAGGCACTTTATCGCTCCGAGCACGAACTCAAAGTCAGAAACGAGATTGCCGACATCTTCCTCACGGTCCCTGATGATAAAATGTATGAGCGGGTTCTAGGGGCGGTTCTCAAGGCTGCCGGGAGCAGACGTGGTTGCTTCGCTGTCATGGACGAATCCAGGAGGCTGATCTGTGCTCCGGGAGTGATCGATGCCAGGGACATCTTCGTACGCACGCAATGCAGCAACGTCCTCACCGAGGACCAGTGGCTGGAGGCATGGGGAGACCTGTTCAGAGACGGCAAAGCCGTCGTCCTCGACGGTCCCCTGGATCTGTCCGGATCTCTATTGAATGCTCAGAGGGGCATGGCCGCTCCGCTTGTCCATCAAAAGGCACCTGTCGGACTTCTCCTGGTTGCCGACAAGCCCAGCGACTACACCGAAGACGATCGGACGTTGCTTGAGACGATCGGCAAGAAAATCGCGCCCATTCTCGCGGCCCGGCTCGAACGGGATACGGAGGAGCGAGGGCGCCTTGCAACGGAAGCGGAAAGAGAGCAACTACAATCCCAGCTCGTACAATCCCAGAAGATAGAAGCCATAGGCATCCTGGCCGGGGGTGTTGCCCATGACTTTAACAATATTCTCTCCTCGGTACAGGGGCATTGCGAGCTGGCGATGCTGAAGGCAGGTGAAGGCTCCCGGCTTGAACACGATCTCAAGCAGGTCGGGAATGCTGCGGCCCGCGGCGCTGCGCTGACACGCAAGCTGCTGCTCTTCAGCCGCAAGCACCCAATGGAAGTATCGCTTCTGGACATCAACGAAGTGGTCACGGACATGCACGAGATGCTCGATCGCTTGATCGGCGAGGATATCACTGTTGAAAACCGGCTTGGCGATGACATCTGGACAGTCCGGGGAGACAGGACCGGTATCGAACAGGTGATAATGAACCTGGCCGTGAACGCAAGGGACGCCATGCCGGCGGGGGGGGCAATAGAGATATCCACTGAGAACGTGGAGGTGGACTCGACGACGAGCCCGCCTTCACCCGACGGCAAACGCGGGAAGTACGTCTGCCTGAAGGTGAGCGACAACGGCACGGGAATGGACAGAAAGACCGTCGAGCGGATTTTCGAACCGTTTTACACCACCAAGGAGATGGATAGCGGAACCGGGCTTGGGCTCTCGGTAGTCCACGGCATCGTCAAGCACCATGGAGGTTGGATTGACGTCAAGAGCACTCGCGGTCAGGGAAGCACCTTCAGAGTGTACCTGGCCGCGACCGGGCGCCCTGCGGAATCCCGCCCGAAGGAAAGCGGTTCGCTCGATGCATACAAAGGGAGCGGGGAACGGGTCCTGGTCGTGGAGGACGAGGATCCTGTCCGAGAATTGGTCATCGAAGTCCTTGAAACCAACGGCTACAAAACGACACAGGCAGCCGGCGTCAAGGAAGCTCTAGCCATCTTCGAAGGCGCGGCCGGCAACTTCGACCTGGTGGTGAGCGATGTTGTCCTGGGAGACGGCACCGGGGTCGACCTGATCGCGGAGGTGCTGTCGCAGAAACCGGAAGTCAAGTGCCTGCTCAACAGCGGCTACACCGACGAGAAGTCCCAATGGCCGGAAATACGTGACCGGGGATACAATTTCCTGCACAAGCCGTTTACCGTCATCGCCTTGCTCCGCGCGGTGAAGGCGGCCCTGGCAAGCGAGGAAAAGACCCCTTCCATGACTGCCTCCGTGCCTTAACCTACCGCCGGGAACTGCCTGTCGCAAGTCGCAAAGCACCGGGATAGAATCTTCTTGAGGAATGCGACCTCTTTCAACTAAAGACATCGGGAGGAGTGTCGATATATACAGATGGAGGTCACCAGATGGTTCAGTCGGAAGTCTTAGGACTAAGCAGTATCCCTGGGAAGCTCAGTGGGCAGAGATCGAATTCTCACGTGCCCCTCGCTCCCGCCGATTCGTCGGGCCGGACAGTCCACCCTCTCCTCGCGGGAGCGGCCTGTTGCCCCCCGGCTATCCTGGCCTGCGAATCACTCTGTCCGTCGCCCCCGTCTCGTCAGGGAATCCGGCGCCTCTCCTTATGCACACCAGGCTCCCCGGAGACGGTACCCCCGTGGGTGTGGCAGCCGACTGGTGAAGTTGAAGACTCCCTTCTGGCGAACCTCGCCAAGGGGGTGGGGTCCCGAAGAGCACACATTCGCGGAAGCGGGCGGCGATGTCCGACCGCTCCCTATTGGGACAACGTTGGACCCCGCCCATCCCCAACCTATATGCGATGGCTACACACATGAAAGTATTGATCATAGACGATAGCCCCGATGCCATGATGATCGCAAAAGCCCGGTTGGCCGGCGAAGATATCGAGATCCTGTGTGCCGACGGCGGGCGCAGCGGCCTTGCTATTGCCGAACAGGAGAAACCGGACGCGATCCTTCTGGATCTGGACATGCCGGACATGTCGGGATTCGATGTCTGCCGGGCGCTCAAGTCCCACCTTGAGCTCAACATGATCCCTATCGTCTTCCTGTCCGGGTCAGGCAGCCCGGAGGACAAGATAAAAGGTCTCAACCTTGGGGCCGTGGACTATGTGACGAAGCCTTTTGACGCATTCGAACTCAAGGCGCGGGTCAGGGCCGTGCTGAGAACCAAGCGTCTGCAGGATCTCCTCGTTGAGCAAGCCCGGATCGACCCGCTGACGGGGTTGCCTAACCGCCGAGCGTTCACCGAAAAGCTCGGGCAGGAGTGGGCCAGAGTGAACCGGCACCAGGTGGCGATGTCTTTAATCATGGCCGACATCGACACCTTCAAAGCTCTGAACGATACCTACGGCCACCAGGTGGGCGACGAAGTCTTGCAGGAAGTTGCAGCCAGGATCCGGCAGTCATGCCGGGTCAATGACATGTCCGCACGGTACGGTGGCGAGGAGTTTGTTATTGTCGCCCCCGACACAGTCGCGGTGGGGGCTTTCCGGCTCGCCGAGAGGTGCCGCCGTGCTGTGGAAGGCATCCGCCTGAAGGTTGACGGCTCGACGGTGTGTCCCACGGCAAGCTTCGGTGTCGCCGACGCGGACCAGGCGGATTCACCGGAGGCGTTGATCAGGCTGGCCGATGACGCCCTTTATCGGGCGAAAGCCGCGGGTCGTAATCGTGTGGAATGTTCCGGTCCTGTACCCCACGAGGCACATGCCGAAGCCCTATAGGCAGTCCGCCCTCCCTGCGGGCACACCATAAGCGCATCACCACCGAGCCGTCGGTCCGGGGATCCGGCCGGACTGCATCACGCGATTTACACTTAAACCCGAATGTCACCGGTGCCGATATGAATACATGGAGGTCACCATGTTATTCAGACTGAGAATTGCCGCGTATGCGTGTATTGCGTGCGTGCTCATCGTAACACACTTTCTTGCCGCGGTGCGCCTCCACGGTGTTGGCGGCAATCTGTCGAGCGTGTTGTACGCAGCCCCGGGTATCGCGGCATTCATTCTGCTGTCCATAGTCATACACCGTGTGACACCCACCGGAGTGTCCACAGCCGGCCGCGTTGCCCAAAGGATGAAAGGGTTACACTGTCTCTACCAGGTCTCAGCGGTCATGGCGAGGGAGCAGGGATTGGTCGAGACCCTGCAGCAGGTAGTCGATCTGATTCCGCCCGCCATGCAGTATCCGGGCAGCGCCCAAGCCAGGATAACATGCGCAGGGATGAACTTCAATACGTCAGGGTTTGTTGAGACGGAGTGGGGGATTTCGTCTGAAATAAAGGTGGGTGGGAGACCGGTCGGCTCGCTTCAAGCCTGCTATGCAGCGGAACGCCCGGAGACCGAGCGCGGCCCCTTCCTTGAGTATGAAGAACTGCTTATCAAGGCTCTTGCCGCTGAGGCAGGAGCATTCATCGAACAATATCAGGCTGCAGAGTCGCCGAGACTGCGACAGCGGGTGTAACATGCGAGACGAATACAAGTTCATCATAATCGGTGGAATTGCCGGCGCTGCCATTTACTTCACTCGAAGCGTCGCCAGTCCCCTGCTTTTTCCGGATCAGTCGGCCTGGGAGTGGATCGGCAACGAACTCCCGATCTATGCGATCGTTACGGTGTTCGCAGTGGCTGCATTGCGCATTCTCAGGGGCCACAGGGCGGTTGTTCGAACCACGAAACAGCTTCAACATGAGTCCGATATCCGTGACCGGATCAGCAGGACATTCCTGTTGGCCCCGGAAGAGAACGTGTACTCGGACGTGCTGGATCACATAATCAAGTTCACCGGCAGCAAGCACGGCGTCTTCGGCTATCTGGATGAGCGCGGGCGCCTGGTATGTCCGTCCCTCACCGACCGCCAATGGGATTTGCTGCAATCGCAGGATACAGGCATCGTCTTCAAGCGGCATACCTGGACGGGCCTATGGGGACGTGCGCTTACCGAACGAAGGCTCGTATGGTCGAACAGTAGCATAACCACACCAGGGGGGCCCGGGGCAGTACACCGGGCGGTAGGCGTTCCGCTAATGCATGAGCGCAAGGTCATCGGACTCCTGATGGTCGGGGAGAAACCGACGGACTACTCGCTTGCGGACCGGGTGTTCATTCAACATATTGCAGACCATATCGGGCCCATCCTGAACCGGAAACTCGAGGCATTCACGCCGGACTCGGAGGGTGGGGCCGGCTCGGACAGGCAGCAAGCACAGATCCGGATTCTCCAGCAGCAGCGTCTGGACGCTACATCCGCCGCGACGAGTGCCGTCGCCACCCAGTTCAGCCGGTGTGTATCCGGCACAGGGACCAAAATAGCCTCAGCGGTCAAGGGAGACGACCGGCGCCTGTTGCTCGGGGACCTCAGGCGGGTCTATGAGATCGGGCTCAGGTCGGTCAACCTGACACGGCAATTGCTGCTTCTTAATCGAAAGCACTTCATCAGGCCAGTTACCCTGGACATAAGCGTTGTAATGCATGAAGTGCTGAAGATGATGGGCAATCTGCTAGGTGAAGATGTCGAGGTCACCGCCGATCTGGAGGCGGACCTCTGGTCTGTTCAAGCAGACCGAGCCGCGATAGAGCAGGTAATAACGGAACTGGTCATGAATGCCCTCGCTGCGATGCCGGCGGGAGGACATCTCCGGATTGAAACCCAAAACGCCGCCATCGGGGAAGGGGAATACGAGCTGACCGAAGAAGCCCGTCCCGGCAATTTCGTGTGCATATCGGTGACGGATGACGGGCACGGAATGGACAGGACCAAGCTCAAGAACGTATTCGAGCCGTTTACCGGTGGGGAAGAGGAAGAGGCGGGACCGGGCGTGGGCCTCTCGGTGGCCCGGAGCATAATCAGACAGCATGAAGGTTGGATCAACGCATACAGTGAGCCGGGGCGAGGCTCGACGTTCAAGATGTACTTGCCCGGATTGGCGATTGCGCGCCGGGAGACCCATGAAGGGCCGGCGTCGAATGAGGCCGTCAGGGGCCACGGAGAGAGAATCCTCCTGGTCGAAGACGAGGACGAAATCTGCGAATTGGTCGCACTCCTGCTTGCGGAGAACGGATACGCGGTGACCAGTGCCGCGCATGCCAATGAGGCCATCAGGATCTTCAGAAGCGAGAATGGGACATTCGACTTGTTATTCAGCGACATCGCACTACCCGACGAGGACGGTATCTCCCTCGCAAACAGGCTGGTGCGAATCAAGCCCGATCTCCCGGTCTTGCTTACCAGCGGCTACATGGACGCCGAAGGCCAGTGGCGTATCAAGTGCGACAAGGGATACGGTTTCGTCAGCAAGCCCTTCTCGACCGCAGTCATGCTGAAGGAGGTCTCCCAGGCTCTCACCCAGGGTAGTGCCGTGGACAAGGTCACAGCGTAGCGTCGAGACTTCTGTCGCGGGCGGGCCGGCTCGCGTCATCCGCGAACCTCGGTCGCGAGGTGACGGAGATGCCGGTGCCGTGGCAGAGGGTTTGTGAATAATCAGGGCTAGGTGGGACGGCGGAGGCTCCGGGTATCGGAGCGCCCCAGCGATGGAATCTGCGGGGCTGGCCGCGCTCGGCCAATGACCGCGGTTTGGAGGTCACCTAAGGAAGGTGCCGCGGCCAGAGGAGTGCGGCCAGCCCCATTGCCGCTCTCACACTGGAGGTCACCAGATGTGGGGTGAGCGGCATTGCAGATCGTATCGCTTCGGCGGGCGCGCCCGTGCAGCCGGCCATGTGGCCGGAACGGGGCCGTCGTCTGAAAACCGAACACGGGGATTGGAGTCCTCGTCGTCCCGGCTCCATCAGATCTTTTCGGCATGCCCAAAGCCTCCGCGTTTTCGTCTATCAAAAAAGGCACAATCGATGTCGTCTCACGTTTACGACGACTCAATTGCGCCTTCGACTTGCAGGTCTTATAACCTGCCCGGCAAGGCGGCCCGCGCCCAAGTCGCGAGCCTTTTTCACTATCCAACTATCTACTTCGACACATGGCCTGGAAACTTTAGCTGTTTTTGTGGCATCTTTTCTTTTTCACTCTTGGGCGCCATGCACGCTCGTCGGACGGCTGTCTCAATCGGTCGCGTCGACCAGGTCCTCAATCTTCTTGCGTAGGTCGCTGAGCTCCTTGGATCTGAACGACCGCTTGGACTTCTCGAGCACGTCGATCGTCTCCTTCATGGTGTCGACGAGTTTCCTGGTTCTCGGGCAATCCAACAGACGGCAGATCTCGCCCTTGCCGGCTGAATCGGCAATAGCGGCCATGGCCGTCCTCAGGTCGGCCAAGCCGCCGGCGATGTGGCTGAGAGTCAACGCCACATACGTATCGGTGGGGACCGCGGGCAGGCCGGCCGGCTTTTCGGAAAGAACGCTCTTTATCTCGTCGAGGTCGCGGTCCCAGTCCAGGAGGCGCTGTTGAGTCTTACATACGGCCTTGAAAACCCTGGAACGTGAAAGGGCGGATTCGATCGCGGTCAGTAAGGCCGGAAAATCTATCGGTTTCAACACATAGGCAACGACGGGCAGGCTTACCGAATCTATGGCGGTTCTCATCGAGGGGTAGCCGGTTACCAGGATTACCGGGAGGCCATCGTCCAGGTCCTTGACTTTCCGAATAAGCTCCAGGTCGGGGTTCCCGGGCATCTTTATATCCGCGATAAGGAGATCGTACTTGTCCAGCCGCAGTGCCTCTGCCGCGGCCCTCCCATCCGGGACACAACAGCACTCATATCCCTCATCACGGAGAAGGTCACCGGTGGATTTCAGAAACGACATCTCATCGTCGGCAAGCAGCAGTTTCCCCTTAGAGGTGGTATCAGGCATTCTGATCCTCCGATCTCCACGGCAATCTTACGATGAAGGTTGTCCCTTTGCCAACAGCAGTCTCGAAAGCGATGGTCCCTCCCATGGCCTCGATCATGTTCTTCGATACCGATAACCCCAGCCCCAGGCCGCGCAGATCGCCTTCGGACCTCGTGGTGAAAAACGGTTCGAATATCAGATCCCGGTGTTCGGGCGCGATCCCTGTACCGGCATCCTCAACTTCGATAACCACGCCGGAAGCCTCTCGATTGATGGACACCGTTATCGTCCCGGATGTCGGGGACGCCTCAATGGCGTTGCTGAGCAGGTTGAACATCACCTGGCTGAAGTATCCGACCGGCAGCCTGACATTCACGGGCTCCTGCGGCGCGTTGCAGAGCAGCTTGATCTCCCTTGCCCTCAGACTGCTCTCGAGCAGAGTGAAGACCTCCTTAACCGAGTCGACCACCGAGATCGCGCGGCGCGGCTGCACCTCGTCGCGGTAAAGCTCGAACATCTTACGGATTATCAAGGCGATCCGGTCGATTTCGTGTCCGACCAGATCGACATACTCGAAACGCGGATGATCCTTAGGGACGGCTCCCTTGATCAGAAGAAACGAGTTCTTGATGCCGGCAAGCGGATTGTTTATCTCATGGGCGATTCTGGCCGCCATCCTGCCGGTCGCGGCGATTCCTTCAGCGGAGGCGCGCTGCCGCTCGAGATCATGTATGCGCTGCGTTCGTTGCTCCACGAGTCTCTCCAATTCCTCGCTGTAGGTTCTAATCTGCGCTTCCGCGAGGCGGAGCCCGCCCTCGCTGTTCTTAAGATTGGTGATGTCAACCGCCGAGACAAGCAGGTTTGTAGACATGTCCCGGGATGGGGCAACGGCAACCGAGCGGAGGCTGACATATCGCTCGCGGCCTTTGGCCGTGCGCGTGCGATACTCCGCATGGAAGCGAGCATTGCCGCCGGCGAGCGCTATGATGGTGCCCACAAACGGCTCCAGCGCGGGGCCGCGGATACTCGAGACAACGAACTCTCGGAACTCATCCATTGTGGCACATTCATACAATCTCAGGGCCGCGTCATTCGCCCGGTCTATGCTCATCACTTGTGCGCATGCCGAGAGGTCATCCGGATGGCTTCGGAGGTGGGCTGCGCAGTCTGTAATGGCCCGTGATCGGAGATCATCGAGGTAGGCTATCACTTTCGCACAATCGATCTCGACCAGGGCGATGGGTGCTTCCTCGAACAGACGCCTGTAGGCTTCCTCGCTCTTCCTGAGTGCGCCTTCGGTTCGCTTGAGATCGGTAATATCCAGGATAACCCCCAGGAACCCCGCAAGCGACCCGTCCGGGCCGGCATACGTGGCCTTGTTGAAGACCACGTCCCTGACGTCGCCGGCCGCCGTTTTGACCCGCCGCTCGTAGGTTTGGGTGCCTGGGTTCGCGAAGAGCTCGGCGTCCATCTTCGTACACTCGTCGGCGACCTCCTTGGGCGCTATCTCGTACCCGGTTTTGCCGATTATCTCAGCCTGCGTCAGCCCTATGAAGCGCTCGAAAGCCCGGTTACAGCCCGTGTAGCGCCCTTCCGGGCCCTTGTAGAACACAGGATTGGGGATTGTGTCCATCAGTATGCGTAGCAGCTCAAGCTGGCGCTTGAGTTCGACCTCGGCCTGTTTGCGCTGCGTGACGTCGCGGGCGACATTCATGATCTCGACAACCTTCCCATCCCTCAAGATCGGGATCGCGTTTATCTCGAAGCTGCGAACCGTGGCTTCGTCGAGATGCACTGCAACGTCGAAGCCCCGCACCTCCTCGCCGGCCCGCAGCCGCCCTGCAACCGTGGAGATGGCATCGGGGTCGGTTGCGGTGAAGAGTGACAGGACATTGACATTCCTCGCTTCCTCCAGTGTGAGCCCGAGGAGGTCGAGGCTGGCCTTGTTTGCATAAAGGATACGGCCGTCGGCATCGGTGAGGTACGTGTGATCAGGATTAGCCGACAGGAAGAGATTCAGTCTCCGTTCGTGCTCGGCGATCTCCATCCGCCCCCATCTTCGCTCGATGAAACCGGCGATGTCTCCTGCCAATATGTCGATGAGCCGCTTCTCCTCCTCAAGGAAGGGGGCTTCGGTGGGCCGGGCCGGATCCTCAAGGTAGTAAACCTCTATGGCCCCGACGAGAGCATCCTTTACTCTTATGTCCGATGACATCCTGCATGGGCTTTCCTCGAAGCCGGAGGTTCTCACCTCGGTACCGGACAATACGATTCGCACGCATGTGTCGCCGGGGCGGCTCATGGCCGACGGCAGTAGATTCGCTATCTCCTGGAGCACCCGGGGGACTTCGGCTTCCGGGTCTGCCATCGCTTTCGACGTCGCGTGAAGGCAACTGAGTTCTCGCACCCGCACATGGAGTTTTCCCCGCTTGTCTTCCAGTTGCGCCATCGCAGTCTTCTGCTCGGTAATGTCACGGAAGATTTCCACTCTGTGGCGGGTCCCATCAGGATTCCGGACCAGCGTATCAATGATGTCGTATATCCGCTTGTTCTTCGGGCAGAACCATTCCCTTCGGGACTTCTCTCCGCGGTAAACCGCCTCACTCGGACAGCCCTCGCAGGTTGTCGGGCCTTGTTCGAAGTACTCATAGCACTTTCTGCCCTCCCAGGGGCCGTATAGGTCTTCGATCAAGTGGTTGACATAGAGGACGTCACGGGTCTGGTTGGTGATCAACAAGCCGTCTTCGAGGGCATCAAACACCCTGCGGAGATTATCAAGATCGTCCATCAACCGCGCGCGGGCCCCTTCCGGCTCCCGTACCGACCGGTTCTTGGTCTTCGCTCGATCTCCCATCATGGGCCTCCCGGAGTGGGTAATAGCGATGCACCGGACACCCGGCACCGCTATGGTATACCAAACATAGCACCACCTTGATGTTTGTCAAGCTTGCCCGGAAGGCGCGTATGCGAGGCCCGGGGAAAGAAGAGAGCGGCTGGACGGCCGGGCAAGCCTGAGGAGACCGGCCCGGGGGCGGGGGATGCGGGAGCTGTTGCCGGATAGCAACCTCAAGTTGTTCATCCCCAGGCCGATAATAAGACCGGAGGTCACCGGTCCAATGAAATGCATATCCCGGGACCAACGGCTGACGCGTGCCGGCGGCGGCACCGGAAGGTCATGAGGCATTCCTGGCACCCGCTGCCTGAGAGGTGGGCGAGACCTTGGATACGGCAAGAGCACTTCCGAAGCACTCAGGTTTGAGAGCATACGTGACCCCGGCCATCATAGTATGCCTGGGCATATGGATGTCGGTGTATAGTTTCACGACGGCGAGGGGACGGGCCGCGAAGCAGAAGAAGTCCATCTTCGCCGAATCTGCCAGAAAAGACGTGGCCCGGTTGAGTGGGCATTTGGCGACCCATGAGATCGTTCTCAGGTCGCTGAGAGCTTTCTATGAGGGGTCGGAGTACGTAAGCCGCAAGGAGTTCCAGGACTTCACGAATATAGTGCTTTCCGGCCTCACGGATGTCGATGCCCTGATGTGGTTACCCAGGGTGGCGGCCGGCGAACGTGACGCCGTCGAGCGCGAAGCGGCTGCTTCCGGTGTTCTTGGTTTCGAGATAATCTCTCTCGGTGAGCAGGGCCTGCCGGTCCGTGCCGATGACCGGGTTGAGTATTTCCCCATTCTATACATAAGCCCCATGGCCGGCAATCAGAGCCGCCTGGGCATGGATTGGGGTGAGGTTCCCGAGCTCAGACTCGGATTGGACCGCGCAAGGGACGGCGACAGACCGGTCACAGTCCGCTTCCCTCCCGGAGCCTGGGGCGATGAGCCGGCGCCGGTCCTTGCAACCATCCTACCCGTCTATCGAAAGGGAACATGGATCCAATCGATGGACAATAGGCGCACATACCTGGAAGGTTTCCTGGTCGAGGTGTATGAACCCGACCGGATTCTCGGAATGGGCGCCTTGCCCGGGGATTCTCATGCCGCCGGCCTCATGATCGCTATGATCAGAGACGACACGTCAGGCGCGGTGATATATGAGAACGGCGTCGTTCCAAGCGTCATGACGGCACCCGACGGCGATATGGTCTTTCCCGAGATTGACGGCGCGCTCCATGGTGTCGCTACCCTGGGCGTGGGGCGGGCGGCATGGACGGTGTTCTCGACCCCCGGCGCCGAGCTGGCATCTCTCAGCAAGGGATGGTCTTCATGGTTGCTCCTCTTCACGGGATTGGCCCTCACCGGAGGGATCGCGACCTACCTCGTCATCGTGCAACGAAGTTCCGCCGAGATTGCGTGGTATGCGGACGAACTCCAGGTGACCCAGACCGAGCTCGAGCGCAGGCTCTCGGAATACCTCATTGCCGAGAAGACCCTCAATGAGAGCGAACGCTATCTCAAGGTGATATTCGACACGGTTTCAACCGGCATGCTGGTGATCGATCCGGAGTCTCACACCATAGTCGATGCCAACATGGCCGCTGCAGGTCTGGTCGGTGTGCGTAAGGAACACCTGGTGGGCCGGGGCTGTCAGGGCCTTGTCTGCAATACCGAGAGCGGGGGTTGTCCTGTTACGGACAGGGGCGAGATCCTCGACAATTCCGAATCCACGTTCCTTAATGCTTCCGGAGAAGAGGTGCCCTGCCTCAGGACCGTGGTGCCGATCACGCTCAAGGGCAAGAAGCATCTCCTGGATTGCATTGTGGACATAAGCAGCCAGAAACGCGCGCAAGCGGCGGCCGAGCGTGAGAGCGCGAAATTGTCGGCCATGATTTCGGGCATGGAAGAGGGGGTCGTATTCGCGGATGCGCAGAACGTGATTACGGGGGTGAACGATTTCTTCTGCCGGTTTGTGGGTAAGGACGGCGATGAGATCCTCGGCAGGCACATTGAGGCCCTTCACTCCGGCCGCATACTGGACCACGTCAAGGGATTGCTCCAGGGTTTCCGCTCGAATGTTCACTCCGAGCCATTTACCTTGCAGCGACAACTCGGTGGCGCCGAGGTGCTCCTCCGAATACAGCCGATCTACCGCGGGGGTGACTATGACGGTGTGCTTCTCAACGTAATCGACGTGAGCAAACTCGTCGGCGCGCGGCGGCAGGCGGAGGAAGCGACGAGGGCCAAGAGCGAGTTCCTTGCCAACATGAGCCACGAGATAAGGACGCCCATGACCGCGATCATGGGCTATGCCGACCTGCTTACCGGTCCGGGGCTCGATGACAAAGACAGGCTGGACTATCTGGACATCATCCGACGCAACGGCGCCCATCTGTTGGCCCTCATTAACGACATACTTGACCTCTCCAAGATCGAAGCCGGGAGACTGCTGATCGAAAAGGACAGCAGCGACCTGCTGGCAATGCTGGCGGACGTCGCGAGCACAATGCGGGTGAGGGCGAGGGAGCGTGATACCGAACTCAGGACCGAATTCCCCACCAGCCTGCCGAAGACCATCATGACGGATCGGTCCAGGCTGCATCAGGTACTCGTCAATCTCGTCGGCAACGCAGTGAAATTCACCAAAGGCGGCAGCGTTACCGTAAGGACATCGGTCTTGTCCGAGTGGCATGGGGAAGGGCCTGCGGTACGCATCGAGGTCATCGACACCGGAATAGGAGTCAGCAAGGAGAGACTGCCCAGGCTTTTTGAACCCTTTGTGCAGGCGGATGCGTCCACCTCGCGGGAGTATGGTGGAACCGGCTTGGGTCTCACCATCAGCGCTCGCATCATGGGTTTGCTCGGTGGTGAGATTTCCGCCGCGAGCGAACCCGGCAAGGGCAGCACCTTCGCTGTCACAGTACCCACTGGTGATCTTGAAGGTGTTGAAGTGATAGAAACGCCGAGCGAGTCTCTCATCGAAGCCAGGGCGGACCTCGGCCCGGCTGTTGTCGATCCGGATGCCCTCAAGGGGTTGCGCATTCTTGTTGCCGAGGACGGCCCGGACAACCAGCGCCTCATCAAGACCGTGTTGTCGAATGCGGGAGGGCTTGTGACACTGGTCGAGGACGGGAGCGCCGCTGTCGATGCCGTAGCAAACGGTGTCTTTGATGTGGTGCTCATGGATCTTCAGATGCCGACTATGGACGGCTACGAGGCCACAAGGACACTCAGGGCCCGAGGCTACAAGATCCCGATCCTAGCCCTGACGGCTCACGCTATGTCGGCGGATCGGGATAAATGCATGGCCGCCGGTTGTGATGATCACCTGACGAAGCCCATCAATCAGCAGAAACTCATAACGAAGGTAGTCCGGTGGGCAAGGAATCACGGCGCACCGGAAGACGGCCGGCTCGTTACCGGTGTTCAAGACAGGGATGACGGGGAGGTGATATCACACGTGGAGCGAGTGGTTTCCGAGTATGCAGACGATCCGGCCCTCGCCGGGATACTCGAGGTGTTTGTTACCGGGTTGACCGGGAAAGTCCATGCCATGAAAGATCATCTCGCCAATGGGAATCTTGATGAACTCGAGCGCCTGGCCCACCAACTCAAGGGGGCCGGCGGCAGCTATGGCTACCCGATTATTACGGAAGCAGCGGCCGGGATCGAGGCCGCTTGCCAGAAGGGCGACAAGGAGGCGGTTCCGCGGGGGATTGATCTGCTGGAGCGGCTTTGCGGGGCCATCACGGCGGGATTCGAAAAGACGACGAAATCGCCTGCCGGCGTCTAGCCCGGATTATTCACAGGCACGACCGGGCGGCATCAAGTGGGGGGTGCGGGTTTCACGGGGTGTAGGCTTCCGCTGGGCGGCGGTCATGCCACCCTCGAGTGACGCACCGGATTCGGTCCGGATCTTCTCAAGAAGGGTTTCATCAGGCTCATACCGAAGAGCAATAGATCGGCATGGTAGTCGAAACTTACCTTCCGCCTGATCAAACCCCTCAGGTGCATGTTCCGTCTGATCAGCCGGAAAAGCGAGTCCACATGTTCAGGATTCATGCTCTCCATGAGGCTGCGCACCTTGCACCCGGTCATGATTTCCTTTCCGATCATCGCTCGCCAGGCTTTCTCATAAGTACATAGACAACCGGCACTCAGGTCTCCCTTCCTGAAAGCCTGCAGCAGAACGTCGACGGCGACATCGGAGCACATCAGGCCATAGAATATGCCCCCACCGGTCGTCGTCTTGATCTGCCCCGCCGCTTCTCCGACCGCGATAACGCGGTCGGCCACGGTCCGGTCCATCAACCCATGTGCTATGGGCTTGTGCGCGATCACGGGATCGACTTGGTTTCCCCCAGCCGCCACGCGGGCCCGCACGAATCTTGTGAGTTCCCTGATGTCCTGGTTCCTTGTCAGGGCGCCAACGCGGGCTTGGCCCCCGCCGGCTGGGACCACCCAGGCGAAGGAACCGCGCGTCAGGTCGTTAAGGTATATCTCAGGCCTCTCGAGGTCCGGCATCTCCACAACGGTTTGGAGCGCGAAGAGGAACGCCGGCGGTCTGCCGAAACCAAGGGCCCTGTGGAGGTCATAGTCGACTCCGGTGGCAAGGACCACTACGCGGGCGCGGATCTCCTCCGTCTCCTCCGGCGCCCCGGCCCTGATGCTGCAGAGATCGGGCCCGACGGTTATACCGGTCACCTTCTGCCCGATGTGCGGGACCACGCCCTTGGCTATCGCCTCTTGGAGAATGCCCCTGTCGAAGAGGCCACGGTCGATGACGTATGAGAAAGGTTCGGTTGATGTGTAGTCCAGCGTTTCGCCTGACGGAGAGAAGAAAGTAACGGAGTCCATCTTATACAGCACCGAATCCGCCGGCAGATCGTGTTGCTTGAAAGCCTCCGCCCCCACGATTCCGGTGCAGACGACGTCGCGTCCGATCTCGGTGTCCTTTTCAAAAAGCGCCACATCAAATCCGAGGTCGGCCAGCCGGTACGCCGTGTATGAACCTACCGGCCCTCCACCGACGACGGCGATGTCATGCGTTCTCATGGTACCTCCAAGTGACTCTGAGTTGCACCACGGGTGCTGAGCGTCAGACCTTGCTGCCTCTCTCCTCCCACCTGCCGCGGAAGGTAATCAGAAACGAAAGCAAGATCAGTTTGAGATCCAGCCGGAAAGTCTGGTTGCCGACATAGAGGAGATCATGCCTGAATTTCTCGGCGCGCGGGACATCACGCGGGGCATACACCTGTGCCAGCCCGGTGAGGCCCGGCCTGACGGCCAGGCGTTCTTCAAAACCGGGAATCTGCTCATCGGGCAGGTGCCCGGAGGTCTCCTGTACCTGTACCTCGTTGAGGGGAAGTGCTCTCGGCCCGACGAAACTCATGTCGCCCTTCAGGATATTGAGAAGTTGAGGCATTTCATCGAGTGCGGTGGCCCGTAAGAACTTCCCGATCCGTGTAATCCTCGGGTCGTCCTCTGTGGCCTGAGTCGACCCCCAGTCGGCGTCGGCGTTGGGGACCATGGAGCGGAACTTGTGAGCCTCGAACCGCGACTTGTACCGGCCCCACCTTTCCTGGATATAGAGCACAGGGCCGCCGTCCTCCAGCTTTATTGCGGCGGCAATCACGAGCCAGAGCGGGGCCGACAGTGCAAGGCCGATGGCGGCCAGGACGGCGTCAAACGGTCGTTTGAGCAAGGGTTCCCTTGGCCGGTTTGTCGCGCTGCTCGGGGCCGAAACCGCACTTGACAGGGGGGCACCGCTTTGGAAACCGACGCCTGCGGTTTTCATACGACCAACCCGAGGTTCATTCGCTCGGCGCTGTACCGGATAACGTCGGTGAGAATCTGGTTAAGGTCGTGACTCGGCCGGTAGCCGATGTACTGCCTTATCTTGGTCGTGTCCGGGATCCGGCACCTAATATCCTCGAAGCCTTTCCCGTAAGCTTCCTCATACGGCACGAGAGCCACCTGGGAATCACTGCCGGTGAGTTGCTTCACCCTGGATGCCAGGTCTCCGATCGTGATAGGCTCGTCGTTGCCTATGTTGAAGATCTCTCCGATCGCCCGGTCCGATACCATCAGTTCAATGGTTGCATCCACTGCATCACCCACCCAGGTGAAACTTCTCGTCTGGTACCCGTCTCCGTAGACCTGGATGGGTCTGCCGGCCAGAGCCGCCTCCACGAACCTCGGGATCACCATGCCGTAGGCGCCGGTCTGTCTGGGGCCGACCGTGTTGAAGAAACGGCAGATGATCACCGGCAACCCGTTTTGCCGGTAGTAGGCCATTGCAAGGTGCTCGTCGAGGGCCTTAGCGGCGGCATAGCACCAGCGTTGCGAGACGCCGAGCGTTATGTCGTCCGTTTCCTTGAAGCCTCGATCCGGCAATGGGGTATCCTTGCCGTAAACCTCCGAGGTCGAAGCGATGAGGACTTTCCGCCCATACCTCAGCGCGGATTCCAGAACGATCTCGGTCCCCCCGACATTCGTTGTCAGCGTATAGATGGGGCGCTCGAAGATCAGCCTCACGCCGACCGCCGCCGCGAGATGAAACACCGCATGGCATTTCTCCATCAAACGATTGACCGCCTTCACATCAAGAACGGAGCCGAGAACGAAGTGCATATTCGGATTGTCCATGAGATGCTGTATGTTCTCGAGGTTTCCGGTCGAAAGATCGTCGAGCACGTATACCTCTGCGCCGAGATCCAGCAGGGCCTCAGTAAGCCACGAGCCGATGAAGCCGGCACCGCCGGTCACTAGGTATCTGTCTGCAGTTTCCATTGGTCTTCCCCCTTCTGTTCGCCTGGCGACCGGTCGACGTCGCGCATACCCTCGAAGAGACGTGCGTATCGCCGGACTGCTGTTTGTCTGGAATGTCTAAGATCTGCCGCCGACCGTGCATTCGTGCCGTATTGTGCCCGGAGGTCCGGTCTCGCCATGAGTCGGCGAATCGCCTGAACCATCTTGTGCGGATCCCCCGGCTCGATCACGACACCGCACTTTGCCCGCTTGACTGTCCGGGCCACTTCACACTCGTTCTCGACTGCGGCCAGGACCGGCCTGGCGCTGGCGAGGATGCCGTATAGCTTGCTCGGCACGATGTAGCCGGCAAGACCGGATTTCAGCGAAACCACCGAGAGATCCGCCGAGGCGAGGGAGTACCTGAGTGCGTCACGGTCCTGATATGGGACAAACCTGACATTGCTCAGTGAGAGGTCGGTCGCCCTCTCCTCGAGGGCGGCCTTGCCCACGCCGTCTCCGATGATCACGAATTCCACACCCGCATCCGACTTCATGAGGTCGGCCGCTTCAAGGAGGGTATCGAGATCCTGGGAGAGGCCGACGTTTCCCGAATGCATGATCACGAAACGCCCGCATAGATCGTTCCTGAGCGAGAATCCATTGACCCTGTCCTCGGGTGAGATAGAAGCGGTGTCGGCCCAGTTCTCGATCACGGTGACGCGCCGGGGATCGGCGCCCTTGTCGATCAGACGCTTTCGCATGGTTCCCCCGATGGCGACGATGCCGGCGGCCTTGCCGAGCAGGAACCTATTCAGCGTGTCCAGCAGCAGAACCAGCGGACGCGCATTCATGACGCCGAGGACCTGGCCGACCTCGGGGAACACATCCTGACTGATGAAAACGAAACGGGCCCGCCTGATCCGGCTGACCAGGTAACCGACCAATCCGATTACCGGCGGGTCCGTCATGGTGGCGACCACGTCGGCGGGGCCTGCGAGGATCAACGCGCCGATAAGCGAGGAGCATAGGAAGGAAAGGTAGTTGGTGATCCTTCCGATGGGCGACCTGCGGGGCCAACCCGTGGTAAAGGTCCGGATCACTCTGGCGTTCCCGATTCGCTCCGAGGCGAAAAGGCGGAGCCGGGGAAGCCTGTTCCGATGGCTAACGTAGCTTGGGAAGCCGGTCACGACGGTAACCTCGTGGCTCGCGCTAAGATCGGCGGCCAGCTCGGTGAGCAGCTGGCCGGTCGAGGCGGGGTCCGGGTGGAAATACTGGTTTATGAACAGAATGCGCATTGGCGGTTCCTTGTGTACCAGTCGACCGTTTCGACCAGGCCGACGCTGAGGGGGGTCCTGGCTTCGAACCCGAACTCCCTGAGAGCCCTGGATGTATCGAGCCTGCGCCGTGGCTGGCCGTCGGGACGGGAGGTGTTCCATCTCACGAGGCCGTCGAAACCGGTCAGAGCGGCGATCAGGTCGACGAGTCCCTTGATCCGGACCTCCCTTCCGGATCCGAGGTTGACCGGCTGGGGTGAATCATAGTGTTCCGCCGCGAGTACTATGCCCTCAGCCGCATCTTTGACATAGAGAAACTCGCGCGATGCGTTGCCGCTGCCCCAGGCCTCGATCTCGGGGTCACCGTTTTCCTTGGCCTCGACCATCTTTCTGATGATGGCCGGGATGACGTGCGAAGACTCGAGATCGAAGTTGTCCCGGGGGCCGTACAAGTTGACCGGGAGCAGGTAGATGGCATTGAAGCCGTATTGCTCGCGGTATGCCTGCGCCTGGACCAGGAGCATCTTCTTGGCCAGGCCGTAGGGCGCATTGGTTTCCTCCGGATAGCCGTCCCAGAGATGTTCTTCCTTGAAGGGTACCGGAGTGTGCTTGGGATAAGCGCAGATGGTGCCGATGGCGACGAATTTCTCGATTCCCCAGACCCGCCCCAGCTCCATCATCTGGGTACCCATGATCAGGTTATCGTAGAAGAATCCGCCCGGATTGGCCTGGTTGGCGCCGATCCCGCCCACCTTTGCGGCCAGATGTATTACGATATCCGGGCTATGGTCTCGATATGCCGCCTGAGCATCCTCCATGTCGATGAGATCGTAATCCCGGCTGCGGGGTACGAAGATATCCCGGCAGCCCCGGGCTTCCAGCACCTCGACTACGTGTGAGCCAAGGAAGCCGGCTCCGCCCGTGACAAGGACTCGTTTGCTCGTCCAGAAAGCCATTGTTCCTCCTTCCACCATCTGTTCGGAAACTTGCGTTCCAGTATGCTGTCGCCTTCGCCGGGTGCCTCGAGTCCGATGCGCCGCATCTCGGCGTCGACCATTACTCTGGCGAGATCGTCAAACCGGAGCCTCGGCGCGGATCCCAACAGCCGAGAAGCTCTTGCAGGGTCGGCAGTCAGCTCTCCAACGTCGGTGGGCCGCAGGTAGCGTTCGTCGATACGGATGTGGTTCTCCAAGTCAAGGCCGGCATAGTCGAAGGCGACCTCGGCGAATTCCCTGACCGAATGGGCTTCGCCGGTCCCGAGCACGAAATCTCCGGGGCTATCCAGCTGGAGCATCTTGTGCATGGCCTCAACATACTCCGGGGCGTAACCCCAATCACGCCGGGCGCCCAGATTTCCCAAGTAGAGATAACGCTGGCGGCCTGCGGCAATGGCGGCGGCCGCCCGCGCGATCTTTCTGGTTACGAATGTTTCCCCTCTGCGCGGACTTTCATGGTTGAAGAGGATTCCGTTACAGATGAAAAGGTTGTAACCCTCGCGGTAATTGGCGGCCATCCAGTAAGAATAGAGCTTGCTGCAAGCGTAAGGACTTCGGGGCATGAAAGGCGTGCTCTCGTTCTGAGGCGGCGGCGCGGCCCCGAACATCTCGCTGCTGGAGGCTTGATAGAAGCGTATGTGATTGCCGCTTCTTCTTATGGCCTCGAGTATTCTCGTTGTGCCGAGGCCGGTGATATTACCGCTGTACTCGGGAATGTCGAAGCTGACCCGGACGTGGCTCTGGGCTCCCAGATGATATACCTCATCGGGTTTTATGTTGTATATCATGTTCGACACCTGTTCGGAGTCGGACAGGTCGCCGTAATGCAGAAAGAGCCGGGTATCGTCGGCGTGGGGATCCGCATAGATATGGTTGATTCTGCCCGTATTAAAGGTGCTCGCCCTGCGGATTATGCCGTGCACTTCATACCCCTTCGCAATCAGGAGCTCCGCAAGATACGATCCGTCTTGTCCCGTGATTCCGGTAATCAATGCCTTTTTCGCCATATCAATCACCCCTGTGGAGGGCCTGGGAACCCATAACAAGCACATCCATCCTGGTCCGCAGGAAACAGTCGATCGCCTCAGCCGGTGTGCAAACGATGGGCTCATTCTCGTTGAAGGATGTATTGAGCACAACGGGCACGCCGGTGATCTTCTGAAATTCCCTGATCAGCTGCCAGTATGGGCGGTTGGCGTCCTTGCTCACGCTTTGCGGGCGGGCCGTCCCGTCGACGTGCGTTACCGCCGGGATATCGGCGCGCTTGGCGTCTGCGACATCGAGGGACATCAGCATGAAGGGGGTGGGACATGCACCCTCGAAATACTCGTGTTGAGCCTCTTCGAGAACGGATGGGGCGAACGGTCTGAAGGGCTCGCGACGCTTTATTCGGTTATTGAGGACCTCCTTCATCTCCGGCTTGCGGGGGTCGACGACGATACTCCTGTTGCCGAGCGCGCGGGGCCCGAACTCGGACCGGCCCTGGAACCATCCGACGACTTTGCCCCGGGCCACCTGGCCGGCCGTCCACCTGCAAGTGCCGTCGAGGTCGTCGAACTTCCTGGCCCGACACCCGTTCCGTCGAATCTCGGGCTCCTTCCCGGCTAGCGCCGCGGCTATGTCGCCGTCATCGAACCCCGGCCCCCAGTAGACGTGGTCCATCGTGAAGGTGCGTGGTTTGTCCAGAATTTGGTTCCATACCCAGTACGCGGCCCCGAGCGAGGTTCCGCCGTCATGGCTGGCCGGCTGGATGTAGACTTCCTCGAAAGGGGTTTGCGACAGGATCTTGCCGTTGACCACGCAGTTGAGGGCCACACCGCCGGCCAGACACAGCTTGTCGACGCCGTAGGCCTCGTGAAGCTTGCCAAGCAGGTTGAACATGGCGATCTCCAGCATCGCCTGGAGGGAGGCGGCGATGTCCTGGTGTCTCCGCTCGATCTCGGCCCCGGGCTCGCGCGGCGGCCCCAGCATCTCGGTCATCTTCCCGGAATACGCGTTTGCCATTACCGGCGGTCCGTCATCCCACGTCATCGCAACACCGTCGCGGTGGTGGACGAAGTAGGGCAGATTGAGATTGTAGCCGAGCCCGTTGCCGTTCACCTTGACCAGCTCCCGGAATTCCGCCAGGTAAGCGGGTTCGCCGTAAGATGCAAGGCCCATGACCTTGTACTCGTCGCCGTACTTGGGAAATCCGAGAAACTGGGTCACCGCGGTGTATGCAAGGCCGAGCGAGTGCGGGAACTCGACCCAACCGCCCACGTCGATCTTGTTATCATGACCGAGCCCCCACATGCAACTGACGAAGTCACCGAACCCATCAACCGAGAGCACGGCTGCCTCATCGAAGTCGGAAACGAAGTAGGCGCTTCCAAGGTGGGCCCGGTGGTGCTCCACGTTGTGGAGCCGGGCCTTGATGTTGCGGGCGTCGGTGCCCAATGCTTCGGCTACCTGTTCTCTGGTGTCGCCGATGCGCATCGCATTGGACAGCCTATCGCCGAGCATGCCGATGCTCGGCATTCTCGAGAACGTATAGAGTATCTTTCTGTGAATGTGGGCGCTGGGGTTCCGGGATATGGCGATATGATCGATATCCTCGGCCCTGAGGCCGGCGGCGGCCACGCAGTATCGGACTGCGTCGTAGGGAAACCCGGCGATATGCTTGATCCGCTTGAACCTTTCCTCCTCGACTGCCGCGACAAGCCGGCCGTCCGAGACGAGCGCGGCCGAGGCGTCTCCGTGATAGGCATTGATGCCCAGTATGTTCATCTCGTCCTCCCTTGACAGTTGCCGATGTAGCAATTCACACCTGAGGCGGCCGGAGCACCGGTAACGTCCGCCGTCACCGGCCCCAAGACCGCGGACTTGTAGAGGTCTTCCATCCGGCGAATAGGGCCGTCCCATGAAAGTTCCGAAGCTGCAGCCGGGGCATTTCCCCTGAATGTCGATATCAGACCATCGTCGGTGATGGTCCGGACCAAAGCCTCGCGCAAAGCGGTTTCATTAAATGGGATGACCAGGCCTACTCTTCCAACGGTATATATGTTCCGGCCGCTGTTTGCCTCCGGGTGATCGCCGGGCCCCGACACCACAGGCGGACATCCCGTCTGATGGAGGCGACGGGGCGGCGCCGGGTCGGTGGTGCCTAAGACGAAGGGGGCGATCCCGCATCGATCGGTGACTATGACCGGCGTTCCGCAGGCTACCGCCTCGGCTACGACGTTTCCAAAGTTCTCATTTGCCGAGGGCAGCACCAGCACATCGGAGTCGTGTAGCGCCTCGACCTTCTCCTGCCCATAGAGAGGCCCGGTGAAAGCGACCCGTGCGGTGAGCGCCGAAGTGTCGACCAGGTTCTCGAGCCTGTGCACATGGCCGTCGCAATCATCGGGACCTACCACGGCGAGATGGGTTCGTGCCAGGCGCGCATCGCAGAGCGACCGTATGAGTAGACCGATCCCCTTCTTTTTCGAAATCCTGCCCAGGTAAAGCACAAGGCGGTCGGTATCTCCCAATCCCAACCGCCGGCGGAACGCCCCCGGTCGCGGGGAAACCCGTAACTCGTCAAGGTCAACCCCATTACGCCGTATGATGACTCGGCCCGGATCGATTCCACGCTCGATGATCTCCCGGCGCTCGGCTGTGGATGTGGCTATGACTCCGGCGGCCAGTTGGGCCATGCCGTCGCCATAGACCCAGTCATACAGGCGTTTTTGCAGCAGACTTCTGATCATGGGTTTGAACATGCCCATCGGTTCGATGAAATAGGGAACGTGGCGTCGGCGGGCGTACCAGGATACGAAGGTCGAGATGAAATCCCGGTAGCCGTATACGTGTATTACATCAAACTGAGTGAGTTCTCTGCGGCAAAACCCGAAAACATCGGGGGTGATCGGGTCCCAGTGGTAATTCAACACACTGTTCAGGTAGACGATTCGGGCGCCATCCATCTCGCAGACCGAGGTTCCGTCGGACATCTTCCGCCTGGGGTTGAGCAAGTTGGAGGTGTAGACCGTCACCTTGTGACCCCGCCCGATGAGACCCCGGCTGAGAGCGAGCATCTTGCCTATGGGTCCGCCGTACTCCGCGGCGGGGTGGTAGCAACGAGAGACCTTGAGAATCCTCATTGTTGTCGCACTCGCACGGTGTCTCGTGCCCGCTTTTCGGCGAGCATCGTATCGATTGTGGCCTTAAGCAAGGCGCCGTTCCTACCCCATGTGCAGGATCGGGCGGTTTGGCGTGCCCGCAGTCCAAGCGCCTTGCACAACGCCGGGTCACGCAGCAACTGCACGATCTTGGCCGCCAGGCCCGGGGCGTCGTCGGGATCGTCCAGGATCAACCCGTCATCGCCGTCGGTGATGAGCTCTGAGACGCCGGCCCGGGAGCTCACGACTACTGGAAGGCCGCAGGCCATGGCCTCGAGCGGGGGAAGCGCGAATGCATCTTCCAGCGATGGCCCGACGTAGGCGTCAGCCAGGGCATAGAAACGCAGGACGTCGTCATGGGGCGGCAAGAACAGTACGCGCCCGGGGCCGGCGGCGGATACCTGTTTGTGAAATGCGGCCTCAGTGTCGGTGCCGACCACCACGATCTTGAGGCGTGGGTCGCCGGCGGCCGTGACCGCTCCTATAAGCGTCCTGAGGCCCTTGGTGATCCAGTCGTTCCCGATCAGAAGCAAGACGAAGTCGGTGGGCATTATTCCCGTATTGCGACGCTCCACGGCTCGCAGTGCTTCTCTGGACACGGGGTTGAAGTAAGACGCGTCGACCCCGTTATGGATCACGGTATCATTCGGGTTCGAGCGTCCGATGTGCGTTCTGACCTCGCGGGAGATTCTCCGGGAAACGTAGATCATGGAGATGTTGCGGCTCCGGTAGACCAACCTCTCCAGACACATAATCAACTTGTAGTAGATCCGTCGGTGGAGCAGCCGGAGGCCGTCCCTGGGGGAGAGGCATCCGGACGCGCCCGGCTCCCGCCGCCGGCGATAGAGGCTGTGGAACAATATGTGTATGGCGATAAGGTTGGCGTCCAGGCAGTTGACGCAGGGCGAGTACCTCACCGGGTACCTTGCCCCGCGGACGGCCGCGTCATAGCCCCGCACAATGTGATTAGCCACGAAGAACCAGATATATTTGATGATATGCGGCCCCGGTATGCCCGGTATCCGTCGAACACTGATATTGCCGCTTGAGAGATCCAGACCGGTGGCCCGCTGCGTGTAAACACAGACGGGATAGTGATGCGCAATACGCTCTACCTGTTCGGCCAGGCACCTTTCACTTCCATGGCACCTGTCCAGGAAGGGCGTGATCACCGCTATGGTAGGTGTATCAGATTTCACGGCGTTGCGTCTCCGCAGCGAGCTTGGGCAGTCTCATCAGGATTCCCACGAGGAACCAGAGAAATGCGGCGGTGATATAGTTCTGATAGACCTGAAACCCGAGGAACGTCCACAGGACCAGAATCGAGAATGCATAATAGGATATCATCACGGCCAGCCAGTAGAATCTTGTGCCGGCCAGTGACATGGTGATGCCGACCGATCGGCGGGTGAGGCTCAGCACCCACCACAGCCAGAGGGCCAAGCCTATGATTCCCCATTCCCAGATGATCGCGCCGTATCCCATCTCGACGCCGCCCATCCAGGGGGCATCGGGCATGTAGAGGTTGTCGGTGCCGTACAGGTATTGACGTCCGAGTGAATTCGTGCCGGTACCGTGGCCGATGATCGGCGACTTGGACAGGGCGTACCTGAACTGCCATACCATGGAGTTGATCCTCTGGGGCACTTCGAAGCCGGCCTCCGCCGGACTCAGGGTTTTGGTGTAGAAGTCATATGTCGCATGAACGCGCTGGGGAAGCAGGAGCCAAAGGCCCAGGAATCCCGCAAGCAGCACTACGCCGAGTTTGAGCAGCGGCATGCCACCCGCGATACCGCGGCGTGCCCGGGACTCATAGCGGCGAAATATCAGAACGACGGGGATGCCGAGGAGCACGAGATATATGGCGGCCCGTTGCCCGCTTACATAGATGGCCGCGCACAGAAGTGTCAAGGAGAGCCACAACCACGGTGAAGACCGACGCCGGCCGCCCCTGTTCCGGGGCCGGCGGGAGTCTGCCGCGAGCGTGCCCAGACACACCAGGATAATCACGTAGAGATACTGGGCCAACCTGCCGGCATCGACGAAAACGGAATTCGGCCGGGGGACCGCCCCCCCCTCGTCGCCGACCGAACGGACAAGAAAGAGGCGCAGGTACGGCACAAACTCATCGGGATTCAAGAACCCCAGTCCCACGACCACCTGGATGATCCCAAGCGTTGCGATGATCGTCCCTATCGCGATATTGAGTTTCAGAAAGCGCGACAGGCTGTTGGGACTCTCGGCAAATCGGTAACCTAGGTAGATCATGGGAACGTAGAAGAAGCTCATGCGGAAACCGACCAGTGGCTCGAGGGGATGACCGATTCCGGGATTGAGCACTTCTACCAGCGCCCAGATGAACCAGGCAAGGATCGGTACAAACAGCGGATTCTTGAAATCGTCACCTGGTCTCCACTTGAGCATAACCGGTATGAAGAAGGCGACGTATGCGAGTGCCACCAACGTGTCCTTTGCGAGGTACAGCATCATATCGTTGCCGATGTACTTGCGCAGCAAGTCCTCCGCCGCAATCCAGATGAAGAATGCGAATATTCCGACCTGCCACTTCTTCAGTATGACAAGCACCAGACCGAGCACACCCGCGAACGAGGAGGCTATCGTGACAAGCCTGAGGTTGCCCGATGCGATCCACATGCTGATGAAGTAGCCGACAAGCGCGATGGCGACTATCGCGGCTATGATAGCGAGTCTACTGAGTGGATTCATGTTGCCATCAGCTGGGGAATGAGTCCCGGGCGGTCCTGCGACGTCGCCGACAGGTTTGCGATGCGATCGGCATACTGCGAGGTGATCCTGTCGGCGGCGAAGTGCTCCGCACGGGCAAGCCCGCACCGGCTGAACCAAGCCCGCAGATCGGGTCTTATCAGCAGGCGCGTGATGGCGGAGGCCAGGCGCTCGTGGTCGCCGACCGGGACCAGCAGGCCGTCGGCCCCGCGCCTCAGAATCTCCTCCGGCCCCGATGGGCAGCATGTCGAAACCACCGGTACGCCGAGGGCCATCGCCTCGACAAGCACCAACCCGAAGCCCTCGAACTTCGACGGCAGTACGAAAACGCTGGCTCTTGCCATGTACTTGTAGGGATTCGGCCGGTATCCGACGAAGGCCGTGTCCTCTGCGACGCCGAGCTCCCATGCCAGGCCCCGGAGACGGTTCTTCTCCGGGCCGTCTCCTATGAGGACCAGTCGTGCCGGGTAGGTCCGCCTGAGTATCGCGAAGGCTCTTAATAGTGTCGGGAAATCCTTCTGTGATGTCATGCGTCCCGCCGATGCGATGACGGGCCGCACCGACGCGAACCATGGGTGCCCGGCGGGCTCGGCTCCGAGGTCGCGGACCCTGCGAAGATCAACGGGATCGTAGACGACTGCGATCTTCTCAGGCGGCAGGCCGAAGTTGCCCACGAGGTCGTCTCTGACGCCCTGGGAAACTGCAATGATCTGATCGGCTGATGGATAAAGCCACCGGATCATCTTACGCTTCACGATTCCGAGGGGTTCCTCGGCGCTCGCGTACATCTGCGTCGGGTTTATGTGTTCGGTGACCACAATCCGGGTGCCTGTCTTCGCCAGGCGATGCGCCAGGAGCACTACGAGATTGGCGAGTCCGGTAAAGGCAACGGCGATATCCGGCCGCTCCCTGCGCAGCACGTCCGCCATCTTGAAGATAAGTCCCGGGAAACTGAACCTGGACTCGCGCTTCAGATCGTGAACGCGCAGCCAGTCGGGGACTTCTCCCTGATAGGAACCGGTCGTGCTCAGGGCCGCCAGAACCGGCTTGTATGCGCGGCGGTCCATCGTCGCTATGAGCGTCAGCAGAACACGTTCAGCACCCCCGAAGGCAAGCGTGGGGGTGACGAACAGCACTTTCGATACCTCTTCTCGCGCCTCGGTATGCACTAGCGGCATGTCAAGCCCTCCATGCAATGTTCATAGGCCCTGACCATTGTCCGAAGGCGGAAAGTGTCGGCCTTGGCCCGCCCTCTCTCGGCTAACACCGCCCGCAACGCAGGGTCGTCCAGAAGTCTGATCACACCTGCCGACAATGCACTGCAATCCCCGACCGGCACGAGAACCCCGCATCTGCCCCCTTCCAGCAGCTCTTCGGGGCCGGAAGGACATCTGGTGCTGACAATCGGGACCCCCAGTGCCATCGCCTCGAGCAGTACGGTGGGCAGGGCCTCACCGACGGATGACAAGACGAAAACCGTCGATCGGGCAAGATACTTGTAGGGGTTGGGCTGCCTGCCCATCAATGCAACGTGCTCGTCAAGGCCCAGGCCGGTTATGATCTTTTCCAGCTCGGATCTCAGCTTGCCTTCCCCCAGGATCACCAGCTTGGCCTGTGAGTGACGGCATACGTCTCCGAAGGCCTTGATCAGCAAATCGAAGTTCTTCTGCTCGGTCAGACGCCCGATGCCGATGATGATGGGCTGACGGCCCTCGAACCACGGATGATCCACCTTCTCCCCGGCCATCCGGCGAATGCCGGCCAGGTCGATTCCATTATAGATCGTCCGTATCCGCTCCGCTCTTGCCCCGTGGTTTGCCGCCAGGTCCCTCGCGACGTCCCGCGCTACCGGGACAATCATGTCGGCGTTCCTGTAGCAATAGCGGTGCAGCCACGCGCTCAGAAGGGACATCGCCGGGCGCTTGTGCCTGAGACTTCGAAGCGAGCCGGATACGTGGATATGCTCGTTGATGACGATCGCGAAGCGTCTTCCCGAAAGCAGTCGAGCCAGGTGCAGCACGGCACCCCAGGTGTGAAGCAAGCTGATTACGACATCCGGTCTTTCCCTTCGGATTGTCTTCACCAGTCCGATGGTGAGCCTCGGCCACTCGATAAAGAACCGCCTCTTCTGCCGCAGATCGTAGGTTGGGACATCACGGGGTATCTCTCGCAGAAAGTGTGAATCTATGTGCTCGAAGAAAACCAGAGCGGCCCTGAAGCGGGAACGGTCGAGATGCTGGAGCAGGCTGAGCCAGATCCTCTCCCCGCCGCCATCCGAGAAGCGGGGTGTCACGAAGAGGACCCTGACGGCTTTAGCGGGCATTATTCGCACGCCCTCTGCTTCGCCCATCGGCGTGCTCTCTTCCTTGTCGGGTGAAGTCTGTGGATTATGCGGGCTGCGAGTGTTGACAGAAGACCTCCTCGTATTCGGGGACGACCGTCTTGACCGAGAAGTCGCGAGCTCTTTGGCGGCCCAGTGAAGACAGGCGTTCCCTGAGCCCTGCGTCCCGTATCACCTCGAGTATGGCATGGCTGAGCGCTTGGACGTCCCCCTGGGGAACCAGAAGTCCGCACCGGCCCCGCTGGAGGATCTCGGTGGAGCCGGTGCAGCGGGTGGCAACCACGGGAGTGCCGACCGCCAGGGCCTCCTCCACCACATAGGGGCAGCCCTCCGACACCGACGGGCACACGAAGAGAGTCGAACGCGCCACATACTTGAATGGATTACTCCGGTAGCCGAGTATGGCAACCGCATCGCCGATGCCGAGCTCCCCGATCAGCGCCTCGATCTCGGGGCGTTCAGGCCCATCTGCGACTATCATCAACCTGGCAGGATGCTCGGAATTCACCTGCGCGAACGCTCTTACAAGATGCTTGTTTCCTTTGTGCGCGGCCAGTCTGCCGACCCCGATTACAACCGGCAGGCCGTCATGGAGCCACGGATGGTCAACCTCCTCCTGTGCCATCTTCTCGACCGCCGCGACGTCAAGCGGGTTGAGAATAGGGCGGAGATTCCGGCGATCGCTCCCGAAGTTGACGGCGAAGTCGTCCGCGACATCGTTGGAGCAGCATATGACGGAGTCTGCATACTTGAGGTAGATGTGCTTATAGAGAAAGCGGACGATCGCCGCCCTTGTGGGACGCTTCTCTCGAAGAAAATCCAGCCAGGACGAGATCCCGCCTTGTTCCTCGAGAATCAGAGCGGGCTTGAGGCCGCTCAAGGCCCTTGCCAGGAAGGTCGCGATGTGCCACTCGTTGAGCATGCAGACGATAATGTGGGGTCTCTCGCTCCTGATCAGCCGCGCCATTCTCCAGATGAGGCCCGGCAGCCTGTAGCGGAACCGTCCCCGCAGGTCGAGATCGATATGTTTGACATGCCGGGGTATCATGTCGCTGAGATGGCTCCTGCGAACACACCAGCTGAGGAGGGTGACTCGGAAGCGTTCGGTATCGATGTTGTCGAACAGATTGAGCATGAAGCGTTCGCCGCCGCCCTCTTCGAAGCCTGGTGTCACAAACAGGATTTTCTTCCCTTCGCGCCTCTCACGTTTCATGTTTCGAGCCTCGCTTCAACATAGAGGGTCTGCGCCGGACGGCTTCCGGCGGGCCATGAGCCATAGGCTGTAGGATGCCTGGCCGCTGATCCGGAACGGCAGCCAGAGCGGAAACCAGAGCAGGGTCGAAACGCTGTAGAGCGCGATCTTGAATGCTCGACTGGCAATGGAATCCTCGTGGAATACGCGGCAGCCGCCATCCTCCAACCGGATACGACGTTCTCGCTGCATGGCGCGTATCAGAGGGGCTATCAGGGGCTTGAACCGGTACAGCAGGATATCCCCGGATTCATAGAAGCCGTACAAGTCGGAACGCCGGCTATAGAGGGTCACGACCTCAAAGCCGCCGTGCGTAATAAAGTTCCTGAGGGCCGCTGCGTTCCATCGCGTCATGTGATTAGGGGGGTAGTCGGCTACGGCCATCATGTCCGCGCTGAAGGATTTTCTGTCGCGATTCGGGAGACTGATGACAAGCACCCCCTCCGGAGTAAGCAGGTCCTTGACAATGGCGAGGTGTCCCGCCGGATCGTCGAGGTGCTCGAGCACGTCGAACATTGTTATGACATCGAAACGGTCGTCGCCGCAGGTCCGACTGAATTCCTTCAGGCTCATCGCGTATACATGGTCTATCCCGTACATTTCCCCGGCCGCGGCGACCGCATCCCGGTCTATGTCGATGCCCGTGACCCGATAGTGGCGTTTCGCGTAATGGAGGAAAAGACCCTCGCCGCAGCCGATGTCGAGCAGTCTGCCGCCCGAAGCCGGCCTCCGCTTGAGTACGAGCCTCCCGTTCTGAGACACGCTCTCCCAGCCCTTACGCACGAATTTCCTCTCACCGTATATCTGCTCGAGGCAATCGTAGCCGTGGCTGCCGGGATGCTCGTAGAAACCCGATCCGGCGGGGTCCATGGGGTCGGCAAAGACCGCGTCGCATTCAGGGCATCGGCGGAGCGTGTAAGGTTCCCACCGCTCAATCCCGGGGCACCTGCACGCGGCGTCACAGACAGGGCAGTGCATTTGCTTGATGCCCTCCGGGTAGATCGTCTCTTGATGCTGCTTCGGCTTCAAGGCTGTCGGCATGATCGGACCGGTTTCGTTCCCCTCCTTTCGGATTCGATTGCAGCGACCCGCCCGCCGTGCGGCACGCTTCTGCACCGGCGGTTCCAGGCCCTGAGCCTCCTGATGCCGTCGAGTAGGGGCGGCGGGGTGATGGTCCGGGCGGCCAGGTGGAGCAAGGCGGGTTCCAGCAATGCGCCGGAAGGGTCGGCCGTCACGGCCTTGGCCAGGTAGCATCCGACCGTCCTATTCTCCCTCCGGGTGTGGTAATCGCGGGCAAGCGCTACATAGAGATTGCGTATGGCTCGTCGTTTTCTATCCGCGGGTAATCTCGTGTTTCCCCCCAGGATTTCAAGATGCTTCCGGTGTACCCTGATATACACGTGAGATAGATTGGGGGGTGCGATCAACTCATCCCTGCGCGTGCGATATCTGCAGACCGGAGCCCCGGCAAGCGAGCCTATCGGGTAGGCGAGCGCGATTCTGAGATAGATATCGAGGTCCTCTCTTGGATCGAGTGCCGGGTCGAACAAGCCGACCGCATCGAACACCCTCCGGGGAACTATCGTTGTGGAGGTATACATTGAATGGTGCAGGATAAGGCGCTCGTATGTTTCGCCTTCGGCTTGCTGGCGCGCAAGTCCGGACCTGAAGTTGCGAGTGACATCGGCCATAAGAGCGCCTTCCTCATCGACAACTTCTACCGGACCGTGGAGCAAGCCGAGTGCCGGATTGCGTCCGAGCTCTGCGATCTGACGGGCGAGTTTGTCCGGAAACCATGTGTCGTCCGAGTCCAGAAATGCGCAGTAGCGGCCCCCCGCAAGCCCTATGCCCCGGTTGCGGGCCGCCGACCGACCGCATCGATCCTGGCGGACATACCGTATGTCGCTACGGTACGGGGCGAGCGTTTCGGCGGTGTCGTCGGTGGAGCCGTCGTCGATTACGATGACCTCGAAGTCTCGAAAAGTCTGGGCCAGGACGCTCTCTATCGCCTGGCAGACGAACCGTCCCCTGTTATAGGTTGGGATAATGACGCTGATTTCCGGCATGGCGTCAGTCGCCATCGCGGTCTGCACGGTAGTGAACGCTTCTGTACATGTCGATGTAATCCTGCTTGAGATGGCTCCAGTCGAACCGCTGCTGAGCCTGGCTCCTGAGGGATGCGCCGAGAGCCACAAGACCTTCCGGATCGGAGGTCAGCGCGGCGATGCGTCCGGCCAGGGCGCCGGGCCGGGTCATATCGATATGGCATGAGTGCAGGCCCGCGAGCCAGCGGAAGTGGACATTGTCGTGCATGAGCACAGGAAGTCCCGCGCACATGGCTTCCACGATGCCGAGCCCGAAGCCTTCGGTGAGGGATGTACTGACGGCAATGTCGGCGGTGCCGTATATCTCTGCGATCTCATCGCGGAGCGGTCGCGTTATCAACATATGGCGGCCGGGGAGCCGTCTTGCGGCGAGCTCCACGAGTGACGGATCTTCCGGGTGTCCCGCCACAACAAGGAAACAGCCCGGATCCAGCTTCGCCATCTCTTCGATCAGATAGTCGATGCGTTTGTGCCCGCGGTTCAGCGCGGCGACGCAGAGTATCACGGTGCTGTTCTCCGGGATGCGCCATCTGGCGCGCAGCTCGGTCCGGTCCCGCCCGCTCCGATAGGCCCGCGATTTAACACCTAGAGGGACAAGGGCCATACGCTCTTTAGCGAAGCCGCGTTCGACGCACTGGTTGTAAGGCACCGGGCTTGCGTGATGGACGAAGTCGGCCCTGGCGCAATATTCGGGGGGCAGCGCAAGCGCGTTGGTGATCATGGTCTTGAACCTGAACCTCAAGCCGAGTTTCGAGCATGCATGGAAATACAGATTGCCCAGCGTAGGGTCCACATAGTGAAGAACGTCGTATCTGCCCACCAGCAGGTGAGGCAGGAGCGCGACCCCGAAGGACAGCACCTCGAAGTAGTAGGGATCGCGGTATCGGCCGTTTCGTGTCAACGGTAAACGACCTACCCAGCCGTCACGGCGCAGATTCGGAACGACAACCTCGCCGTCGGATCTGCTGCCGCCGCCTTTGAAAAGGGTGATGTCGATATCGGTTTTCAGGATCGAATAAAGGTCCTCCGTGAACTTCTCGTACCCACGCCGCACGTTACCTAGACCCGTACACGCAAGTGCTATCCTCATGGATGCCTTTCCCGGCTGAGCCGAAGTAGGTTCGATACCATTCAATGGTCATGGCGAGACCCTCCGCCAGCCCGGTGAGGGGCCTCCAGCCGAGTAAACGCTCAGCTTTGGAGGCATCGAGGCTCTGCCTGTCTATCTCTCCCTGAAGACCCGGCGCTGAGCGGGGTCTCGGGACTATCCCCGCTTCCCCTGAAAGCCGGATGACCAACTCAACGAGATGCAAAGCAGAGGTCGCCGACCCTGTCCCGAAGTTGAACGCCTGCCCCGCGATGGAAGGGTCGGTCCTGACCTTATCGGCCAGCAACATGTAGCCACGGACGGCATCGTCTACAAAGACGTAATCTCGTTCGGGCGTACCGTCACTGCGCATGGCCGGGTCCTTGCCTGCCAGTATGGATCGAATGGTTCCCGGTATGAGGCGGGAGAAGTTGAAATCTCCGCCGCCGTATATGTTTGCCATTCGGGCGACAACCACGGGTAACCCGTACGTGTGGTGGTAGCAGCGGGCAAGGACGTCCGCGCAGGCTTTCGATGCGTCATAGGGGTATAAGCCGTCCAGAGTGAAATCCTCGGTGTAGGGGAGGCGTTCATGATCGCCGTACGCCTTGTCGCTCGAGGCGACCACCACGCCTTCCACAAAGCCGGACTGCCTGCACGCTTCCAGGATGTTCCAGGTCCCGCGGATGTTTGCGTCGAAGGTGGCACGTGGTGACCGGTGGGCGATACCCACGATCGGCTGTGCCGCCAGGTGGTAGCACATGCGCACCTCATACTCATTCACAACACGCTCTACGACATGGAAGTCCGTGGTGTCGCCCCACACGATATCGACGCGGTCTTCCATTCCCAGGGCCGACAATGCGGCCAGCCGAGGTTTGTCGCGCAGCATGCAGACCACGGCCGCGCCTCCGTCGGCGAGGGCTCTCGCCAGCCAGGAACCGACGAAGCCCCCCGCACCGGTTACGAGGATTCTGTTATCTGCACTAAATCCGTACGACATTGTTCGCTCCGCATCCTCCAGGGGACGTCGCCGGCGTTCCGGGGTGCTTCCCCGGGTGTGTTCCCTTGCAGCCACTCAGGCTTACGGTCCGCACTATTCCAACCCTCCCTTAGCCGGCTCTGTTGCGGTCCAGCAGCCCGGTGTAGAAGGCCGCCAGAGTCTCGCTGTGTATGCGCCAGGAGAGCACATGCTCCGCCGCCGACCGGGCGGCAAGTGAGCAGCGTCTGCGCAACTCGGCATTGTCGGCCAGCACCAGTATCTTCTCTGCGAAATCACGCGGTGATCCGTCAGCCGGCAGGCCGACGCGGTATCGTCTTACGAAATCGCCTATGTCGCCGACATCACCGGCGACCACCGGCTTGCCCGCAGCCAGGTAGTCTCCGAATTTGTTGGGGAACCTGTATCTATTGGTTTTATTGTCTGTGCATGGTAGGAAAGCGATGTCACCCGCCCCAAGAAAACGCGCAAACTGGGTGAGCGGGACGTTGCCGAAATGTACGATTGAATCCTCCGGGAGGCCGAGCCGCCGTCTCTCACGGTCGACCGGCTCTCTCGATAAGCCGCTCACCAGCAGTTTCACATCGGACATCTCGCGGACGAGACCCAACGTCGAGAGCATTGTAGTGAGGTCGGCCTCGGGTATCGAAAAGCCGGAGTAGACCAGCGCGAGACCGCCAAAGTCCAACCCCAGACGTCTCCGTGCGCGGTCCCGGGGAAAAGGCACGATGTTTTCGGTGTCGGCGCCGGCCGGGATGTACTGTATGCGTTCCTCGTCGACCCCAAGACCCGCCGCGCGCTTCTCGAGCGCCCTGCTGATCGCCGTCACCCCATCGGCGTTGATTCGGGCTGATCTTTCCAGCCGGGCTTCGACACGGTATCTCCATCGGGGAATCCCGGGGTTGCTGCCGTCCCCGAACCAGCCGCCGTCCGTCCACAGATCGTCCCAGTCGTTTACGAACAGATCCGCTCGGCCGAGAATCTTGGCCAGACGCCATGGCACATAACCGCTGAGATGATGGGAGAACAGGTGCAGCACATCGTATCGGTTCCCTACCAGGTGCCATATTCTCGCAAGGATGTCTGAGGGCAGTCTGTCGTTTCCGAACCAGCGCATGCCCCAGAACCGGGGCATTTCCAGAACCCGGATCCCATTGATCTCGCTTGTCAGTATCCTGGTTCGTGACCGCTCGGACACCTTGACCACGACTACGTCGTGGCCCTGTCTACCGAGCCATCTGGAGAGCTCCTGACAACGGACATACGTGCCTCCATACGTAAGCGCAGAGCTCAGGAACATTATCTTCATCGGGTTCTTGGCACGACTCACGTCTTGAGCGCCGGGTCTCTCGTCGGGATTGTCCTGGGTGGGGCGGGGAATTCCCCCAGCGACACCAGGTGTTTTGCGACGGCCATCTTGACCAGAGTGGCCGGGATTGACTGCATGCACAGGGGTTCATCATAACGGCACGGGCCGCAGCGATCGATATGATGCTCGCCGTGACACGGGCCGCAGGGGAGGCTTGCTGAAATCACTCTGTGGCTGGGCCCCCAGGGCCCGAACCTGTGCTGGCAGCTGGAGGCGAATATGGCAACCACAGGTGTCCCACAGGCAGCCGCGAGATGCATAAGGCCGGTGTCGCCGCCCACATAGAGACTGCACGCGCGGAGTAGAGCTCCGGCCTGCCGCAGAGTGGTTTTGCCGGTCATGTCTATCGCAGTGGGGCCGAGGTCCGACCGCATTCTCCGTCCGAGGCGGCGATCGGCGGGGCCGCCGAAAACCACGATCCGTGCACCGTACTCGGTCTTGAGCCAGTTGCCGACCTCGACGAAGCGTTGAACCGGCCACTGCTTGAGGTGAGAATTGCCGCCGGATGGTCCGATCCCTATGAGTCGATCATCCGCTCTCACTCCATGCTCCTTCAGGGTCGCGCGGGCATAAGCCTCATCTGCCGGCAGGGGCCAGACCTCCAGGCCGTCTTGCTTGACTGCGCCGCCAAGGCAGGTAATCAGATCAAGGCTGTGGCGGACCTCGTGCTTAAGACCGTCATCGTTCACCACGTGGGTGTAAAGGGTGTCGTAGCCGGAATTGAGTTGCATCTTGTACTTCGAGACATGCTCCGAGAAGCCCACCCTCCAGGCAGCTCCACTGAAATAGGCCAGGAACGCGGCGTGGACATGATCCACGTCCCACCGTGGCACGATCGCCAGATCAAGCCGGCGGGGCCAGAAGCGGCGCCGGGCCAATCGCAGGCAACCTAAGAGGCTCCGGAGAGTCGCGAACCGCCCTGGCGCGCGGACGTCGTGGACAAGCACTTCATCGACGTAGGGGCAGGGTTCCATCAGGTTGTGAGTGTCGGGGTTCACCACAAGCGTGATCCAGGCCTCTTGTAGATTCTGCCGGAGCTCTCTCAGGAAGGGAGTGGTCATCACGAGGTCGCCGATCTCGTCGAGACGGACGACCAGCACACTCTTGACCAGCGGAAGGTCCACCTTCTCCGCCCCGCGGGGCTTCCCGAACAGCCTGAAAAGCGGCTCTCCGACAGCGTATGTCAGGCGGGGCAAGGCCGTCCGGCGCAGAACACCTATGAGCGCGGATCTCACGCTTCGAGCAAGCACGGCTCAGGCCTCCATGACTTGTTCCCGTCAAGCACACCACGGATCAGGTTGGCATAGGTGTCCCAGGTCCGGCGGCGAAGCACCGCGAGCCTCTCAGCCTCGTCGGCGCGGCGTTCCAGCAGGTCTTCGGCGAGTCCCTCCAGCATGCCCGGGGTCGCGTCTTTGACATAGATACCGGGCAACCCGAAGGCCTCCACCATCAGAAGCCTGGTGTCGGTGCAGACGGCGATCGATGGCACACCGATGCCGGCAAGGGCCACGGAAGCGTGCATTCTGTTGCATATCGCCAGCTTTGAACCGGATGCGATCTCGGAGTACTGGTTGGTGGTCCTCGGCCACAGCCGGGGCAGGCTCGGATCGAGGCCCTTTGCCAGATCGAACTCCCTGCCGTCATGGCACAGGAAGCCGAGTTTATGCCTGCGCTTAAGCCGCCGGAGCAGGTTCCTCACGGTGTCGGCCCACGCGTCGGCCTCGATGCCCTGTTCGCAATCGTAGTGGCCGCCCCCATACATGTAGTTGACGAGCACCATGTCGTCCCGACTACCTGCCGCGGCAGTGCCCGCATGGGGGGGATTGGTTGCCAGCGATGCCGCGCACGGGATGAAAGTGCTTTCGATTTCCATGGACCGGAGCAGGGCAAAGGCCAGTCTGTCCCGGACGGTGGTCACGCGGCAGTATGCCGTGATCGCCCTTATGTACGTTGCGTCTTCGGGATCGGTTATGGAAGTCGGTTGGCGCTCCCACGGATAGCAGGACCCCGCCGCCAGGTTTAGTACGGGTATCCGCTTCGACAACCTCCCAATTACATGATGCCATATCGGAACGGCCCATTCGCACCCGTGACACCCGGGCCAGAATACGGGGGTACCGCACTGAACGATCATGTCGCAGGTGTCGAAACGGCTCATATTCAAACCGGCGGCGAGCCGTTCGATTGTGGTGCCTGCCAGCGTCTTGCCTCGAGGTAGAAATCGGGCGAGTCTCGCGGCTTGTACCGGGTGCCATTCCGGATAGACCGTCAGCGGGTTGTGCTTGTTCACGGGAACAAACTCGATGTTGCGCGGGGAGAAGATGCTCCGCAGGACACGGCATATACCGTCCCGGATCAGGGTGTCCCCGATATTGGTGTCGATTGTCGTTACCAGACCTATGCGCACTCAAGCCTCCCCATAGCCGACATCGATTACCCGCGCATCGCGTGCCCATTTCAGTGTTCCGGCAATGCCGTCCTCCAGAGGGATCTGAAAAGGCAGATCCAGGGCCCGGAACGTTTCCTCCATCGAATAAGCCCGATGAACGCGCCGACCGGACGGGGCCATTAGATACGTGATGAAATCCATGCCGTTCCCGCGTTTGTGATACTCACGCCTGAGCAGGAGAAACAGCTCGTCCACCTTGTGCCTCGGCCTCTGCATGAGCGGTCTGGCGAGTATCCGGCCGGTGATCTCGAAGATCTTGCCCACAGTCGCATACTCGCCCCCCAGGGTTAGGGTTGCAGTCGGGACATCCTGCCCACAGGCCGCAATAATGCCCTCGGTGACATCTCGATTGTGGATTGGGTGGATATACCTGTCGGCGTAGACAGGCAGGAATTCCAGCAACCTGTTTCTCGTAAGGATCGCCTCGGCGATATCGGTGACGAAGCTTATGTGCCCCGGACCGTAGACATTACCTATTCGCAGGATCACGGTGGGGAAGTGTCCAGCGGCCGCCCCCAGCAAAATCCTCTCAGCGGCGACCTTGCTTGCCCCATAGGCGCTCAACGGCCGGCACGGGGTGTCATGTGGGGCCGGGACGGCGGCCGCGGCCACCGGGCCGACGGCCTCGATACTGCTTGCGTATACGAATCTCCCGGCGGCCGCCAGCTTGGCCAGCTCCAGGACATTGCCGGTTCCGGCAACATTGGTTGTGTATGTCTCCCGTGCGTCATAGTAGTCGAGAGAAGCCGCAAGGTGGATGACGGCATCGAGCGGTCTGCACATGTCCGCGATTGATACGATCGTGCCCGGATCCGTCACGTCCGCCTCAAGGACGTCCAGGTTCGCCGAGTCCGGCCGGGACAGCTTGCTCTTGTCGCGGGTCACGAGGATGACATGCCACGAATCCCTGAGCAGCCTGCCCACCAGGTGCCGGCCGATGAAACCGGTGCCGCCCGTAACCAGCGCACGCATCACAGGTCGCCTCCCGCCGAACCGGAGGCGACGGTTGCTGTGTCACCCGCGGGACATTCATCGGCCCTATCGATTCGGGGGGAAACACCGCACATCGGGGCTTTCACCCTCCCGTCTCCAATCGCCAGATTCTGTACGATGAACCTGTGCTTCCCCCTCGTGGTTCTTGCAATGTCGTCAACGATCCGGATCTCCAGGTCTATGCCGGGCCCCATCTTGCCGAGCATGGCTTCCCTTATGCGCCGGATGCGGTCGGTCCCACAGGAGGGGCTCTTGATGATGTCCATACGCACCATCCCGGGGGTATCCTGGTGGAATTGGTAGGTCCGGACGTCGTCGAATGTGTTGGAATGAACATTGAGAGCCGAGTTCGGGATGAGTCTCCCGTCACGGGCGACAAGATATTCCTGGGTTCGGCCCGAGATCATCTTTACAAGCGGATAGTTGCGGCCGCACTTGGTGCAGCCGGAGGCGCCCACCACCCCCCGATCGCCGGTCCTGTATCTTATGAAGGGGGTGGCAAGATTGTGGAAACCGGTAAGGACTATCTCGCCTTCGCCACCTTGCTCGGTGACAGGCCTGCCGCTGTCGTCGAGAACCTCCAGTATGCCGGCCTGTGGGAAGAAGTGGTACTCATCGCTGTGCTCGCAGCCCGAAGCGAACCCGGCGTACTCGGCCATCCCATACCAGGATAGGATCCGGCACCGGAAGACATCGGCGATGTAGCGACGCTGCGATTCATGCATGACCTCGGATGAGGTGATGACCGCCCGGACGGTCCCAATCGGCGTACCATAGATACGGCCCAGCTGTGCAAGCAGTGTGACAGTCGATGGAAAGCCGAGTACGAATTCGGGCCGGAAAGACTTCACGGCCTCTGCGGCGGCCCTGAAACCTCGGCGCCCTAGTGCGGAGATCGACAGGAATAGGGTCTTGGACTCGGGCGCATACTGGAAAGGGTCGCCGTCGAAAGAGGCCGTGACATCCAACACGCGGGTGCCGGGCTTGTAGCCTGCGCGGCCCCACATCATGAGTCTGTAAGCAGTTGCCACCTCGTCGTTGTATGTCCGGACGTGATAGAATCCCGTCGGCTTCCCGGTTGTTCCCCCCGACATGACATACTGCAGGCGCTCCTCGGGGATATCGCCCGCGATGTATTCGGACGGCAGATGCCGGAGCGCATCCTTCGTCAAACAGGGTAATCGGCGGATCGAGTCGACCGATTCTATGTCATTGGAGCCGATGCCAAGCAGGGTCAGAGCCGTCCTGTATGCCGGGACATTGACGCTTACATGGCGGATGAGCTCCACGAGCCGGGAACGCTGATACTCGAGCATCTGCTCGCGGCTCCACATTTCCGACTCCTTCAGGAATGCATACGTGGTTCGCAGAGTCTCACCCGCCCGCCACCAGTAGGGCAGCCTCCTGTAGATCTGTCTCAGGGGTTGTTTCAGTCCCGGCGGGAGCAGCCGGCGCGCCGATCGTCCCAGCGCACATTTCAGGTGTGGTGCGATGGGACGTGCGACCGGACTTGAATTGCCGTTGCTCATGGTTTCCGGTTCCGGTCCGACTTGGGGAACCCTACTGCGCAGATCGAGTAGTCGAACTCCCCGAGCAGCCTCAGACACGCCGCATACGTGATTCTGAGAAGTTTCTTCTTGATCGAACCGCAGCCCCAATTCATGTGCACATGACACATCCAGCAGCGGCCCCGGTACCCGGAACGGGCGAGCAAGCGCTCAAGGGCCTGACGTGTCCAGCGGGTCAGATGATGGGGTGGGTAGTCGAGGCGGCGGTTGAACTCCGGAACCTTCAAAGATCTCTGTGGGGTTGGGACGCTCAGGCACAGAGTGGCTTCGGAAAACCGCCGCCTGATGCTCTTGACAAGGCCCGTGGGGTCGGGGAAGCGTACAAGGCTCTCCAGCATGACGACCGCCCTGGGCTCGGGCCAGTTTCCGGGATAAGCCTCCACCGATCCGGTGGCCACCGCAAATCCGTGGCTTCGAAGCGCCTCGACGTGTGCGGGCAGGGGATCCATTCCCATGGGACTCAGGCCGGTGGATTTCAAACCCATGAGAAAGCGCCCTGATTCAAAGCAGATCTCGAGCACCGGCGCGCGGGGGGGCAGATTGCGCCTGAGCCAGCGCAGGATGGCACGTTCGTTCGCGGTGAGCGACAGCCCCGCCCCGTTGCCCTCTCCGTGTGCCGGCATCGCCGGCGCTGCCTCGGAGAAATCCTGAAAGACCGGTTGGGTGGTGTCGAGCCTGCTGATGTGTTGGAGTCCGCATTCCGGACAGAGATGAAAAACCTCCGACCCGAGATCCTCCACTATAGGCCTGTTGGATGTGGACCCGCAGGCAGGGCAGGAGCTCAGCATCGGGGTGCCTTGATCTGGGCGAACCGGCGGCCGTGCAGCCGCCGGTTCGCAGCCGGACGTCGGTGGGGTTGGGTATTCAAGTGCCGGACATGCCACGGCAGTCGAGGGCATACGAGTCCGAGCCTGTTATCTGATGTTGTGCCGTCGAGGTCGCCCGCGATTTCGACGTCGAAGGACACGACGCTATCCATGAAAAGTATCGATTCCACCTTCGGGATGTCGATCCCGAGCGAAATCGAGTACCGGCCTCTGTTTAGAAAACCTCCGGGGATCGTGCATCTGCTCACATAGGCTCCGGGCGCGCAGTCTGCCTCGGCCCGGCACGCGCCGTCGCGGTCGGTGGAGCTGAGCACGATCGTGCCGTCGGAGGCCAGGAGTCGGTACCCGACGCGTAAGCCGGGTACGGGCCCGGCCAGCTCATACTCGATTTCGACAAAGCAATCATGTCGCGTATCGATGGCGCCGCGCCCGGAACCCTCGCAGTCCTTGACGCGGACAGCGCGGAGGATGAAGCTGCCGTTTCCCGGGGCCTCGGCTGGGTCGGTCACGGCGTATTCGGCGCTCATGCCGCCTTTGGACGAGAGATACCTGGTGATCACCTCTCCGGTCTCGCCGGACATCTCGAGGCGGCCGTCGTCGAGCCATATAGACCGAGTGCAGAGCTTGGCCACCGCACCCATGTTGTGGCTGACAAATACCACGGTTCGGCCTTCCCTGGCGACGTCGCCCATCTTCCCCAGGCACTTCCTCTGGAACACGGCGTCACCGACTGCAAGCACCTCGTCCACAAGCAGGATCTCCGGCTCCAGGTGGGCGGCCACGGCGAATCCGAGCCTCACCCACATGCCGCTGGAGTATCGCTTAACCGGTGTGTCCACGAATCTCTCAATGCCGGCGAAGCCGACGATCCGGTCGAATTTGCTCCGCACGTCGTTGCGGCTCATTCCAAGGATGGTGCCGCTGAGATATATGTTCTCCCGCCCGGTCAGCTCCGGATGAAAGCCCGTGCCGACTTCGAGGAGGCTGCCGACACGGCCCCTTATGGTAGCCCTGCCTTCGGTCGGCTCCGTGATTCTGGAGAGCACCTTCAGCAACGTGCTCTTGCCGGCACCATTGCTCCCTATGAGTCCCAGGGTCTCGCCCTCTTCTACGCCGAATGAGACCTCCCGGAGCGCCCAGACGTCCACGGACGGGGGGACCCCGTCCACCCGCGCCGGTTTCCTCAGGAGCCGGAGGGGCGCCCTCATGGCCGTCGCGACCCTCTCGCGCAACGCCCCGTATTGGTACATTCCGCTTCCGACATACTGGCCGAGCCGGTAACGCTTGCCGATGTTTGCGGCTTCTATTGCCAATGGTTTCATGATCCGTATTCCCGGTTACTGATTGTGGTGCTCAAGACCAGAGTCTCCTCACCGGTTGAGTCTCCGGATCGCCGGTGTCCGAATAGATGGAGGAACCGTCAGTCTGAATACCCCAGTCGCTCCAGGAGATCACCGGTGATCTCCCTGAAGTAGGCGGTCACCGCCCGGTCGAAGTGGTTATGCCAATCACCTGCCGTGCCCATCCTGTAGTGGGACGCCGGGTCGGATTGACCGACGCTCCGCCCCCCCGAGTTGACCTCGAAGGTGTGTGCGCGGTACAATACGTCGAACTCGTCTGCGGGCATCCTCACATCCAGAAACTCGAGAATGCCGTGCAGGAATGCCGACTGATCTGCTGCCAGGTCCTCATATCGGAAGAGTTTCACGCGGGCTCCGGCCGCGTTCATCCATGACAACTGGGCATGGAAGAGCCCCCGGTCCCACAAGGTGTCAATGCCGTACCTGAGCCCCGCATGGAGATCAAGGCATGCAAGGTCTTTTCGGAACTTCGGGATCAGACCGGTCGGTCGATGAGAATACCTGGCCGAGAAATACCATGAAGTCACTATGTCACGAGGGTCCCTCAACACGAAGAATGCCTTGTAGGCGTTCGGTTTAGGGAGATTCACAAAGGTCGAGTAGTCTATGTACAGGTTCGTGCCTATGGTCTTCCCGGGGAGGGGTTCGTCTATCCGGGCATCCTGGACGCGCTCCGGATCCTGAGTGAAAGGCAATGGCCGAAGCCCCGAGTAACAATAGAACAGCGGATCTGAGAATACATCCTTCAGCATCCGGCTGGCCGTCCGCTGGGTACAACAGTGGTACGCGTTGTCATAGGAAACGTGGTGCACGACCCTGGGGGATCCGTATGTCTCCCTGATGCGACGTGGTACCAGGTCCGTGACACGCTTTTTCAGGCGCTCGAGGGTCAAAGGTCCCACAGCGCCCCCCCGAAAACCGGGACTCCAGGCTGCCCAAGAACACCCATCTGCTTCATTATGCTCGACTCCCGGCCCTGCGGCGTACGCTGAAGTACGCCTCGCTCCCTGAGCCTTCGCAAGCCTCGCATCTGGCTGTTCTTGACCAGCCTGATACAGCCCGCTTTTTCAACAGCCCCACTCCTACACTATGTCGGCGAACCATCGCTCCATCCTCCTGAAGTAAACCAGTCCACACGCGAACAAGACGGCGGCGGCCAGAGTAGACACGCCCAGCTCGGTCCATCTGAAGGGAGTGCCCAGGATGGCGGAGCGGTAGCCGCCGACGATGCCGGCCATCGGGTTTACATGCGCCACCCACTTCCACGGACCGTTGAGAATTCCGACCGGATATATTACCGGAGTCAGAAACATCCAGATCTGTATAAGGAAGGGAAGCACGTAGCGGAAATCCCTGTATGCCACATTCAGCGCACTGATGAGCATTCCGACGCCGAGCGCGGCAATGACCACGGCCATCACCAGGGGCACCACCATCAGTACGTTCAGGGTCGGCACGATGCCGTAGAAGATCATCAAGACGATGAGGATCCCGAACGATACCGCGAAATCGACGAGGCAAGCCCCGACTGCGGCTATGGGGATGATGATTCTTGAAAAGTAGACCTTTCTTATCAGGTTGGCACTCCCCACCACGCTTTCGCCGCTTCTGGTGACGGCGCCGGCGAAGAACTCCCATGGCAGGAGCCCCGCATAGACAAACACCGGGTACGGGAAACCCTCCGAGCCGATCTTCGCCAGGCGTCCGAAGACCAGGCTGAAAACCAGCATCTTGGTCGCAGGCTGAAGCACGGCCCACAAGAAGCCGATGGCGGTCTGTTTGTATCGCACCTTGACATCGCGCCACGTCAGGAAATAGAGCAGCTCGCGGTACTGCCAGATCTCGCGCAGCCGCAGCGAGAGCCAACCGCGCGACGGCTCGACCACAGTGACCGGAGTTGCCTCGCAGGCCTGGCCCACGTGATTCATAGAGCGTCCTTCAGCCAGTGGTTCAGGACGACCAGACTCCAGACCCGTGACCAATGCACTCCGCCTTCTCCAAAACCGCGCAGGAGCGATCGAACATAAGGCTTGTTAAGATGCGGACTCTCGAGGATGGGCTCAGTGAACTCTCTCAGGCTCTTCCTGAGCCATGTATCGAACGGGAACACGAAGCCCTGCTTTCGCCGGTGGACTACCTCGCGCGGCAACCCGTTTTCCAGGGCCTTCGCCAGGAGGGGTTTCGGCCCCGCGCCGCCGACCTTATGACGGTCGGGGATGCGCGCAAGCAGTTCCACCAGGACATGGTCGACGAAGGGCGACCGAACCTCCAGGGAGTGCGCCATACTGAAGGCGTCCGTGTCCCTCAGGAGCTGATTCGCCATATAGCGGGTGGTCTCCAGGAACCCGACCTGGCCCTGTATGGTCTTGTGGGGCAGGCCTTCCGGAGCCGCGGTTCCAATATGTCCTGTCGCCTCGCGAGCAAAGGCCGGGTCCAGCAAACCTCTGATCTGGTCTACCGTGAATATCTGCCTGTAGGACCTGTAGATGTCCGGGACGGATCCGCCCCCGGAAAGGATGGAAGCCAGCTTGGCGGTTCGCGACCGCCCGCGGGTATTGAGAAGTCTGCCGGCCAGGAGTCTGCCCATAGGTAGACACGAAACGGCGCGGTGCAATCTGTGGAGGTAGGGTATCCACCTGAACGATGGATATCCCCAGAAGATCTCGTCGCCACCAAGGCCCGACAGCGCCACCTTCAGCCCCGCACGGGCTGCCGCGAGCGCAACGAAGTAGGTGTTGACACCGTCAACGGTCGGCTGGTCCGCGACATCGAGTATTCGCTCCATGTGATCCCGGAGATCGGCGCCGCTCACGGTGACCTCAACATGGTCTGTGGCGTAGGTGTCGGCGACTCGCCTGGCGAAGCCGCTCTCGTCATAGGCTGTGCCCGGGAAGCCGACGGATACGGTTCTTATAGGGTGGTGGTCCAACTGCCTCATGACAGCCACGATGGAACTCGAGTCGATGCCGCCGCTCAGGAAGACACCAATCGGGACATCGCTTATCAGGTGACATTTCACGGTGTCCAATAGACATGAATGAACGCGGTCGATAGCCTCGGATTCAGTCATGTCCCAGAGAGAGTTCTCGCGACATGCCTTGCTCAGATCGTAGTAGCGGTGCTCCGCCGGACCACTCTGGTCCACAACCAGGTAGTGGCCGGGTTTGAGGGCGGAGATCCCGCGGTAAACGGTGCCGGGAGGCGGCACATGGCCGAAGTGCAGGTAAGAGCCGACCGCCGGGGGGTCGATTTCCGGTTCGACCATCCCGGACGCAAGGATGGCCCGGATCTCCGATGCGAAGACGAAACCGGCGCTGGAATGAGCATAGTAGAGCGGTTTCTGGCCGAACCGGTCGCGGGCCAGCAAGAGACGCCGGCGCGGCGGTGCGGTGCCCCGGCAGTCATAGACAGCGAAACTGAACATGCCTCGAAGGCGGGTCAGCAAACCCTCGATGCCCCACTGCTCGTAACCATGGATAAGCACCTCGGTGTCCGTGTTGCTCTTGAAGACATGGCCGCATGCTTGAAGCTCGGGGCGGAGGTCGGGAAAGTTGTATATCTCACCGTTGTAGGTTGTCCAGATCCGCCCGGTCTCGTTGGGCATGGGCTGGTGGCCGGCGGCCGATGGATCTATGATTGACAGCCTCGTATGTCCCAGGCCGACGGGTCCGTGGCCGGATGTGAACACACCGGAATCATCGGGGCCGCGCCGGTCCATGACGGCCGTCATCCGCCCGAGCGCTGCCGTAATGGCCCCCGCGGCGACTTCGCCGTTCCGGTATATTCCGGCTACTCCACACATGTTCGCGTCTGTGGCATTTCCGTGGTGGTATTGTCCGGCATGGCCGGCGGGACCGGGATGGCCGCGGGTTTCCGGCCCTGCCGGTGGCGGGTGAGGTCCCGGTTCCTAAAACCTGTCAACTTCCTCATCCGAGAGGTGCACGGCTACGGAGCGGCCAAGCAGTTCCACCGATATCACCAGTTTCCGCTTGTTCGGCCGGGTCGCCAGTATATGGCCGATCGCGCCTTTGAGTGGGCCGGAGACCACGATGACCTCATCGCCCTCCTCGAAATACGGATGCGGCTCGAGCACCCGGTCCGACGACAGCAGGATTATCAGGCTCTGCATCTCGCTTGGTGCGACCTGCTCGGGGCCGTTCCCGTTGCCCAGAATTCTTGCGAGTCCGGGGGTTTCAAGCATCCGGGCGAAGCGCTGCGGGAACGGTTCGGTCTGGACGAAGAGATATCCCGGGAAGAGAGGTACATCGATGACCTTTCTGCGGTCTTTGCGCCTGCTCCAGGTCTTGTGTTTGGGGAAGACCACGGTGAAGGATCTCTGCGCCAGATGCCCGGCTACCCGCGCCTCATGATGACACCTGGTATAAACGACGTACCAGGGAAGACCGGGTGAGATGTCCTTCCCGATTATGGTGCCTTGACTCAGAACAAGCCCCTGAGGCCGGACCTCCGAGTTCGATGCACAAGTCTGTTTTTCGGTTACAGGGTACACGAATCCCCCGTCGGTTACAGAACCGTTTTCCGAAACGAGAACCTATGAAGCCGTCATGCCCGGAAGTGAGAACTCCAGGCCGACTATGTTATCGAAACCCGTCCCAAGACCGCAGGACGGCATCGGTCATGCTGCGTGTACGGTTTCGCGTTCCTTGCTCTTCTTGTTCTTGCTGTGCTTCTTGCGTTCCGACTTGTCGTCGCTGTAATAAGAGTGGTAGTAATAATAGTTTGTGTAGTATGAGTAGCGTCCGGATACGGGCGTGACCATGTGCATGATGACTCCGAGCACATTGGTTCTGACTCTGTCCAGGACCTCGCGTGTGCGGCTCAGGGCCGCCTTGTCGGTCTTGCCGGCGCGGGCTATGAGTATGGCGCCATCGAGCTTCGATCCGAGTATGGCCGCGTCGGTCACGGCAAGCACCGGGGGCGAGTCGAATATACTGAAGTCATAGTCGTTCTTGAACTGTTCGATGAGGGTTTCCATTCGCTTCGAGCCAAGAAGCTCGGAAGGGTTCGGCGGTATTCCTCCGGCAGGCAGCAAGGTCAGGTTCTCGACGTCGGTAGTCGCCACGGCTTCATCGAGTCCGATCCTGCCCATCAGGAGATCGGTGAGACCTTCCTCCCTGAGGACGCCGAATACCTTTCTTAAAACCGGTTTGCGGAAGTCCGAATCGACCAGCAGGGTCTTCAGGCCCATCTGGGCCATCGTGACGGCCAGATTGGCCGCAATGGTGGATTTACCCTCACCCGGTATCGGTGACGATATCAGCAGTGTCCGGATGGGCTTGTCCGGGCTCATATATTGCAGATTCGTCCTTATCGTACGGTAGGACTCGGCCAGCGGCGACCGGGCCGGGTGCTGCGTTATCATGTGTGCTGCAATCCCTGAGGCCCGGTCATGCTTACGGGAATTCGCCTTGACCTTCGGGATGCTCCCTATGATGGTCAGGTTGCCGGTCCTATCCACATCCATGGGTGTCTTTACTGACGTATCGGCGTAGTCAATGGCAAAAGCGCCGCCGAGACCGAGGACCAGCCCCACCACGGCTCCGAATATAAGATTGCGAGCCTTCCTTGGCGCAATGGGTGCCGTGGGGAGCTGCGCCCTGTCGACGATGCTGACATTCGACATCTTGCCGGCCTCGGCAATCTTGACCTCTTCATGTTTCTGCACGAGCATATGGTAGGTATTGGCGTTGAGTTCTCTCTCTCTTTCCAACCTGGCAAGATCGAGCTCGGTCTCCGGAAGCGATTCCAACCTCCGGGCATATGTCTTGCGAACCGAGGAGAGGGCGTCTCGCCTGGCTTCGAGTGCCACCATCTCAGCCTCCAGACCGATAATGTTATCGAAGAGCTCCCTGGCCGATGACAGGGGGTCGAGCGACGGGATTCTCTGAGTTCCGATTTCGCGGCTCTCCTTGACCAGGTTCGCTTTGGCCTCGTCTATGCCGGCCTTGAGGTCGAGCATCTTGGGATGGTCGCCCGGCAGGCCCTGCACGAGATACATTGAGTAGGCGGTCTCGAGATTGACGATCTGCTTGCGCAGCTCGAGCAGGTATGGACTCGACACTTTTGCGATATCCTCCGGCAGATTCTTCTGCTGCTCGGCGAGGTGCGCGCGCAGGTAGTCGAGACGGCTTGTTGATGTGTTTATATCCGTCTGGGCTTCACTATACATCTTGTCGAACTCGGCGAGTTTTTCCGTGACGGCCCTGGCCTCTTCGGATAACGCTACGAACTTATTGGCCTCCTTGAACTCTTTCAGCTGCTCTTCCGCCTCCTGCAACCTATCGAGAATCAGTGGAATCTGTTCCTCCAGGAAGTGCCTCTGTTCGGTGTATTCGCCCCGAAGCAGAGAAATCTGCTGCTCGATGAAGACATCCACGGCGGCATTGCTGATAAGGGCGGCCTCCTCGGCCGTCGATGCCCGTGCGGTCACGCTGATCATATCGGTGCCGCGGACGGGTGTTGCGGATATGCTCCGGGCCACGTCGTCAACGAGTGATGAAGCTGCGGGTCTGGAAGGATGGCTGCGGTGGTCCGCCAGCCTTTCGGCGGTCTTCTCGGCGACCGTCCTGCTCCGTATCACCTGGCAGTAGTTCTGAAGCAGGTTGGATCCTGTCGGCCGGTAACCGAGTTGCAGGACGGCGCTGCTTCTCGCGCCGGGATCGACCATCAGCGTCGTGCTCGCTTCATACACATTGGGAGATGTGAAGGTGAAGTAGGCCGTTGCGGCGAGAACGCCTATGAAGGCAAGGACTATGATCCACCTTCTCTCATGGATCACGAACAGGTAGTCATGATGGGTTTCTTCGATCTCGTTTGTCATGATGTCTCCTCATCTCTTGAGGTTCTATGCTTATTCGGTTGGCGCCGGCCGGACCGCATATGGGCCCGGTCCCACCCGGCAGGTCGTCGATCAGTTGCCATGAATGAAGAACAGATAATAGACGTTTGCAACAATCGCCAGCTGGGAGACGAAGCTCACCATCCTGGACAGCGCATGGGCCTTGCTGCCGGGTATGATAACGGTATCTCCAGGGTGAAGCACCGGCACCGGGCCCGCGTTGGCGGTTTGCATGTAATCAAGCACATTGACCTTGAGGATTTCAGCCCCGGGGTTGCTGCGGACCACCTTGACGCTCTTCAGATTAGCATGCTGTCCCGGACCACCGGCAAGGGATATCACGCCGATGAGGTCGGTGGTCCTCGGAACCGAGTACATTCCGGGCTTGAGAACATGGCCCCAGATGTAGACGTTGATTTGGAGCTCCCAGTCCTTGCCGGTATACACGTAATACTGAGCACCGCCCGATGTACGGTCGGAATATTCTGTTTCCTGTGCGTACACGCCGGCGGCCAGTACAAACAGGAGCACAAATGCGATTGAGTTGATGGTCGTGCGCATGGCTTTCCTTCCTCGGCCGAGTCTTCTTGCTGCTCGTCATTGTCTATGGGTTTGTTGACAGGCCGGTTACGCGAACTGCCGCAATTTCCCTGATGGGTTCAGCTTGCCTGTTGTCGGACCCGGGCCGCCGGGTAGGGCAGCACTCTCCGCGCACGCCGTCGTTCGCGGGACGGGCCTTGCCTGGATGGAATGCGCCGATCGACTTCACCGGGACCGAAATCGAGCCCACTGACTTCCGGCCGCCGGGCGATGCAATGCGGCGATCCGGGTCGGGCGGGTTATTCCTTGTTGTGGCGAGCTGATGGTATGCTACGTAACTAGACCCAAATACTGTCATTGGTGACCTCCGTTGATGGGTTTCGACGTGTAATGCGATGGACTTTAGGTGTTTTTCGCTGTCGTCCTCATGCGAGACACGGGGCGGCCGAAGCGCGCCCCAAGGCCCGGCCCCACTGCCCCAGCGGCCCCTCATGGGCGGAGCAGTGCCTCAATCGGCAAGCAAACCTCTCCAGTGCATATAGATGAATAGGAATTGCGAGGCTTACGGCCGACTGACGGCAAATGCCCAATATGCACAAATAATGCTCTAAATAGTGCATATTGACGGTTTACACCGCAATTATGGCCCGATTTCGATTGAAATGCGTATTCGGCCTGTGCTATACTGGAAGCCGTGCATGAGGAGGTCACCAAGATGACATCATTGCTTCGGAGAAGAACATCCACGGCGAGCCCGTCCACGGCCCGTCGGTCGGTTGTTGCCGCGACCTCCTTGATGCTTATGATCGTGGGTTTGGCCCAGAATGTGCATGCGGATGGAGCGGAGCGAATTGAGGGCGCTTTGTTTTCCCCCGCCATGACCATCGGGCTTTCTGCGGGGTGGGGGATAACGACCTACCGGCTGGTGAACGACCCGGATGAGTACTACGGCAGTCGCGTCGGAAACGAGGAAATCCACTACTACACCGACCACCTGCATCTGGGTTACGGTCTTTATATGGTGGGATTTCTCTGGAGGCGGGAGTTCCCCTCCTCCTACCGCGGCCTGCCTTACGGGGCCCGGCTGCTGTTTTGCAGCGGCAGCTTGATCGAGCTCGACGACATGTACCAACATCTCGTGCTGCATAAGCATGATGATTTCAATGCAAGGGAGGATCCGAACGGCACGATCGCCGAGAGTCCGATCCACCGCCTGTATGTCGCAGCCGAGCAAACCCGGCGGACCGAGGACTACAAGATCATGCTGGATCTATTCCTTGCTGACCGGCTGACCCTGGCAGTCGGGTATTACCAAGGTATGGCGGCTGAGGCTTCTTACAGGGTCCATGACTTCGGGAACTTCCGTGGCGTGCTCAGCCTGAAGTGTATCGCGGGGATCGGCATCATCGAAGGCGAAACGAAAAGGCTCGGGCTCGAACAAGCCATAGTGGGCGCGGGTCTCAATCTCTACTTGACGGACTGGTGTTCGGTCGAAGTGGGATCCGGGCTGCGGCTCTATAGCGCGAATCCCAGGCTGGGCAGCCTCATGGCGGTCTTCTATGGCATGGAGTTCGGTCCGCGGCCATAGGCGCCCCCGTCCTTGTAGCGTCGCGTCTCTGTGCGCGACGGTATTGCTGCGCTCGCCGTCCGCTCGCTCTTCAGGACGACATTCACTGCTCCGCGAACGGCTTCGCTCCGCCCCCGTGTAGTGTCGGCTTTCTGTGGCCGACGGGTTTTGGCGGGCGGGGCCTGTAGCGGGGGGCGCCCCCCGACCACCATGGAGTCTGGGGGGCGGGGGGGCCACCCACCGCGCCCCCC
>CAZRAU010000003.1:0-33746 GCA_964598025.1 uncultured bacterium
CGATGGGTGGGAAATTCCTCTTTTGGTGTGTGTAGCGGGCCCCCGCCACCAAAGCAAGCCTTTGAACCTCAAGACATTCAGGGGCTTTCTCTTGGGGCCACGGGTCGGGGCACCTGCGCACCTCTAAGAATCCTCTGAAGCCGGAGGATGGTCATCACTTCGTGATCTCAATCCTAAGGGGAAAGAAGGTCGACGTTACTGCAGGCAAGGATGATCTTGCACGGCTGTCGGGGAAGTCGATACCTGAGGATGTCGTCACTGAGCTGCCTCCGGTGTCGGTACCATCTTGAGACTCGGGATCTTGTACCACCCGATAGAGGCTCCAAGTTCATTTGACTTCCTGGGCGACATGTGATATCGGGTTTCATGGATGGTTCCAACATGCAGGGAGGTGTCACATGACGCGCTTATATCTCATGTTCCTGTTGCTTGCCGGCTCTCTTGTCTTGCTCGTTGGATGCGGCGACGAGGGTGGCGGAGTCGTAGTCACGACTCCCCGGGTGACTCAGACCTATCCGGAGAACGGAGCGGAGGGAGTGGACCTGGCCACCGCCATATCCGTGTGGTTCTCCAGGGACATGGAAGAGTCAAGCCTGGATTCGGTGTATGTCCTCGGGCGGGACATCGTCCAGCGAGAATACGATAGCAGCGAGAAGAAGCTCACGCTCCACTTCGACGGCCTTCTTGATGCGGACAGCACTTACCGCGTCCGTGTCTCTTCATTCTGCATGGACACCGAAGGGAATAACCTCGCCGCGGATTATACCTTCAGTTTCAGGGCCGGTCCTTTTGTATGTGAAGAGAGGGGCGATGAATTCGAGCCCAATGACAATGTCGAAACGGCAGCGCCCATAGAGATCGGCATCACCTACCCGATGCTGACATCCTGCGGTGGCGATGAGAGGTGGGACTTCTACAGTTTCACGCTTGACACGGCCGCGAAGGTGACCGCGACCACGCGGATGAGGAACATGGATACCACGTATACTGGATGGCAGATATACTGGGCGAACGCCAGAGGAGACTATTATACAACGTTGGGGAGCTCTTTTGAGATTGGGGACTCCGCCGTGAGCTTCGAGTATTCTTTCCTGCCCGGCACTTACTACCTGGCAGTGTGGAAGTACTACGCCGATCATCATTACGTGGTGTATGACCTCAGGCTGGACACATCCGAACCATGCCCCGATGACTCCTATGAGGACAATGACTTCTGGTATGACGCTGTGCCAATGGATCCGGGGCACTACGACAGCCTGAGAGCCTGCTATCTCGACGGAGACTATTTCGCCGTGGAGCTTACCACCGGACAGAACCTTACGGTGACCATGACCCAGGTTACAGGGTATCTCGGCCTGAGAAGACTGATCATCTATAGCCCCGGCATGAGTAGCTCGGTAGGAAACACCAGCGTGGATGAACCGAAGACCGAATCCTGGACGGCCATCGCGGACGGCACCCATCTTGTCGAAGTGCGCTGGTGGTCCGACGACGAAGTGATATACGGCCTTGATATCGACGTCAGTGGTCCGTAACGCCCGAGACCGATTGGCCGCCCAAGACGCTATGCAGGAAACGTTAGACATCGTATAGTGTATGTAGGGTGGCTTGAATACATCGGCAAAGTCTCGGATACATCAATCAGGTTTTCCTCCGGCATGTTGCTCACCCTCGAATACGGAGGGAAATGCCGAGCCTACTCGTACAGCGACACCTCCGTAACAAAGCTGGCCGAAACGTCACTCCTCGGGACAGCCATACGAGCGACAAGATTCTATGGCGATACGCTCTGGTACAGCACACACAGCAGTGGAATCTTCGTTTACTCGACGGATGACCCGTTCAAGTCGAGGTCAGGACCATCGCCCTCCACAACCTCATCCGCCTCAAGTGCCGGCACTAGAATCATTGGCTTAACCCCCGACCTATGCTATAATTCCAACAGGGTGTGCGAGAGTGTGAGACGGTCAGCCTTACTTGTTTGCATTGCGGCGCTTGCATTGGCGCCATTCGTCTCTGCTCGCACGTGGCGGGTTCCGTCCGAATGTCCTACCATCAATGCCGGATTGAATTCGGCCTCCTATGGGGATACCGTATTGGTGGCTCCAGGGACCTACATCACGAGCGCATATGATCCGCAGACTCGTATCTGGCCCGGGGCCGGTGTCACCCTCATAGGCGAGGGTGGTCGGGATGTGACCACCATAGCGATTTGCGATGGTGTGTCCAGGGATCCAACTCGGCAACTGCGAAGGAGCTCGGGTTTCAGGGTTCTCCATACGCCTGCTGATCAACGATAGTTGCGGCCCCCCCATGTGTTTGACATACGGGGTCCGGTGCTATGACTGTACTGACATAGCTGTCGAGGACTGTGCCTTCGAGGATGTGAGCTACGGGATTGGTGTCATAGGGAATTCTGATGAGGTACTCATGCCGGTCTTTCGCGACAACATCATGAGCAACTGCTCCATGGGGGTGGGCTGCTTCGATGTGTATGGACATCACCGGCCGTTGTTTGAGGGAAATCAGATCACAGACTGTTTCTATGGAGCGGAGATCAGAAACTCCGCCCCCCGTTTCGACAATAATGAGATAACCTATTGCCATGATGGGATGTACTATTATGGGCACTGCGGCGGCGACTGCATCAGGAATCTCATTGCGCACAATGAGGAGTGTGGGGTCTACATACAGAGCGATCCGCCTTCAGCGGCCCCCTCGTTCAACGGCGGGGCTTGGCCCGATGAGGCCAACGACATCTTCGACAATGGTACATGGGACATATGGTATGCCCATTCTGGACCTGACGCGCTCGTTATGGCGCTTTTCAACTACTGGGGCGCAGACTGTCCCGACTTCTCCTCGAAGATATATGGCCGTGTAAAGTATGGCGCCTGGGTCGATTCGACACACACGGTGATTCTGACCGAAGATGACTGCCCCGATGCCACCGAACCTTCCACCTGGGGTGCGATCAAGGCCATGTACAGGTAGGCCAGCGATTTTGCGGCAGCGTAATCCTCAGGGTGCCCGCCCTGCCCCCCCTCGCAACCTCATCGACCCAGACGGCGCTCTTCCTTGTTCAGGCCGCCGAACGCAGTCATGACCCTCAAGTCGCTGGAAGGCAACGGGCCTTCAACCCGCTGCCTTCCAAGTCCCGGCTACGGGGTTTTCTGCTTCTGCTGCTCCTGCTTCCTCTTGGCTTTCTTCGCTTGCTGGTCGTGCTTCGCTATCTGCTGTTTCCGACCCTTGTCCTTAGCCTTCTTACCCTTGTCTCCCATTGCGAGCCTCCTTTTCCTCTTGTCCTGCTTGCGCCGCAGACCTACCGGCTACCCAGCCGGTAGAAAACGCGGCTTGCAGGTTATAGCCGCCGGTGTCAGCATCCACATCCAGTACCTCCCCGGCGAAATAAAGTCCCTCCACTAGTCGTGAGGCCATCGTGCGCGCGTCGACTTCTCGCGTGTCTACACCACCGGCGGTGATGATCGCCTCGGCGAAAGGACGGTATCCGATCACCTCTATGCGGAAATCCTTCAACCACATCCGCAGCCGCTTACGCTCCTCAGCTGTTATCTGGTGCGCCACCTTATCCGGCGGGATGCCGGTCAAGTCCGCACACACCTGGACGAGTTTTCTGGGCAGTAGGCCCTTGAGCAACGTGCGGAACTTCCGTTTGCCGGTGGCGGCCAGGTCGCGCAGAAGCTGCGCCTCCAGCTCGCGATCATCGATAGCGGGCTTGAGGTCAATGGAAACGACCACTTGCCGGCCCAAGCGCAGCGCGTCCACCACCTGTCTGCTCAAAGCGAGGATGATCGGCCCGGAAAGACCGAAGTGGGTGAAGAGCATTTCGCCAGAGGTCTCGGCTTGCCTCTTCCCGTCGACCCACAACCGGACAGTCACGTCGCGCAGACTAAGACCCTGCAACTTGGGGGCGAGGTCGCCGGCCGCCTCCAGGGGGACCAGCGCGGGTCGAATCGGCACAATGGTGTGGCCCACCGCTTCGGCCAGCCGATACCCATCTCCCGTTGACCCACTGGCCGGGTAGGACGCCCCGCCGGTAGCGATGATCACCGCGCCCCCAAGGTGAACTCGCCCGCCCGACACCTGCACACCGACCGTCCGGCCTCGCTCGACAACCAGGCGCTCCACCTGCGATCGAGTCAGCAGGGTAGCCCCACACTCTTCGGCCCACCATACCAGGGCGTCCACCACGTCTCCGGCCTTGCCACTGGATGGAAACACCCGCCCCTCCCGCTCGGTCACCGTGGGGACCTCGAGCTCTTCAAGCAAAGCCACAAGTTCGGCGGTGAAAAACTGCGAGAAAGCCTGGCGAAGGAAACGTCCGTTGCGCCCGAAATGGGCGATGAACTCCGGCAGGGGTGCCGTATTCGTGATGTTGCAACGCCCCTTGCCGGCTATGCGCAACTTGCGTCCCGGGCGACCCATCTTCTCCAAGAGCAGCGTTTCGGCCCCAAGCCGGGCAGCCTGCCCTGCGGCCATCAAACCGGCTGCCCCTCCCCCGACAACTACAACCCGACGCCCTGTCATATGACCCTCCCTACACTGAATCACTAAAGGTCCGGCCACACAACCATGGTTCGTTCACTTCACATTGCAACACCGAGAATGATGAATCAAGGTTTACCCATGTGCACCAAGACACGGTGCTTCACGAGACCCCGCTCCAGCGGAATCGCCCCATCCGGCCCGCGCTTTCCATCAATCTCCACCCACGCCACACCTCGCTCACAGCCCTCCGGGTTCTCGACCCTGATCTCGTAGACGGCTTCGCCGTGACGATAGCGCAGGCTGAATCCTTCCCATGATGCCGGGATGACGGGGGCGATCTCCAGGTGATCCCCTCGCACCTTGAGTCCCAGGATTTCTCCAACCCAGGCCTGGTACATCCACGAAGCGGCGCCTGTATACCAGGACCAACCTCCGTGGCCGATACGCCCGGGCAGGCGGTACACGTCAGCCGCGGCGACATAGGGTTCGATCCCGTAGCGCCAGACCGAGTCTGAATCGCGGGCGCGCTCTATGGGGTTGAGCATGCGCAGGATACTCGCTGCTCGCCCACCGGCCCCTCGACGCGCCAGGGCCATGGCGAACCACACCGCGGCGTGGGTGTACTGGCCTCCGTTCTCCCGCACGCCCGGCGGGTAGGCCTTGATGTATCCGGGTGACGGCTCCGAACTGCTGAAGGGAGGTGCGAGGAGCAGCACCAGGCCTTCATCCTCGCGAACGAGATGGCTCCACACAGATTCCAGGGCCTCGACTGCGCGATCGTTACCTGCGCCATCCTTGCCGGCGCCGCCCCCAAGCCAGGCCCATGACTGGGGCAGGGAATCAATCTGCGCCTCCTCATTGTTCGAAGAACCCAGCGGCGTGCCATCATCAAAGATCGCCCGAAGATACCACTTCCCATCCCAGGCAGTTTGTTCCACACGCTGAAGGAGCGCCTTTCGCTCTTCCCGATAGGTGCGGCCGAATCCCGATTGCCCGACCAAGTCGGCCATATCGGCCATGCCACCGAGCACATCCGCCAGGAACCAAGCCAGCCAGATGCTCTCTCCCTTGCCCAGAGCACCGACAAGGTTCATGCCGTCATTCCAGTCACCGGTTCCCATAAGCGGCAACCCGTGTGGACCGAAGGTCAGACCGTGCATGACTGCCCGCCGGCAGTGCTCAAAGAGCGTGGCACGCTCCAGTGCCACCTTGGGTGTGGAGAAGACCTCATTTTCATCATCCTTGAGCCGAGGAGAGTCGAGGAATTGGACCTCCTCGAACAGGATATCGCGATCACCGGTCGCGCGGACGTATTGAGCGACGACGTAGGGCAGCCACAAGAGGTCATCGGAAATCCGTGAGCGGAGTCCCGCCCCACCCGGTGGATGCCACCAGTGCTGGACATCCCCCTCACCGAACTGGCGGCTCGCCGCGATGAGGATATGCTCCCGCGCCAACTCAGGCCGGATGCCAATCAGAGCCATGACATCCTGCAATTGATCCCGGAAGCCGAAGGCTCCGCCGGACTGGTAGAAAGCCGACCGTCCCCAGATGCGACAGCTCAGGCTCTGGTAGAGCAGCCAGCGGTTGATCAATAGGTCCGCTGCAAGCTCGGGGGTATGCACTTCGATCGTACCCAGGAGATCATCCCACCACGCTCTGGTCCGGCCCAAGGCTTCTTCGAACGCCGGATCCCCGCGGTAGGTCTCAACCAGCTTACGGACTTCCTCCACCGATCCCGCCTCGCCCAGCATGCAGGTGATTTCGGCCGTCTCGCCCGGAGCCATTTCGAGCGTCGCCTGCAATGCGGCGCACGGGTCCAGACCCGCCCCCATCCGGCCTGATAGCCCCACCCGCTCCATCGCCGCCGGGTTCGCGTTTGAGTGATTCCGCCCGAGGAAGGACGTGCGGTCGCCGGTGTATGACCCCGCAGGCACTGTCAAGGCAGCGAAGGCCACCCGATTCCCGTACTCCGGGTGATCGCGATTCCGGGCCAAGACGGCCTGGACTTCATCATCCCACGAGGTCGTGACGTGCATCTGCGAGGCTTCGCGATTCTCACCCAGGGTCCATTCCACATAGTAGGTCACCGAGAGTCTACGCGGTCTGGAGGAATCGTTCTTGAGCTGCAGCTTCTGGAGTTTGATCGGATCTCCCCCATTCTCATCCACGGGGACAAAAACCGTAAGCTTCTGTTCGATGCCGTGACTGTTGTGTTCGAATATGGTGTAGCCGGCCCCATGCCTCGTGCGGTAGGCGGTCTCCTCACGGACCGGCGATGCCGTGGGCGTCCAGTAGGCGCCGGTCTCCTCATCCCGAACATAGATCGCCTCAGACGGTGGATCCACAACGGGGTCGTTCGACCACTGGGTCAGGCGACTGCGCCGGCTGTTGCCGTACCAGGTAAAGCCGGACCCGGTTTCACTCACCAGGGTTCCGAAGGTCGGGTTGGCGATCACGTTCACCCAGGGCGCCGGCGTGTTGGTGTCGGGCCCCAGATAGATTGCGTATTCACGTCCATCCGGAGTGAAACCGCCCAAACTGTTGAAATAGGACAGCTCCATAAAGGGCAGCACCGGTGAGGGCTCCCCCCGGGCGCGTTTCTTCGCCAAGGGTTCCGGCAGCTCAGGGGGGGCAAGAGGCATGCCCAACTGCTGGGGAAATGTGCCGCGAGCCGACACCAACACCAGACTCGCTGAGGCCTTGAGCAGCGTCTGGTCTTCCTCAGGAACGAGATCGGCGCTCCGAAGATAGACTCCGCCAGGCTTGTCGATTCCCGTATGCATCGAATGGGTCCGGATCAGAGCCTCGAGTCGCTCGCGCAACGGCTGTTCATAGCCGCCGGGCTCCTCGTTAAGGATCACCAGGTCCGCCACGAGGCCGTGTTTGCGCCAGTACGTGTGCGCCTTGAGCATCTGACGCACCAGAGCGATGTCGCGCGCCTCGCCTATGGTGACCAGGGCAATCGGCAGGTCGCCGGAGATGCCATAGGGCCACAACCCGGCTTGGCCCTTATGGTTCTCCTCGATGCATTCAGCTGCAGAGCGCATCAGAGGACTGGGGTAGAGCAGGCAGCTTGCCAGATGCTGGAACCGGCGAGCTTCGTCGGGCTTTATGTGAAGCAACCGCAACTCGAGCTGGGCTGAGGCCCAGGCGAAATCCAGTGCCCGATTGACCGCGTGGGCATCTCCGTACTTGCTCACGAGCCTCAGAACCTGCTCGCGCGTCTCACCCGCGGCGAGAACGAGTGTGACCTGGACACGCCGGCCCGGATGCAAGGTCACGCTCTGGCGCAGGCTCAGGATCGGATCGAGGACAAATCCCTGGCTGTTTGTGAGTTTCTGAAAGATCCCCATGGGATTCACAAGCGTTCGCCCGCGTCCGATAAAACGGCGCCGGTCGGTTTCGAACTCGAACGGCCCTGCCTCGGCTCCCTCAAGTGTCAGGCGGTGTGCAACATAGATGGGAGAATCAGTTTCGCTGCGAGACCGGCGGTGCGCGAGCAGGGCGCGCTCGTCGCCCAAGGCTTCGGTTGCGATAAAGAGTTTGCTGAAGGCCGGGTGTTGCAGGTCCGCGCCGTGTGGGGCCATTGAGAGCTCGATGTAGCTCGTCAGCTCCAGCCGGCGCGTGCGAATCGACCGGTTGACGAGCGTGATCCGCCGGATTTCAACGTCATCTTCCGGGGATACCACGACTTCGGTATCGGAATGAATGCCGCCATCTACGCGCCGAAACACGGCGCGGTCCAGGGCGAAATCGGCCGAATAAGTGTCCGCCTTGCCCCCGACCGGGTGATAGGCGTTGGACCAGACCCGGGCCGAATCGGGCTCGCGGATATAGCAGAAGGTCCCCCACCGGTCCTCTGTTCGGTCGGATCTCCAACGTGTGATCTCGTGGTCCCCCCACCGGCTATGACCACCCCCCGCGTTCGTGACCATAAGGGAATAGCGGCCATTCGAGAGCATCTGGGTCTTGGGGGTGCTGGTATGGGGCGTATTGAACTTGCTCACCGAGGGGGCCGCTTCGCGGACGCTCGTGACCGAAGGCACTTTCTCCCGGGTGGAGATGTGGTTGAGCGGAGGAAGAACCGGGATGCGTTCGTAAAGCAAGGGCTCGACTGCGCGCACACGAGGGTCGGCATGGAAACGGCGCTGGATAGAGTTGCCGTGGACGAAGTTGGCAAGCGACAGGAAACCCATGCCTTGATGATGAGCCATGTACGCCCGGACGATAACCCCGCGCTCGCCCCCGTGATCCGGCCGGCGGCTGAAATCCATGGCTTCGTAATAGCCGTAATCGTCAAGCAGCCCCAACTGGGCGAGTCGTTTCAGATTCCGCACGGTCTCTCGCGGGGCCAGGTCGATCGCCAGCATGGTGGCATAGGGCGCTATGACAACCTCGTCTTCCAGGCCGCGCTTGAGTCCCAGATCAGGCACGCCAAAAGCCTTGTATTGATAGGTCTTGGCCAAGTCCAAATCACCATAAGCCGACTCCGAGATTCCCCAGGGCACGCGGCGTTTGCGACCGTAGGCTATCTGGATCGATACCGCGTCTCTGGTCGCCTTATCCAGGAGCGAGTTGGCGTACGAGCGCTGGAAGATGAGCGGCATCAGATACTCGAACATGGTGCCGGTCCAGCTCAAGAGCACACGGCGGCGCCCGATCGCGCCGTAGGGGCGGCTCATGGAGAACCAATGCTCGACGGGGACGTCGCCACGGGCGATGGCGATGAAACTGCCAAGCCGCGCCTCGCTCGCGAAGAGATCGTAGTAGGCGCTGTCTCTCCGACCTTCGGAGACGTTGTAGCCGACCGAAAAGAGCCGGCGCAGGTCATCATACAGGAAGCGCATGTTGATGGATTCGGAGAGCGCGCGCCCACCCTGAACGAGTTGCTCGCCGAGAGCCCGTATCTCGCCGGCCAGCCACCTCGACTCCGCGAAAGCTGCAATCAGGCGGTCAAGGTATTCGAACATGGGACCTGTGGCCCGGGGGGCCGCCTCCCGGATTGATTGGAGCACCTGGATACAGGCGACCTGCCCGTCGGCAAGATCAAGGAGTGAGGGCGCGCGACCCAGGCCCTGGCGCCAGGCGCCGACGGCCTCCGCACCCAGTTGGGCTATATCATCTTCTGACTTCTCATCAAGGATTTCGATCCAGGTGAGGTAGCGGTCCGCAAGCGCCGTCCAAGCCGATACCTGGCTTGAGATCTCGCCGACCCAGTGGGCCACCCCCGGTCGGGCATCGGCGGACTCGCCTGCCCTGGCGGGCGCAGCAGGCACCCGCACCTGCTCAGCCAGGGTTTTTGCGATGCTCTCCACGCGCCTCAAGACGCCAAGCGCGTCGGCAATCCGATCGGGAGGGGCTTCCAGAGTGCGCACGAGATCCTCGATGAGGCCTGTATCCATCCCCGCAACGGTCTTGCTGTCGGCCGTGCCGCCCCTGCTTTCCGTGTTAACGATCTCTCTCAGGATTTCCGCGGCGTCCCGCAGGCCTTCAAAGGCCCTCAGATCCAGGAGGGGGACACGAATAAGCTCATCGAGTCCATGCTCCATGCACCATAAGGCACCCAACAGGTTTCCACTGTCCACCGTGGACACGTAGCGAGGCTCAAGCGGGCTCAGGGTTTCGATGTCATACCAGTTGAGCAGATGGCCCTCATAGCGCTCCAGCTTGCCGACGGTCTTCAAAGTACGGGTGAGCTTATCGATCACACCGTCGACTGTGAGATATCCGAAGTCGTGCGCGCCAAGCGCGCTCACGATCCAGAGACCGATGTTGGTCGGGCTGGTACGCATTGCCAGTTGGTTCCGATGAGAAACCTGGTAGTTGTCCGGCGGCAGGTACGATGTCTTATCCCCCACGAAGTCCGAGAAGTAACCCCAGGTTCGCCGTGCAACCCTCCTCAGCAACCGCAAGTCCCCATCGGCGAGCTCCAACTGCTGTTGCCTGGGCTTCGGTCGGCGGGTCAAGAGCCAACCGACAAGCGGCGATACAAGCCACAAGGCCAGCCAGGGGCCGGCCGCCAAGAGGCTCGATGGCCTCCAGCGCTCGACCGCCCAAGCCAAAGCGGCGCTCAGGACGCCGGCCAGGCTGAGCAAGCCGACGAACATCCGCATGTGACTCGGAGAATTCCACTGCATCACTTCCGCCGAGGTCCACTCGAGCAAGTTGCGATGGGAGACCAGCCGGCGATACCCGACCCGCAGAATGGCATCCAGAGCCAGCCAAGCCTGATGCGGAAGGAGCGAGGCATCGACAATCGCCCTGACGAAGTCGTGTCCCATTTTTGAAAACGAGAAACTCTTCAGGCCCCGACGGCTGGTCACCCAGGTGAAGGGCTCGACCAAAGGGGTGAAAACGATCTGCGCGCCGACCACAATGAGGGCTATCCACGCCATTTGAAAGGAGACGAGCCAGGAGGCCACAAGCAAGCTCAGGCTGGTCGCCGGCACCAGGCTCCGACGCAGGTTGTCGAAGATCTTCCAACGGTCGAACCAGGAGATCGGATTCGGCCCACGCCGCCCTCCGGGTCGGGGAACACGCGGCAGGATCCACTCCGCAACCTGCCAATCGCCTCGAATCCAACGATGCTGCCGGCTGCTGTAGCTCAGGTAATCCTGCGGGAATTCATCATAGAGCTCGATATCGCTGGCGAGGCCCACCCGGACGTAAGCGCCTTCTATCAAGTCGTGGGAGAGCAAGTACTCCTCCGGGAAAGTCTTGGAAAGCACTCGGCTGAAAGTGCGAACATCATAGATGCCTTTGCCGTAGTATGAACCCTCGCCGGTGAGGTCCTGATTGACATCTGAAACCGCCTTGGTATATGGGTCTATCCCTACGACATCGGAGAAGAGCCGGCTGAAGGGCGAGCCGCTCATGCTAGGCAAAGACGGGCTGACGCGCGGCTGGATGATGGTGTAGGTGCCGGCAATGACTCTACCCTTGCCATCGAGCAGCGGCCGATTGAGAGGGTGCGCCAGCGTCTCGACCATCCTGCGGGCGGCGCCACGAGGCAATTGGGTATCGCTGTCCAGGGTGATGATGAACCTCACGTTGGAAAGCTCGTCCGGATCGCCGACATACACCAGGCGACCGGCATCGTCGGGCCGCGTTCCATCGATCAGGCGATTGAGTTCTTCCAGTTTTCCGCGCTTACGCTCCCAACCGATGAACTTGCGCTCGGATTCACTCCATCTCCGCTCCCGGTGAAAAAGGAAGAAACGCTCTTCACCCTCAGCGCAATACCTGAGATTGAGGGCCTGCAGGTTCTCGGTCGCCATCCGCAGGAGAGGCTCGTCCTCATCGCAGTGCGCCCGCGATGAATCCGTATAATCCGTGAAAAGACCAAAGACCAGATTTCCCTCTTTGTTGGCCAGGTACCGGATTTCGAGCTTCTCCAACTCGGCCCGGACGGTCTCCGCGTCCACGAGCAGCATGGGCACGACGACCAGCGTCCGCCATGTGTCAGGAATCCCGAAGGTCTCGAAATCCATCTTGGGAAGAGTGCGGGGGGGGAGCAGTCGCGTCACGAGGTAATTCAGGACCTCGAGTGACAGCTGGCTCATTGGGACGACCAGAAGCAAGGCCATGAGCAACCGGACTTCCAGCCCCTGCCCGCGCAGACCAAACAGGACCGCCAGGGATACCAATAGGGTCAGCGATAAGCCCAGCCCGAGTAAATAGACTCGCGAGTGATTGCGGAAAATCCAGTGGAGAGCGCGCCGCCGCACAGTCTCGCGGCAATGTAGAAGCCGCACCAGATCCGGCCTCGCATCACCGACGAGACAAGTACCGACGTGAGCCCCCCGATCGTCTCTCTTCACTTCGGTTTGAGCCGCATCACGGGTGGCATCGCCGGCCAAGCCGCGGGTCCCTTCCCGGGCCGCCCGCCCGGCCAGCTCGATGGCACGCCGCGCGACCTCGATCTCCGGCACCCCGGACCCCCGGGCGAGCTCTTCAACCGCACAGCGATACCGATCGCGCGTTTCGAAGTCCATCTTGGGATAGACGCCGGCCGGATCCAGCCGAAGCACGCGCTCAACCGCGCTCAGATCCTCAAAGATCCGTCTCCAATCCAACAGGGCAAGCTGTCGCAAGCTTGTGAATGCGTTTCCGATCGATATCCGATCCCTGGTCTGGCGGTTCTGCTCACGCAGGCCAATGTCGCTCAAGGCTTTCCGGAACGTACGCTCAAGCCAGCTGCGGACCGGACCCGACGCGGCTTCCTCGTCGTAGAGGTGGTCGATCAGCTGGGAAGCAAAGTAGGGGCTCGGGTTGGGTTGCGCCGTGGCGAGCTCGGCCAGGAAGGAGAAGAGCTGGTTGGGATCGCGCCGATTGGCCGTGATCAGTCTGTTCGCCCAAAAGTCGGCGTTCCCGCGCTCCCGGAGCTCGGCCAGGGCCCGTGTGGCGAGATTTTGAATACTCTCGATCAGGGCTATGCGGAGCATCTGGGGCACGGCCCATAGCTCTCCTATCGACAGTTGGCCCACAGCCTGATAGGCCCCGATAAACGCAAGGATGTTTTCCCTGTCCAGGCGCAGGTCCGTATGGGAGACCAGTTCTATTGCGAGGCCATAGATGCGCGGCAAGCCCCGATAGGGCTCATCAGATAGTACCGGCAGATCGCGGTAGAAACGCCGGGGAAGATTCAGCTGAACCTCCCGTATGTTGCTCTCAATGATGTACTCGTTATCGAGAAGCCACTCGGCAGTCGGAGGTACACTTTGCCCAACCCGGCCCGCTTCGGCAAGACTCAGGCAAACCGGATGGATCCACCGGCGGGACCGCTCAAGCCGTTTCAAGAGCTCGGTTGTCCGCCTCGGATTCGGATCCACCCTGTGTTTCCCGGCCAGGCGCGGCACATACTCCCGGATCTGGGCCGTGGATAGCGGCGCCGTGGGGACAGAGACATCCCCGGTCAGACTCTCGCACTTCGGGTGCAGGACGAAGACGGCCGGTGGGATCTCCCCGCTTTCCCGGAGCACCGCCACCGGGAGTTGCAGGGCCCCAACCGGCACTTCGAGAACGAGGGCAGTTTCCTCGGACACCAGCCACCGCGCGTGGTTTTCGAGAAGGCTCCGCGGCAAACCGTGCTTCGATCGGCGCATCCACACGGCGGCAATGGCGGCACCGACCAGTCCACCCGCCAGGATCGGAACCAGGCCGGATGGACTTCCTGCAACCATCACGACCGGCCGATGGAGGCTGATGGATGCAATGCCGGCCAGGCACGCAGCGGCGACGGAGGATAGTACCACCCAAAGCGCGCGGCGACGGAGGAATGGATCCCACGTGCGCATGTCTCCGTCGGCAGCCTTGTAGATCAACACGGCGCGACGGAAGCCCTTCTTTCCGAGGTCACGGAGGGCCCGACGAGCTTCCTCGCGTATTGCGAAGTAGCCTACGAGAGTGCCTTCTCTCACGCTGCTTCCTTGCTTCGCCACTTGGTCTATGCTCCGAGAAACCGCGATGGATTCACTGGATGGAAATCTCGGCCAACCGCTGCAGTCCTGTTTCCCTGCAGCGGGATTGGATCGCCGCAGCAGTATACGCCCGAAGGATACCACGGAGCAAGCAGTTTGCTGCAGACGTAAGAGGCGCGGGCGACCGGTGGATTACCACGGCATTACGCGCCTGCCGGGGCCGGGCCACTGTCCCGGTATTCAAACCGGATATAGATTCCTCTGTAGTAGTTGCTTACAAATGTGCCCCCATAACCAGTACCAGCCTCGCCTGTCCGAAGGTCATAGATCCTGAAGACAAGACTGTGTAGTCCCGCACGCGGATCGAACTTGACTTGCCAGACGCCCTGAGCTAGCTTCAGGGTCTGTGGGCCGGGCTATGATGAATGAGGAGACAGCCACCATGAGCGGCATCTTCAAGGCTTACGATATTCGGGGTGCCTACCCCGGGGAATTGGATGAGGGGACCGCCGAAGAAATAGGGCACGCCCTGGTTACCTATCTCAACGCAAGCCGGATCGCCATCGGCCGTGACATGCGGCTCTCGTCACAGCATCTTGCCGAGGCATTTGTCAGGGGAGCTCTGTCCGCCGGCGCGGAGGTAAGCGACATGGGGATGGTTACCACCCCGATGCTTTACTATGGCATCATAGAAGGCGGCTTCGACGGCGGCGCCATGGTCACAGCATCACATCTCCCGGGCAATATGAACGGCTTCAAACTCTGCCGCAAGGCGGCGATCCCCCTGAGCGGTGATCATGGTCTGCCCGACATTGAGCGCCTGGTGGGAAACAGACCGATCCGGTGCCGCAGGCCTGCCGAAGGTTCATACAAGACACGTGACTTGTTCGAAGCCTACATCAACAAACTGGACATGTTCGTCCATAACCGGACTTCTCTCAAGATCGTCGTCGATGCGGGAAATGGCATGGCAGGTCCGGAGGTCGCCGCGCTCTTCGCCCGGATGCCCTTGTGGCAGCTCACGCCCATGTATATGGATCCGGACGGGAGGTTCCCCCACCATGTCGCCAATCCGTTGATTCCATCGACCACTGCCGGACTTCAGGCCATGGTTGTACGGGAGGGCGCCGACATAGGCGTGGCATTCGATGGAGACGCCGATCGCTGCGGCTTTGTCGATGAGCGTGGCCGGCGAATCGCCGAGGATCTGGTGACCGCACTTATCGCGCAGTTTCTTCTCAAGCAAGAGCCTGGTGCGACCATCCTCTATGACCTCAGGTCAAGCCGAGTCGTCCCCGAGACTATCACGCGGCTCGGCGGAAAGGCAATCCGCTCGCGCGTGGGACACGCCTTCATAAAAGCGAGGATGAGAGAGGAGAACGCCATCTTCGCCGGTGAGCTCTCCGGTCACTACTACTACCGGGACATGGGGTTTACCGACAATGCGATGATGACCATGATCCATATTCTGAACCTGCTGATGTCCATAGGTGAGCCGCTTTCCGGGCTTGTTCTCCCGCTTATGCGATACGCATCCACAGGCGAGATCAACCTGAAGGTAGGAGACAAGAGCGCGGTTCTCGCCTTTCTGGAGACGGCCTTCGCCGACGGCAAACATGACCACCTCGATGGCTTGACGGTCGAGTATGGTACCTGGTGGTTCAATATTCGGCCATCTAACACCGAACCGGTGTTGCGCCTGAATCTCGAAGCCGAGAACAGAACTGCGGCGGAGCATGGCAAGATAGCGGTCCTCAAGGCCGTAGCCGAAGCGGACCCGTCCGTGGAAGTTATTACGGGGTAACCTGAAAGCGTTCTGGGCATCTAAAGTCCGTGCCGCAGCCAATGCCCGACCCGGCGGAGCCGCCTGCGGCCGCATACGACCGCCGGCCAAGGGGGAATGCGTGAATCCGACATCACTCACTACCGAGGCAAGCAGGAAGGCAAGCATCGACGAGGTGCTCCGGCATCTCTCGGCCTCGAAGGAGGGGCTTGCGACGTCAGAAGCCGAAAGACGTCGCGGGCAATACGGCGCGAACGACATACCGGAGAAAAAGACCAATCCGCTGGTCAAGTTCCTTAGCTATTTCTGGGGTCCTATTCCCTGGATGATCGAGGCCGCCGCGATCATTTCCGCCGCCATACACCGATGGGAGGACTTCTTTATCATTTTCGCGCTGCTTCTGATAAACGCAGTCGTGGGTTTCAGGCAAGAGCACAGTGCGGATAACGCAATTGAACTGCTTAAGAGGAAGCTCGCGCTCAAGGCGAGGGTATTGCGTGACGCCACGTGGGCGGAGCTGCCCGCGGCAGAAATCGTACCCGGCGACGTCATACGTGTCCGCCTGGGTGATATCTTCCCGGCAGACGTCAAACTCATAGACGGCGATTACCTTCAGGTCGACGAGTCGGCCCTAACCGGCGAGTCCTTGCCGGTCGACAAGCATGCGTCCGACGTTGGATATTCAGGCTCCGTTATCCGCCAGGGCGAGATGGATGCGGTCGTAGTCACGACCGGCATGAACACATACTTCGGGATGACGGCGAAACTGGTGGAGGGGGCCAAGACGCAGAGTCATTTCCAGAAGGCAATCGTGAAGATAGGCGATTACTTGATCGTCCTCGCAATCATGCTGGTCGCCCTGATCTTCCTGGTCGCTGTCTTCCGCCACGAAGGTATGGCACAGACGCTTCAGTTCGCCCTGGTTCTCACCGTTGCCGCGATCCCGGCGGCCCTGCCTGCGGTTCTTTCGATCACCATGGCAGTGGGTGCCGTGGCGCTTGCCGGGAAAGAGGCCATAGTAAGCAGATTGGTCGCAATCGAAGAGATGGCCGGCATGGATGTCCTGTGTTCGGATAAGACCGGCACCATTACCAAGAACGAGCTCACCGTCGGCGAGATCAAACCTCTCGGCCTGTTCGCAACGGAACAAGTCCTCCTGTTCGCAACGCTCGCATCCCGTGAAGAGGACAAAGACGCGATCGATACGGCGATCATAGCGAGAGCCGCGAGCGCCGGACAGGGCCACGCTCTAGCCGAACGTTACAAGGCAGTAGCCTTCAAACCTTTCGACCCGGTGGCAAAGCGGACGGAGGCCACCATTGACGGACCTCAGGGCCGTTTCAAGGTGACCAAGGGCGCTCCGCAGGTCATCCTGTCGCTTATCGCCGATGGCCAAGCGCTCAGGGATCAAGTCGACGAAGGGGTAAACAGCTTCGCCGCCAAAGGGTACCGCGCACTTGGGGTAGCCACGGCCGGCGACAACAGTGACTGGCAATTCGCAGGCCTCATCGCGCTATATGATCCCCCTCGCGAGGATTCCGCCGAGACCATAAAGACCGCCCGCAACATGGGTGTACAGGTCAAAATGGTCACGGGCGATCATGAGGCGATTGCCAAGGAGATTGCGAAAGAGGTGAATCTGGATACCAACATACTGCCGGCGTCGGCTTTCCTGGATAGGAACGACACGGAGGCCCTGGCTGTAGTCGAGGGCGCGTCAGGTTTTGCCAGGGTCTTCCCGGAGCACAAGTATCACATAGTGGAGATCCTCCAGGCCGCAAAACACATCGTCGGCATGACCGGAGACGGCGTAAATGACGCCCCTGCACTCAAGAAGGCGGACGTCGGGATAGCCGTCGCGGGAGCCAACGATGCGGCGAAATCCGCGGCTGCAATAGTCCTCACCAGACCCGGCCTGTCAGTGATCATAGACGCGATAAAGCAGAGCCGTCAGATCTTCCAGCGTATGAACAACTATGCGGTATATCGTATATCCGAGACCATCCGAGTCTTATTCTTCACTACGCTGTCAATCATCGTCTTTCGCTTCTATCCCGTGACGGCTCTGATGATAGTCCTCTTGGCTCTCCTGAATGATCTGCCGATCATGACGATCGCCTATGACAACGTCAAGTACTCGAACGAGCCCGAGAAATGGAACATACGGACCCTCTTGGGCATCGCCACATTCATCGGGCTCATCGGAGTAGTATCATCGTTCGGGGTCCTGTATATCGGTCGAGATGTCTTGCACCTGAGTCGCGATGTTCTGCAGTCTTTCATTTATCTCAAGCTATCGGTTGCGGGACATACCGTTCTTCTTGCCGCCCGGACGCGGGGTCCCTTCTGGTCCGTGAAGCCGGCCCGGCCCCTTTTGCTCGCGGTCATATCCACCCAGATCGTCGCGACCCTGATCACGGTTTACGGGATCCTCTTGCCTGCCATGGGCTGGAGAAACGCTCTCTTCATCTGGGCATACGCGTTGGTGGCTTTTGTCATTACCGACTCTCTGAAGGTCGCTTTCTACAGGGTGTTGGATCACAAGGGATTGCGGTGGGCAAGATAGCCTGCCGGAGACAGCCGGCATTGCCTTTGAGGTGTGCCGTTAAGTAACTTCCGGGGATCCGGGCGGTTGTGCACAACCCGGGAGATCGAACCAGAACGAAGCCCCGCCATGGGGAAGGTTCCTCACCTCAATACGGCTGCCGTGTGCCTGGACTACACGCTGTGCTATCGCAAGCCCCAAACCGCTGCCGCCCTCCCGTTGTCCTGCAAACGGCTCAAAGAGCTTCTGCAACATATCCTCCGGTATGCCTCGCCCGGAGTCGCGAACCTCGACACGGAGCAGCCCCCCCGGCTTGCAGCATAGCGATAGATGGACGCTGCCGCCGCGCGGCGTATAATGAACGGCGTTGTCAATCAGGTTGATCAACACCTGCACCATCCTATCGAGGTCACAGTTCAGCCTGAGTTCAGGCGAATCGCACGATTCAACCAAACTGACGCCATTGGTCTCTGCCACAAGCCCCATCACATCCCGGGTTCGATCCAGCAGGTCGCCGGCGCGGCACGATTCCATTTGGACGGGCTGAAAACGCGCGAAATCCAGCGCGTCGTGCACCAGACGCTCGAGACGGGCGGATTCAACCTTTATGACCTCGAGGTTCTCCCGGGAGTCCAGCGCCAGACCGTTCCGGCGCAGAAGCATCCGCGCAAAACCGCCGATAGCTATCAGGGGCGACTTCATCTCGTGTGCCATCATCGCGGCCGCCTTTCCCAGGGAGGCAAGCCGCTCCGCCTCCTGCGCCTTTCGGTGGTGTTCACGTTCCCTGTTTACAATGGTCCCCACAAGCACTCCGACCCCGAACAGCAGCGCCAGGTCGAGGGCAAAATCCAGAAGCAGCGCCTTGGGCGTGAAATCCCTGAGCGCAAGCGATGGTCCATAGATCAGAGCTATCACGCTCGCCGCAAGCAGGCCGCCCCGTAGACCATAGATGAGTGCCGCAAGTGTCACTGGAACATAGTAGAGCTTGGCGTAGATCACCTGGTCCGCTTCCAACCTGGCGCTGGTCACGTAGTGCAAGATGCTTATCGTAACGACCATCGTGCCTATTGTGACAAACGATCTTCTGTTCTCGGACATATCCTGCGGACCTCCGCCGTTGCCGGATCGTCTGCTCAGAAAGGGCCGCGAGCGTAAGATCTTCATCCGGAGCTCATGCTACTCGGCCTTCCAGGTCCACTCCCGGATCTCCGGCATATCCTGTCCATGTCTGTTGATGTACGCCCTGTGATCGATCAGCTTATCGCGCACATGCTGCTTCAAGTAAGCGGCGGCATAGCCCAGCTTCGGCACCCTGTCTATTACATCGGCGACGAGATGAAACCGATCCAGATCATTGCGGACCACCATATCGAAGGGCGTGGTGGTAGTGCCCTCCTCCTTGTAGCCTCTTGCGTGAATGTTCTTATGGTTGGTCCGCCGGTACGTGAGGCGGTGGATCAACCATGGGTAACCGTGATAGGCGAAGATGACGGGCCTGTCCGTCGTGAACAGCGTGTCGAATTCGGCGCTGGAGAGACCGTGCGGGTGTTCTTCCTTCGGCTGAAGCGTCATCAGGTCAACCACATTGATGACACGCACTTTCAGATCTGGTGCGTACTCAAGCAATATCTCCACTGCTGCAAGCGTCTCAAGCGTGGGCACATCACCCGCGCATGCCATCACAACGTCCGGCTCGCTTCCTCTGTCGCTACTCGCCCACTCCCAGATGCCTATGCCCGACGAGCAGTGTTTGATGGCCGACTCCACGTCGAGCCATTGGGGCTGAGGCTGCTTGCCGGCGACGATCACATTGACGTAGTTGCGGCTCCTCAGGCAGTGATCGGTTACGGAGAGCAAGGTATTTGCGTCAGGAGGAAAGTACACACGTACCACATCGGCCTTTTTGTTCACAACATGGTCAATGAACCCGGGATCCTGGTGGCTGAAACCATTGTGGTCCTGCCGCCAGACATGGGAAGTCAGGAGATAGTTGAGGCTGGCTATGGGACGCCGCCACGGTATGTCGCTCCGGGTGACTTTGAGCCATTTGGCATGCTGGTTGAACATCGAGTCCACAATGTGGATAAAGGCTTCGTAGCAGGAGAAGAGGCCGTGTCGCCCGGTCAGAAGATATCCCTCCAGCCAGCCCTGGCATGTATGCTCGCTCAGCACCTCCATGACCCTGCCGTCCGGGGAAAGGTGGTCATCGCCCGGGACGGTTTCCGCATTCCAGGCCCTGTCTGTGACCTCGAACAGAGCATCGAGGCGATTGGATGCCGTCTCGTCGGGTCCCATCACCCGGAAGTTCCGGCTTGTTGCGTTGAGTTTCATTACGTCGCGCAGAAAGCGGCCCATCACCCTGGTGGCCTCGGCCACACTTGCCCCGGGTTTGGTAACGTCGACCGCAAAGCTCCTGAAATCGGGCATCTTGAGATCTTTGAGCAGAAGACCTCCGTTGGCATGCGGATTCGCCCCCATACGACGGTCGCCTTTGGGGGCCAGTTCGGCGAGCTCCGGGATCAGAGCTCCGGTCTCATCAAAGAGGTCCTCACTCTCATAGCTCTTCATCCAGGTTTCCAGGATCTTGATGTGCTCGGGGTGGCCGGCCATGTCTCCCACGGGCACCTGGTGCGCCCGCCATGTCCCTTCGATCTTCTTCCCGTCGACTTCCTTGGGGCCGGTCCAACCCTTGGGGGTACGCAGTACGATCATCGGCCATCTGGGGCGCGCGGTCATCTTCTTGGTGCGGGCTTCCTCCTGCATGGCCCTTATCTCCGCAATGACCGCATCCAACGTCTCCGCCATCAAAAGGTGCATAGGCTCGGGCTCCGACCCCTCGACGAAATAGGGTCTGTAGCCATAGCCGGCGAACAAGCTCTCGATCTCCTCACGGCTGATCCTCGCCAGGACCGTGGGATTGGCGATCTTGTAACCGTTGAGGTGGAGAATAGGCAGGACGGCCCCGTCTCTCTCCGGGTTAAGAAACTTGTTCGAATGCCACGCGGTCGCAAGGGGCCCCGTTTCGGCCTCCCCGTCTCCTACCACGCAGGCCGCAATGAGATCGGGATTGTCGAATACCGCCCCGAAGGCATGAGCCAGCGAATAGCCCAGTTCCCCACCTTCATTTATCGAGCCCGGCGTCTCAGGTGCCGCATGACTCGGAATCCCACCGGGAAAAGAGAACTGTCCGAAGAGTCTCTTCATACCATCCGCGTCTCGGGATATGTTGGGATAGAATTCGCTGTATGTCCCCTCCAGATAGGTGTTGGCAACAACTGCAGGGCCACCGTGTCCAGGGCCTGTTACGAAAATCATGTTGAGGTCATGCTCCTTGATCACACGATTGAGATGGGCATAGATGAAGTTGAGCCCCGGAGTCGTGCCCCAGTGGCCGAGCAGCCGCGGTTTGATGTGCTCCAACGCTAGGGGTTGCTTGAGCATGGGGTTGTCATAGAGATAGATCTGCCCGACCGACAGGTAATTCGCCGCGCGCCAGTAGGCATTCATGAGTTTTACTTGTTCTTTGGAAAGCGCTTTCGACATGACCGCCCCCATGGGTTACTTCTCGTATTCCGACACGGCCTTCTCGTAGGCCTGCTTGAGGTCGTCCATCGCGGTGTCTGTTCCGGCCTTCAGGTGGGTCCAGGCATTCCCACTCGCGCTCTTTACTTCGGCAAGCCGCTCTCTTACGGATTCTTGCTGCTTCTCAAGCGCCTGGATTTTCTCCTCTAGCGAAGCCTTGGTGTCCTGACCTGCCAGCTGGGCCTGTTTCCTGAGCTCGTCGATCTTGTCCTGGTATTCCTTCAGTTGCTCCTCTATATCCGCCATATACTCGTCCTTATGTTCCAGGGTGTAGGTCTTCGCCGCGTCGATGGATTCCTTTGCTTCCTGCTTGACCTGCTCCGAACTCACCTTCTGCTTGCTCGCGGCTTGGTCCTTTTCCCCGCAGCCGGCAGCGAACACTACCGTTAAGACCATCAACACCAGTGCAACGACCAAATACCGCATGACGCACCCTCCTTGTTAGGGACTATTCCTGTTAGGCCCATCCGTGTGCAAACACCGCTCCGAGATACCCTGATTCATCTCTCTTCGCGGGCCTTCCCCGAGCCCCTTCGGACATCTATAGATGCCTCCTTCTAAGCATACATGATTCCAATCTGCGGTACCAACATTCTCTCCCAAGCCGGAAGCCTCTCCGGCTGCCAAGTCAGCCCGGTCCTGCGCCTCATACGAAAACCCTCCGCCGCCTGAGGTGTGTCGAATGCGATCGCGTACGCTCCGAGCTCCCATATGATCGCCGGAGCTCCCACTCCCGGTTGTGCCAACACCGCGGGGTCAAACAAGGGTGATATGATCCCGGCCGCTGTGAGGAACCGCTCATTCGTCGCTCGACGGCCTGAGGATCCGCGAGGTGTATTGCCTGTAAAGCCATTCGGCCGCAAAAGCCACTCCGACTATGGCGCCGAGCACAACAAGAGTTAGCGGGGCCTTGCGAATGAAGTAGTACACGAGAGAGGCAAATGCCAGGATACAACCGGTAACCGATGCCCAAATCACAAGCGGCTTTGCGCCGGTCTGCCTGTAAAGCCTTAGATGGCCGATATTCACTGCCGCATAAATAAGAAGGAAGGAAGCGCTGCCAACCATGGCTATGCCTTCAATGGCCAGGGAGTTGGTCGCCAAGAGCACAAGTCCGCTTGTTATGATCAGGCCCTCTCCTCCCTGTCTCCATACTTTCCGATCGAATAAGCCGGGCAGTTGCCCTTCCTTTGCAATGATGTAACTGACATTGGCGCCGCCATAGAGGGTCGCGTTTATGGCCGATGCCGTCGAGAACAAGGCGGCAATCGCAATTATCTTGAATCCGACAAGGCCGAGGAATGGTTTGGCGGCCTGCGCCAGAGCGTAGTCCTTCGCATCCACGATGGCCGGGATAGGGAGGTTACCTATGACCGCAAGCGACACGGCCACGTAGATCATGATGACCATGAGAACACTCAGATAGAGTGCCCTGGGAAGGGTGACGCTTGGGTTCTCCATGTCTGCTGCGGCATTTGTGATCAGGCCGAACCCTTCATACGCCAGAAACACGATCGCCGCCCCGAATACGATGCTTGTGGCATGAGGCCAGTGCGCGATTGATAGCAACGGAGGCTTGATGAAGAAGAACCCGATTGAAGCGAATGCCACAAGGATGATCACCTTTATGGCCACTATCATGGTCTCCGATCTGCCAACGGCCCCAGGCCCCAGGAAGTTCACCATGGTGAAGACGACTATTATCGATGTCGCGAAGACATTCACCCAGATGCCGCTTGCGTGTGCCGGCAGAAAAGTGGCTGCATAGCTACCGAATGCTTTCGCATAGAGTGACAGGGCGAATACATACCCGATCCAGAGAAGGATATTCACGCCCCCGCTGAGAACCCCACCACCGAGACCCCTTATGAGGAATTCAACCGGCCCGCCAGCCGACGGAAATGCGGCACCCAACTTCGCATAGGAGTAGGTGCTGAGCAGAGCGACCAGTCCCGCAATCAGGAAAGAGAGGTAGACGGCATTGCCTGAAATTTGAGTGGCAACACCGAGGATCGAGAATATGCCTGCGCCGACCATCCCGCCTATGCCGATTGAGACCGCTGCCCCGAGGCCGATCTTTTTCATTGTCTCACTCCACGCAAGAGAGAAATCCCTTCCCTAATCCGCCGGGGGCACGGCCAAGCCAACCGCTCCCGTGGCCATGTCCCACTCGAAGCGGGCCACCATGTAGTCATATATCGCCAGGTAGCGATTCAGCCTCGCTTCATCAAGGCCCAGACGGGCGTCTTTGAGCTCGAGCTGTGTGGCAAGGCCGCTTCTTGAAGTCGTCTCGGCTATGCGGAAAGCCTTTTCGGCGCTGCTCAGGGTCGCCTCGGCGGATGCTATTCGCTCGCGCGCCTCTTTCATCCAGAGGAAGATGTTTGCGAGCTCGTTGCTGATATCATCACGCGCCTTCTCGATACTGATCCTGGTCTTTTCCAGGTCTATGGCGGCTTTCCGCGTGCGTGCCCGCGTCGCCCCGCCCATGAAGACCGGAATGGAAAGGCTCAGCGAACCACTCCATATGGTGTTTTCCCGGTCCAGACTCCACTCATCCGATTGCACGCTGTATGCCCCTGCCAGACTGCCGTGAAGCGTGGGATAGTAGGCGGCACGGTTGGCCTTCACGCCGGTCTCTCTAAGCTTCTCCTCCATGACAAGTGCGTTGTAATCGGGCCGACGCGCCAGTGAGGCCTCGACGTCCATGGTCTCTGCCATAGCGGGATACTCATCCAGTGAGAGCTCGAGGTTGACTTTCTCCTGCACGGGAATGCCCGCCATTGTCCTCACGTTGTTCATAACGAGCTCATAGTCCCGCCTGGCCTTCGACGTGTCCGGGATGGTGTTCTTCCAGCGCACTTCTGCTTGCAGGAGCGCGAATTCCGAGACCAGCCCGTTCTCGAACTTGGATTTGAGGCCGGCATAGTTTTCGGCGGCATTATGCTCCGCCGCCACCCTGACTTCCAGGACTTTCTCACACAGGACCGCCTGGTAGAAGATCTCTTTGGCTTGCGTGATGATGGCCTGGTAGCTTGCTTCGTACATGAAGTCTGTAATCTGCCGGTACTGCTTGGCCCCTCTGATGCCGTGTATCACAGCGGGGCTGAAAATCACTTGATCCAACACGGCGGCCGCGCTGAACTCATTGCGCCGGCTGACCTTCAACTTGATATCGCCGCCCCCACCATCACCACCATCCTCGCCATCGCTTAGCACCCCGGGGGAGATAAACATGTAGGTGTCCGTGAAATTGCGGACGTATCCCCCCTCGACGAGGATAGTCGGAAGTGCACCCGCCATGGCTTCATGCTTCTGTGCATCCGCAATGGCCCGATCCCTGTCGGCAAGATGGAGGTCCCTGCTGTGCGCAACCACAAGGGACAGGTATGCGTCCAGGTCAAGGGACTCAGCCGAGTCGGCATGACAGAAGACCAGCAGTATGCCTGTAATGATCAACACGGTTCTCTTCATTCTCGAGCCTCCGGTACCAGCTGCAGCGCTGGGAAGTTGTGCATTCTTGTCGGTTAGTCTCCGGTCGCCTCAGCTTGCTTCCCGGCCCCCCTCGATGTCAGACAATACAGGGATGGAATCACAAACAGCGTGAGAATAGTCGATACGATAATCCCGCCGATACTTACGACGCCCATGGGTTGCCTGATCTCTTTTCCCCACTCACCGACTCCGATTGCCATTGGGAGCATGCCCAGTATGATCGCGCTGGACGCCATAATGATGGGCTTGAGCTTGGTAGGACACGCCTCGAGCAGAGCTTCCTTGAGGTTCTTCCCCTCTTTGCGCACAAGCATGTTTGTATAGTCCAGCATGAGAATCGCGTTATTGACGACGATCCCCAACAGCATCACAACCGCCATCATTGAAATCGCGCTCATCGGTATACCTGTGATCACGAGCGCGGCGAAGACGCCTATAAGCGCCAGGGGTACCGTTCCCAGGATAAGAAGCGGCTGGGTCAGGCTCTCCAGGATCGCGGCCAGCAACATGTACGTGAGGGCGAAGGCAAGCAGGAAGGTCCGCAACATGTCGATGGTAGTCTCCTGCATCTGCTCGGCCATCCCTCCCCATTCGATCTTGTAGCCGGGCGGCATGCTCAGGTCCTTGAGGCGCCGGTCGATCTCGCCCGTAACGTCGCCCAGCGCATACCCTGGGGCGATACCGCCGCTGAATTCGACGAGCCTGTACTTGTCCATTCTGAGTATCCGGCTATAGCCCTCGGTGTAATCGAGGTCCGCAATCTGGGAAATCAGGTATGTGCCTTCCGGCCCCACCACCGGTATGTTCCCAACCTTACCCGGCGTATCGACCGATTGGTCCGTCATTGCGACCCGGATGTCGTATTCCTCGCCTTCATCCCGGTACGAAGTGGCCACCAGACCCTCGATAGCGCTCCTCAGGGCCGTGGCGACGTCATAGACGGTGAGCCCCGCGGCAGCCAGTTTCTCACGGTCCGGCACAAGCGTGATTTCGGGCTTCCCCGGCCGCGATGACGTATTGAGGTTGACGAGCCCATCCGCACCCTTGAGCCTCCGGAGCACGTCCTGCCGGTAAACCTCGAGCGTGTCAACGTCCTGGCCCATGAGATTGAATGTAACCGGCGCGCTTCCCCGGCCCCCGATGGAGGACAGGGCCGCAACACGGATTCGCGCATTGGGAATGTCGGAAAGCTCCCGTATGAGGATTCCCACCACTCCGTCGGTAGAGATGTGGCGCTCGCCGGCATCGACAAGCTTGATGTCCATGCGGCCCATGTTGGTTCCGATATCAAGGTCGGAGAGCTTCCCGACGGTTGTGATCAGGTGCATCACTTCCACGTGCTCCTTAACCCGATTCTCTATTTCCAGGAGCAGGCTCGCGGTCTCATCCAGACTCGCACCCAGTGGAAGCTCGACTTCCACGAGGATATCGCCCTCGTCCATCATCGGGACGAATTCGAAGCCGACCTTCGACACGAGCCCGAGACTCCCGATGAAGACGGCCACCGCCGCGACGACCAAGACTATGCTCCGCCTCTTCTTTTCAAGCAAGTACCCAAGTGCCGCGCGGTACTTCGTTTCAAGGCTACCAAAATAGCTTTCGAGCCTGGTTCCGATTCTGTTTTTCTTGTCGGCGTTCTGCTTCAGAATCAGTGATGCCATCATGGGAGTCAGCGTGAACGACATAAGAAGCGAGAACAGGGTGGCGAACACCACGGTAAGCGCGAACTCTCTGAAGAACATGCCGATCATGCTCGACATGAAGGCGATCGGCAGGAAAACAACGATGTTGGTCATCGTCGAGGCAATCACGGCCACGGCGATCTCCGCGGTTCCTCTCGATGAAGATTCGATCCTGTCGTGGCCCATCTGCTTGTGCCGGAAGATATTCTCCAGCACCACCACCGAGTTGGTGACCAGGATGCCCACCGCCGTCGAGAGCCCCATCAGCGTGAAAAGGTTCAGGGTGAAGCCGGCGATCTGTAAGAGAAAGAAAGTGGACACGATCGACATGGGCATCGCGAGCGCCACGATGACGGTCGACCTCGCGTCATGAAGGAAGAACAGAAGGACGAAGCCGGTCAGCACGATGCCCAGCAGGATATTGGTGAGGGTATCGTTAACGGAGCCCTCGATCACCCGCGAGGCATCGCCCACAATCAAAAGCCTGCTACCGGCCGGAAGTTCCCGCTCCATAGCCGGCAGCTCTTTTCTCACCTCTGCGGCTATGCGTGCCGTGTTTCCATCAGAGCTTCGCACCAGACTCAGGAGAACGACATTGTCCTTCCTCTCCTGAGCGACGTTGTCAAAAAAGGACGTGCGCATCCTGACTTCGGCTCCGGTATCGTATATGGCCGCGATGTCGGCCACTCGCTTTGGTCCATAATCGGTGGGTACCTTGAGATCGCCGATCATGTCAAGGTCCGTAACCTCTCCCTTGAGGCGGACCGAGTACTCCTGGTCGCGTTGCGTGAAGTGCCCGCCGGGCATGTCTAGGTTTTGCGCTTCGAGAACTGCCGCCAGGCGAGCGAGTGAGATTGAGTTCTGGGCGACGATCCGGTTTTCGAGCTCCACCCTGATTTCCCGCTCTTCGCCGCCTGTGATATCCACCTTCGCCACGCCCTCGATCTGACTGAAGCGGTCCCGGAGCTTCTTGTCGGCGATGTCATAGAGGTCCGTCGGGTCCATGTCCCCTGCCAGAACCACGTCGACGATAGGGATGGCGTTGATGTCGAACTTCTGGATTACAGGGCGCTCGCTGTCATCCGGCAGGAGGTTCACGGTGCCGTCGACTTTGTCTTTGACCTCCTGGCTGGCGATATCAATGTCCTTGTCAAGATCGAAGGTTATGGTGACGTAAGATATGCCCTCCATGGAATATGACACTATCTCCTTGATCTTGCTTATGGTGGAGACGGCGTCTTCTATCCTCTTGGACACCTGCGTTTCGATCTCCCGTGGGCCGGCGCCGGGGTAAACGGTCTGAACCGTAATCATCGGGAAGTCCGCGTCCGGCACAAGGTTGAGATTAAGGCCGAAATAGGCGAGGGCCCCGAACAACACGAAGAGCACCAGCACCATGCTGATCAGAATCGGTCTCTTGATTGATAGATCTGATAGGAACATCGCTGGTTATCCTCAGTTCTCTTCGATTATGTTGATCTTCGCGCCGTCCTCAAGCAGCATCTGACCCTCGGTGACGATGACCTCTCCGGGTTCGAGCCCCGCGACGATCTCAACATCAAGCCCCTGGGCCCTTCCAAGAACAACCTCCCGTCTTCTGGCGACAGCGCCGTCGGTCACGTACGCGAAGTACTTGCTGTCCTCTCTGGACACGATGCTGCGGCTCACAACGATTGCATCCGATCCCGTTGGGACCAGAACCTTGATCGCCGCGCTGATCCCGCTCGGGACCGCGAGATCGGGATTCTCGAACTCGACCAGCACCCCGAAGGCCTGCTTCTCGGAGTTCAGTGACATATCCACCTGGGCGACCTTGCCTTCCAGGGTCGTGCCGGCCCAGGTCGCCGTCGCTTTCTGGCCGACGGCAATGTCCGAGATCTGGCTCTCGGCAACCCATAAACGCGCCTTTACCCTCTCCGCCCGGGACACCTTGAAAAGAACATCTCCGGGCTCGACATTGTCGCTTTCCCGGACATTGAGCTGGGTGATGATTCCGCCGATGGGCGCCCTGACCATCACCGCCTGCTCGGCAGCGTCCCAGTTCGCCTTGGAGACTTCGTACTGAGTTCTTGTGTTGTCCACGTCCTGCTTGGAGACTCCACCCTCATCGTAGAGCGTCTCCATTCGCTCCAGGGATGTGGCTGCATTCTCAAATGAAACCTTGGCCTGGAAGTACTGGGCCGCAGGGTTATCCATGGGGAAGGTGAGCACGACATCGCCCTTGCTCACGTTGTCCCCCACCTTGAAGTAGATGTGTTCCACCGCATCGCTGATCGCGGCGATCGCGCTGGATTCAAGCTCCGCCGTCAGAACACCGTTAAATGCATACTCGACGGTAAAGGGCTCGTGCCGGACCGTGTCGACCCGAACCGGCACGCCTTGCTCCGCGTGAATCTGCTCCATGCTCTTGGATTCCGCATCCCCGCTCCCACAACCCGCCAGGAGGGACAGGAGACCGATTCCGAAGAGCACATGGACCGCAGCCGCCCGGGCTTTGCTCTTTGGGTTCCAAAATACGCCCATTTGCATGGTCGTCATTGCATCACCTCTTCCAGGCGTCGATATCTGCATGGCCATCCTCTCTTCCGGAGCCCAGCGACGCCGCAGTCACCGGGGCTCCAGTCCCTTCATTATCAATTCGACCACCGCCCCGGAGGTCCCCCGGGGCAGCAGGTTCGGATACCCATCGGTCTTCATCATTCCATAACCCCGCAACACAACCACCACCGTGCCGGCGATGATTCCGGCGCCGACATCCGACCTGATCCGGCCCGCCTTCTGACCGTCGCGGACCGCCCGCCTGAGCATCTCGTCGACCCTCCTCATGCCCCCCGAGATATCACCGTGATACTCATCAAACGCATCAGGGTGCTCGGCCTTGAATCGGGTCGCGAGCTGCTCATGTGAGACGAACGCCTTGCTTTTGTCCATCGCGTTCATCATGCGCCGAATCAGCTCCCGGATCTTCCGGTCGGGATCGAGCTCCGACTCGAGCACTTCCTCGATGATTTGCCTGTAGGGACTCACTATCTCCCGGAGAATCGCAAACATCAGGCCCTTCTTGCTCCCGAAATGCCAGTACACCGCACCGCGGGTGACTCCTGCTTCGGCAGCTATGCACGAGAGGCGGGCCGCTGCGTACCCTTTGCTTCCGAAAACCCGGACGCCTGCATCCATGAGGCGCTTCCGCGTGCGTTCGGCTTCGTCCTTGGTCCTTCTCATCTAATAACCTGGCTGAATGTCATAGTTACATACATAATTGTATGTATGTTAATAAAGCGTCATCGCTGTGTCAAGTCTTCTTGAAAAACGGCGCAGGCCGGGAGCGCCGGGACCCGAACACTGGAGTATGCGAGCTCGGCGCCAAAGGGCGGGACCGGAGGGGCCCTTGAACCATGCAGAGCAATATGATAATAGTATGGGCCGGATGGACCATGGACAATACCTCGACGGCAATGTCGGCATGTCGCCGGGGAGTGGCGGTCTCTCGCCGCCCTCACTATGCATGACAGGAGGCGTGAGCATGGCGCGTTGGGCGGCTCCGGTGCTGGGGATGGCGGCCGTGCTTGCCCTTCTCGGCATAGCGAGCCCCCTGCCCCCACAGGTCGCCTTCTTCGCAAGTGCACTCGCCGTTATACTCTTTCCCGGCATCGCGGTGACCCGCCTTATCGCCGGCCGGCATCGCGGCCGTGACACCCTGCCCGAACGCCTGGCTGTGTGGTTTGTCGTAGGCATCGGCTTTGTCGCCGCCGCGGGACTGGCTGGCATCATGCTTAAGTTGCGTCTCAACGATGTGATTGTCGTCTGCGGCATCGGCTATGCCATGCTCACCGCCCTCTTGATAGCGGGGCGGGCGCCGGCTCGGGATTCCGGAGAGCCAACGCCGACCGAGCACCGGCGCCTGCGTGTCTCGCCCATCGGCATTGTCCTGCTCGCAGCTGCAGTCGGGATGGCCCTCATAACGCTTGCCACGCCCAGGGACTACGACGATTGGTACTATCTGGCCTACATCAAGGATTACGTTGTGGGCACGCCGCTTGCCTCGGAGGACGCCATCTTCGCCATGGGAAATCCCATCTCGCCGAGGATATGGTTCGGCGGAGGGTGGTGGGTCCTCGAAGCGCTGCTCTCTAAGATCTCGGGCGTCGATCCGATTGCCTGCCATCAGATCTATCTGCCTGTCTTGCTCATGCCTTTTGCGGTCCTGGCAGCATATACCCTCTCCATGCGGCTCTTCCGCAAAGCCTGGGTCGCTCTGCTCGCCTGCGGTCTTCAGATGTTGTTCTATCTCTCAAGCGCCTTTCCATATAAGAGCGCCGGTTGGATGGTTTTCGCCCGTTTAGCCCAGGACAAGGCCGTATCGTGCTTTGTGGTAGTACCTGTCGCGGCCGCGGCTGCGCTGAGGTTGATTGATCGACAGCGTGATGATGCCGGCAGCCGGCAAAGAGGTCTTGTATATGTCTATTGGATCATGGTTCTTACCTCTGTCCTGGTGCATGGCATGGGACCGGTCTGGTGCAGCCTTTTCATAGTCCCCTTTGCTCTGGGCGAATGGCTTCGGACACAAACCAAGGACTCGGCCCTGGCGTTCGTCAAAGTGGTGCTGCCCATACTGGCCTGTGCCGCCGTCCTGGTTTCTGCGCGTGGTTTGGTAAGGGAGGTCGTAATTGCCCCGGTCCCCGATGTGATCCCGGCACCCGGGGCCTTGTCGGGTCTTTACCTGCCGGGCGCCCCTTTCAGCCTCGGCACGGACACCACCAATCCCATAACCTGGGTATTCCGCGAAGGCTTTCCGATACTCAACCCGCTCTTCATCATGCGTTACCCCCTTGCCATAATGGGGTTGGTGCTGACGTTCGCTCTCTTTCGATACAACCGTACCTCTGCGGCGGCGCGCTTTCTCCTATGGCTCACCGCCTCGACCCTGCTGCTCCTCTTTACACCCGTGGGGATTGCCCTAACCGGCTGGTTCGTAACACCGAGATTGGTATTTCGCCTGGTCTGGGTCTTACCGTGGGGCCTTACTATCGCATTTGTCCTGGCCAGGCTCAGATTGCGGCCCGTCATGATCTTGCTGATGCTGCTCGTGGTCATCCTGGCCCTGGCCAGGGGCAATCCCCGAAACTACACGGCGTCACTCTCCGGGATGCAGACTCGAAACCGGCCGTCACCCGACGCGGCGGCTGCTTTCGATTACCTGGGCTCCATGCCCTCGCCCCAGGGAGTGATTCTGGCCTCCGAAACCACCGGCCGCATGATCCCCGCTTTTCTCCCTCATGCCTACCCTGTGAATTTCAGAGAGTTCGGTCCGGTCGATAGCGAGCACCTGAAGAAGCTCGTGGAACGGAAGCACATAGATCGGGCATTGACGCAGGAAATCGAACAGCACAGGGTCCACTACATTCTTATCGAGAACGGCAAACCACTTGCCGGGGCCCTGGAACAGCATGATGTCGGGTTCCTGCTCCGATACAAGAACGCATCCTACAGCGTATGGGAAGTGGCGGTCAAACCGGACAGCGCCCGTTCGAACTCCCAATCAGAGTAGATTTCGTGAACCCGGCCCCGGCTAACCTGCCTGGAGCCCGGCCGTCCCGGAGAGCACGCCGGCCCCCACCTCGTAGGCCTCGGCGATCTCCCGGCTTTCTATCATAAGGTCATGAATCGAGCAATAAACGAACCGTCCGTTCCTTCCGGATATGCGTAGATTCGACAGCCCGCCGACGAATTCCATGATCCCCTCTGTCATACTTCCGGTGTTCACATCTACCACAGGATAGGCGTGCGCCATCCTTCTAACCTCGCTACCCAAAATCTCATCAGGCTTCACCCAGCCTGTCGCGGCAAGATCCGAGAGCACAAGTTCCACCAGTGCTTCATCCGCCATTTGCCAATGAGCGTCACCGGGATCGCAGGCGATCTCAAGCACCAACGAGGTCTTCCCCGGCGGCGCCATGCGCCGGCACCTGTTCTTGGGTTCGTAGGCCCGGGTGAAGACGAAGTCCTTCTCGGGAAAATAAACTGTGGCATTCGGGGTTACCGAGTCTTTTCCGAGGAAGAGGGCAACAAGAATGAGGCTCCTGTAGTGAAGGGTCCGGGCCTCGGCCAGCATGGCTTCGCCCGGCGGGGGGTCCAGGATCTGAAGCAACTCCGGCAGAGGAATTGTGCTTATGACCTCGTCGACATCCACTCGGGCGGTTCCATTCAGGATGATCGACCTGATGCGGCCCCCGTCATGCACGATGTTGGTAACCCGGGAGCACATGCGGACGCTGTCGCTTCCCACTGCCTCGCCCAACACATTCGCAATTGCCCCGATTCCACCATCCGGATAGTAGAAGGCCCCATCGAGGTGTCCCGTTGCGGATCGTGTCCCCCGCACGACCTCTCTCAGGAAGCCCTGAATGGTGAACCCCTTGAGACGTACCTTGGCCATGCCGGATGACAGCCTGTCCGGCGTCGTGCCCCAGAGCTTCTCCGAGTAGTTGAGCAGGAACCGCTCGGCAATTGCGTTTCCATAGGTCCTGGTGGCATAGCCCTGCAGGTCGCCGGCCGGCCTGGCCGTGGCGGTCAGTTTCGAACGGGCTATTTGATAAGTTGATCGCGCGAAGCCCAGAATCCCGAGCGCTTTCAACAGATTCAAAGCGGACAGAGGGAAGTTTACCAGCTTCCCTCCGGAATAGATCTGGCTTGGCGTCCTGGTCAGATGAAGGCAGTCACCCAGCAGATTC
>CAZRAU010000003.1:33756-59985 GCA_964598025.1 uncultured bacterium
GAAACCGATGCGCACCGGAGTCGAAGTAGAAATCCCCGGACTTGAAGGTCGCACAATTGCCGCCGATGCGATCTCTCTCCTCATAGACAGTGACAGCCAGCCCGGCCTGCTTAAGGTGGTAGGCGGCGAATAGCCCGGCCAGGCCACCACCCAGAACGGCAACATGCGACGGCTTTCGATTGCCCATGGAGAGCAAAACCCCACTCGACCGATGTCGGCAAAATCAGCGAAGGGGCAGGCCCCAGCGGGCCCGGCCCCTTATCCTTGATACCGACAATGGCCACGCTTGTCCAGCATAAACTGGCCGGTGCCCGGCCGCCGGGAACGACCGCCGGGAACCCAGGGTATCGCCCCTGGCATCAACATCGCCGCAAACGTGCAATCCGCCATCGTCTGAAGTGCCCGTACCTCAGGCGTTTGGGTGCTCCAGAACTGCTACCGTTTCTATGTGTTTGGTCTGGGGGAACATGTCGAGGGGAGTTATCTTTCGAAGCCGGTAGGCCTCTGCGAGCAATCTCACATCCCGGGCGAGGGTCGAGGGGTCACAGGAAACGTAGACCAGGTTACGGATCGGGGCTTCGTTCAGGAATCGAACCACATCCTCTTTCATGCCCTCCCGCGGCGGATCGACTATGACGGAAACCGCCCTGCCTTCTATTTCGCGGCGGGCGGCGTCGAGATTCGCCTCGACGGTCCCCCGGACGACGGTGATGTTGCGAAACTTGTTCTCCCCGATGTTGGTCTGAAAGCAAGCCACCGCTTCCTCGCCGGCTTCGATTCCGACCACCCCATGGTATCTCTCCGCCAGGGCAAGCGAGAAAAGCCCCACACCCGCATAGAGATCAAGCAACGTCTCGCCCGGCTCCGGGGCCAGGCCCTCGCTCACCAGGTCGATAAGCACCGGAACCATGGCGTGATTGATCTGAAAGAACGATCCCGACCCGTAGCAGAAATCGAGATGTTTGTACCGGTAAGCCAAGCGTTCGTTGGTCCTGAAGCGAAAGGGCTTATGGTAAACCGGACAGACAAGCGTTCGGGCGCCTGCGTTCTTGATGGTGAGGCTCTTGATATTATCCGGGTGGCCGAAACCTTTTATGGCGGCTGCTATGTCAGCAAGTGAATCATTGATGGCCTTCGAGGCGATCGGGCAATGCGAGACCGGCACAAAGGTCGTATTGTCACGGGCAGCATAACCGGCCTGCCATCCATCGTCCGCCGCCCTAACCCGCAGGGAGATGACATTACGATAGCCGTAAGCCTCGGGGGCCGGGCGAATCGGGCTGCACAGGTCCTCAACCGACAGTCCCCCGATACGCAGCATTACCTCTCTAAGCTGCTGCTCTTTGAATTTCAGAGCCCTCTCATAGGCTACATGCTGATATTGACATCCACCGCAGAGGCCGTACACGTCACAGCGCGGGTTTGTCCTGTCCGGGGAGGGCTCCAGCACATGAACAGGAACGCCGCGCCCATAGGAACGCTTTGACACAGTAATGCTCAGGCGTATCTTCTCCCCGGGTATTACATCCGGCACGAAAAGGACATAGTTATCATGGCGCGCCACACCATCGCCGCCGAAGGCTATCGATTCGATGGTGACATCCACTTCGTCACCGGCTTTGGGAATGCTCATCTTCTCGTCAGGCATCAGTGACCTTGCATCTCGCCATGGTGCGCAACCACGGTCCAACGGCTTTGCATCTCACTCATGCCGATGCAAGTCAGGTCCCGAGATGGCTCGCCATGCTTTGACTCGGGCATAAGTGTATCACACATGGACCATTATCGCCCGTTCACAGAGCTCATATCAATTGAAAGCGCGTCATCATTGGTGTATAATGTTCGTGAAAGAAGCGCGGTCAGGAAGAGCTGTAACTTCAGGTTGGCGCACATTCCCTTGGGTCCGTCCACCAGGGCGGACGGCGCTGGAGGTATTGTCATGAAGCTCCGTATCCCCATGTTTGCCCTTGCACTGGTGTTTATCGCCGCGTTGCCTCACTCGACGTTCGGGCAGTGTTGCCTTGCGCCCGACAATGGAAGCGGCACCGTGGATTTTCCGGCAGATTGCCCTTACGACCATGCATTTGTGCCCATGATGATTATCGACGGCCTCCCCCCGGGCACCACGATCGAGCTCCGCGGCCCGATTACCGATTTCTATAACGTGGCAAACTCCGCAGGCGGCACGCTGGGAGGCGAGCGCTGCACCTTCGATGCATATATCGACTGGACGGTCACCGGCACCGGCGATCTCGCCGGCTTCAACCGTCACCTGTACGTCCCCGTCTCGGGCGAGATCCACATCGGCCCGCGCAATCCCGGCGACCCCGTGCAGGCCTTTCCGGCGAAGATATTCGCTCTCGAAGGTGAGCTCTTCGGCGATCCGGATTTCTGCACCTTCAGGATCAGATCAGGCGACACCGAAGGACTTCCGAGCCCCGGACACACGGTCCTCACCGAATACCCGGATGACGACTTCAACGTGGAGAGCTTCTTCGACATAACCTATGAGATCGACTTCGAAGGCTGTCCGGGAAGCCAGCTTGATGGCTATGGGGGTACGACCCGGGCCTTTGCACCCCGTACCACATGTTATGATACAACCTACACCGCCGATTGGTGCAGGCTCCAGTGGCCGCTCACGATATCCACTTGGTCCGGCCAGGAAATCACCGTTTATGGAAGGCTCTATATTGCGGGGCTCACAGACCAATCCACCGGGAATGACCCTGTCCCTGCCGTGGTGAGAGGTCAGGTGGGCTACGGCCCCGAGGGTTCCGATCCCTCCGCCGGCGGGTGGACATGGTTCGAGGCCCTCCCCAATCCCGCCTGGGACGGCGGGGCTGCGGGAGAACCCAACAATGATGAATACATGGCGGCACTGGTGGCACCGGTCTCGGCCGGGACATATGACTATGCTTACCGTTTCTCCGGCAACGCCGGAGCCACCTGGCTCTATGGTGATAAGGCCACCGGTGTTCCGGGCGAAGATGGAAGCGAGAACGGCTACCAGCCTGCCAACGCGGGGAAGATGACAATCAGTGGGGTCTGCTGCCAGGCGCCCGATAATGGATCCGGAACAACCGACTTTCCACCCGATTGCCCGTACGATTTCCCGACCGAACCCATGATGATAATAGACGGCCTGCCTGCGGGAACGACCATCGAACTGGCAGGGCCCCTCACCGATGTCTACAATGTGACAAACACGCCAGGCGGCACGCTTGGAGGGGAGCGCTGCACCTTCGATGCCTACCTTGATTGGACGGTGACCGGTACAGGCTCGCTCCTTGGTCTCAACCGCCATCTCTATGTCCCGGTCTCCGGCGAGATCCATATCGGTCCGCGCGCTCCGGGTGATTCGCTACAGGCCTTTGCGGCCAAGATATTCAGCCTCCAGGGCCAGCTCTTCGGCGACCCGGACTTCTGCACCTTGATATTCACAGCGGGCGATGACAACGGGCTACCGTGTCCCGGCCGTACCATCCTGACCGAACTTCCGAGCGGGGATTTCGCCGTGGACAGCTTCTTCGACATAACCTACACCATCGAGTTCGAGGGCTGTCCGGGAAGCCAGCTGGATGACTACGCCGGTACCACGCTGGATACCGTCCTCCGGACCACGTGCTCTGACGCCACTTACACGATTGACTGGTGCAGGCTCCAGTGGCCGCATTCCATAAACGATTGGTCGGGCCAGGATGTCGAAGTCTACGGCAGGTTCTATATCGCGGGGGTAACTGATAGAACCACCGGTAACGATGCCACCCCGGGCATCGTGCGAGGCCAGGCCGGCTACGGGCCGAGCGGCAGCGATCCTGTGAGCAACCCGTCTGCCTGGACATGGTTCGAAGCCGCCCCCAATCCCGGTTGGGACGGAGGTGCGGCGGGTGAGCCCAATAACGATGAATACATGGCGTCCCTTATCACGCCCCCCGAAGGTGGCGATTATGACTTCTGTTACCGCTTCTCGGGGGATGTGGGGGCAACCTGGCTCTACGGCGACAGGAACACCGGCGTGCCGGGGGAGGACGGTAGCCAGAACGGCTACCAGGCGGCCAATGCCGGCAAGATGACGATTCAACCGGTGTGCTGCCAGGCGCCGGATAACGGCGCGGGCACCGCTGATTTCCCGCCCGACTGCCCTTATGACAGCGAAGTCGAGCCCATGAAGATCATAGACGGCCTCCCGCCGGAGACAACCATTGAAATGTGGGGGCCCATCACCGACTTCATCAATGTCGTCAATACGCCAGGTGGTTCTTTGGGCGGAGAGATCTGCACCTTCGATGCCTTTCTTGACTGGACGGTCTCAGGCACGGGGAGCCTCCTCGGCTTCAATCGCCATCTCTACGTCCCGGTCTCAGGCGAGATCCACATCGCAGCCCGCACGTCGGGCGACTCCATCCAGGCGTTCGAGTGCGTGGTATACGACCTCACGGGCGAGCTCTTCGGAGATCCCGATTTCTGCACACTCAGATTCAGAGCCGGCAGCTACTATGGCCTGCCGGGACCGGGCCACACGGTCTTGACGGAGCTTCCGAGCGGGGATTTTGCGGTGGAGAGCTTCTTCGACATAACCTACACCATAGAGTTCGAGGGCTGCCCCGGAAGCCAACTCGATGACTACATGGGCATCACTACCGATACCGTAAGGCGTATGACTTGCTACGAGTACGCCGGTGTGGATGACCGGCCCGATCTGCCGGAAGAGCCCGGACGGCTCTCGCTCGCACCCGGCGCGCCCAATCCCTTCAGGGGAACTACGAGGATTGCCTATGCCGTCCCCGAAAGCAGAGGCGACTCCCGCGCGACACTCAAGATCTACGATGCCGCAGGCCGGCTGGTTCGTACGCTTGTGGATGCCGACAAACAGGCGGGACGATACACCGCGGTCTGGGACGGCAGGGATGCCTCAGGAAGGGTCGTGGCCCCGGGGGTCTACTTCTCGCACTTGCGGTTCGGGCGGAAAGCGGCCACCCAGCGCATCGTCTTGCTGAGGTAGCATACGGATCGACGTTGTCACCGCAGAGCAGGACAAGCCGGCGGCCGAACCACACACCGCATCCGAACAAGGAGCCTTAAGCAACATGGGAAAGCGACGGCCGAAGTCGGGGAGGCCCGGAGAGCTTGCCCTCGCTGCTCTGATAATGGTCCTGATCGTTATCGCAGTCGTCATTCGGGCGGGCGGCGATATCAGGCATGCAGCCCGTGGTATATATACCATGAATGACGACGCCTACTACTACACCGTGGTCGCCAGGAATTTTGCGACCACCGGGCAGATGACTTTCGACGGTATCTCGCGGACCAACGGGTATCATCCGCTCTGGTTCTGGCTCCAGGTCGCGATGTTCAAGGCAGGAGCCGCCGGGCTTTCGACCGCAGGCCAGGCTTTGGCGGTCATGCTGCTTCAATGGAGCATCCTGGCAATTACGCTCTCGCTCTTTCTCAAGTGGATCTATCGTAATTGGTTTGAACGTCCCGCCGCGGCCGCTCTCCTGGGCGTTACACTTCTTGCCTACCCCAAACACCTCAGTCCCTTCACCATGGGCATGGAGTCTACGCTGGTAGTGCTCTTCATACCGCTTTTGCTGCTGCTCGTCTGGCGATCTCGATTGACTTGGGCGGGCATAGCCGCTCTGGTATTGGTTATGGCGCGCCTTGACAGCCTGGTCTATGTGGTCTTCCCGATTGCGCTGTATGCTGCTTTTCGCCGGAGACCCGCTCTTGCAGCGGTCGCAAGACAGGGCCTTGAGGTAGGTGGTCCCGCGGTAGCTGGGGTAGTGTTACTGATGACGGCGTATCACTTCATCTTCGGTCATGCCATCCCCATTCATGGCGCCCTGAGATCGACCTTTCCCGCCGTCAATTTCCAGCCCCATCTTTTCACTCAACCTGTCGCTGCCGCCAGGGAGCTGGGCAGTCCGGGGGGACTGGCCATGTTTCACCTGCCCACATCCACGGTCATACTTCCGATATGCGGTTTGGTCTTTCTCAGGTCGGGCTTTCTCCGGCGCTCGGAGCGAAACGGCGCCTTGCTCCTGGTGATCCTGGGCCTGATCCAGCTGTGCGGCTTCCTCCTCTTTCAGAAGTGGGCCAAGCCCATCTCCGGCTGGTATCTTGCTCCCCTGGTGATCTTCTCAAGCGGGGCCGTCGGGGCCGCGGCTGTCCACCTTCTCGGGCGATATCGCACTACACTGCTGTGCCTCGTCCTGGCTCTTGGTGTGGCGGCGGTCAGCGGCATGAGGGAATGCCGGCGATGGCACGTACCCGTCCCGCGCAGCGAGGTCTATGCCTTTGTGAAGAGCCGCCCGGCCGGGGCCGTTTGGGCGACCACGGATTGCGGCAATATCACCTTCTGGACGGGGGCCACCTTCATCAACCTGGACGGTCTGATAAACGGTTTCGAATACCAGTCCGCCCTCAAGCAGCATGACCTACGGGGCTATCTCGAGCGGGCGGGCGCGGAATACCTCGTCGTAAACGTCTGGAAAAACGAGCCGGCCACCGGGCATGTTGAGCCCATGTACGCTCACAAGGTGGACCCCGCTCTCTACAATGCCGAATACGCGATCTATGATTTCTTTGTCTACTCCTACATGTACGATTGCTACTCGGATACGATCACGCTCTCCCGGGATCAGGAAGTGTGGCGGTCGGGCCCGGAAAGCGATGGCGTCGTCGCTACCAGGACCGTCGTTTTCGACCTGACCAGGTGAGAGCCTCGATCCCGGGCATCGGCCTATTCGACGACAACAGCCGTGGCGTAGGCGAGTATCTCGGCGGCGTGGGCAAGTAGCCGATCGGACACGCCAAAGATTCGCCGGCTGACACGCCGCCGCGACCATCTGACCCCAAGGAGTCCCAGTCGACGCGACCCAATCCGTGCTACTCGAACATCCCCTTCAAAGGCCCCCAAGTAGTTGCGGTTCTCGCCGTGGGCCCGCCGATGTCAATAAGAAAGAGGTCGTAATTGCGGCTACTGCGGGAGGCGGTGGTCATGGAGTCTGAAAGGAGCTGTTGACAATGACGACAGATGAACATTATACGCTTGGAGACACTACGGCTAGGACATTGTGGAAGCGGCCATGTATGGATTCGTGTGTATGGGCACGGCGTTCTTCACGGTCTCGGGAAGCCGAAGACTAGAAGGCAGGAATCTGCCTGTGGGATACATCAAGGATCTGGGCCGAGTAGTCTGGGTACAACTCAGGAATATCCTGCATGAATATGAAGAAAAACGGGCATGGTGGTTTCAAGGAGCGTATCTCATATGCATAGTATGGCTGATACTCACCCGGTTTCTCCTCCCACCTCTCAGGCCAGTCGGTCATGGGACCAAGAGTAATCAGGGATATCCACGGTTCCGCTTTCTCCAGCAACCGATAATCCTCCTTGTGGCTTCGGCAGGAGTCGTATACGGCAACCATACCCAGTACTATGGGGCGTTGGAAAGCAACACAGATTGAGGCTTCTCCAATACCCATAGGATAAAGGCGCGTATCAACACCAGCGACAGTCAGCGCATCGGACTTACTCCATCCGCCCAAGGAGTACGAAATACGCAGCCTGATCTGCTCTCCCGGTTCAACTCCAAGATCTCCAAGGGAAATCGGCACAACCACAAGGTTGGAATCGGATTTCGCATCGATATGCACGCTGTCGAGTTCAACGGGAAGCCAGATTCTGTTCTCGCCACGATAGGAGATCTTCAGGTCGGTGTCAGTCCAATGTGTCTTGATCCTCGCACCATAGCAGATTGTGAACTCATCAGATTCATTCCTGACAACAGCATATGTGGCGCGTGTCCGGAGCATCTCAGCGTCTACCCAAGCAGTCTCAGCATAGGATTTCACCTCGTGCCCAACCTTGGAAAGCCTGCTTATCCCTTCCAAGCCCCAGTCCTCCATGTCCTTGAGCTTCCAGTTCTGGGTCGCAAAGTACCACTTCAGATGATGGTTCTGCCAGCCTAGTACTTCCTTCTCGTGCCTCAAGTCCATCTTCTCGCGTACCTGCACAATGGTGAACATCATGTTCACTATGACCAGAATGGCAGCTGTACCAAGCCCAATGCTGAACAGGATCGGCCGCTTTCGCGTCGGTTCCCACCAATCCATCTCCAAGAACCGCCGAAATGGGTTAGCCATATCCTTGCTTCCTCCCTCGCGCTATCTCCTCCAAACCCAACAGGATAACTTCACTTGAAACAATCGTAACTTCGACAAGCTAATCCGTCAAGCCTGATATCGCCATACTCCTTTGATCGGATCTCGGAGATCATCCACCATAGCCAGGACGCTGCTATCTTTTCATGATGATCCAGCAGTATACCGCCAATATGGCAACCCCACTGTAATTCAGAACCTCGGTAGCGACTTTGCCACCTGTTTTCTGGATATCTATAACGCTTGCGGCACAAAGAAACCCAAGCCAGAGTATGATCAGTAATGTCCCAAAGGCAAAAAGCAAACTGAAGGCATCGAAGCCCGATAGGTCTGCGACACTGGGCCCGAGTGGAAGCAGATCGAGCAGCTTCCTGCCGAAGCTGTTTCCTGTCGCTGCAAAGACCGACAGGGTGAAAATCATCCAATGGTGCCCCATAAGCCTCTGTTCTAATCTTGTCCGTGGTGTAGGGTTCTTCGATCTTATTACACGAGCTCTGCTCAGGCCCCAATTACCAAACATGGTTAGCAGATGTAGCAACAAAAGAGGCAAGATGATTGCCACTAATCGAATGAGTGCAATAGTCTCAGCGTCGCTTGGCAATAGCCCCTCCGCATTTCGTACTGCGCGATCTTGCTGGCGCAATCATCCAGCAGAGTAGCGGCGGCATGAATCCTGATGGCGGATGTGAGTATATCACAAGACTCGAATCTGTCAAGACAAAGTGGGCCGACGATGGCCCCTGTAGACCCGGGGCGGGGTGAGATCTAAAGGCTTTGGCATAATGAGCGAAGTGAAGGACAGGGCTCCCATAACCCAAGTAGCGTATCTGGCATATGGTGGCGACGACAAGGACCACGGGTTAGGTGGCCACCCGACGTCGATGTGCCACCAAGCTATTCGACGACAACAGCCGTGCCGTAGGCGAGTATCTCGGCGGCGTTCTGCATGATCATGGACGTGGAAAACCTCATCGCCACGACGGCATTGGCGCCCAGGGCCTCCGCTTCTCCGATCATCCTGTCTATGGACTGCTCCCGGGACTCCGCCATCATCTTGGTGTAGTTTGTGATCTCACCGCCCACGATGCCCCTGAGCGACGCCATGAAATCGTGGCCGACGTGGCGCGCGCGAATGGTGTTCCCCCTCACCAGGCCTTTGGACTCTTTGATGGTCTTCCCGGCAATTGTGTCCGAGGTCGTGATTATCATTTCTCAATCTCCTTATACCTCTCTCGCTTGTTGACGAAGAGACGCTCACGTACGAGCGATACCAGAAGCACTATCACCCCGGCCAGACCGCAAAGGATGCCGCCCTTGATGATCAATGGAACACCCGGATCCAGGATGACGCCTTTGAGGGCCTGGTAACCCGTGAAGAAAAGGAGGATCATTGCGCCTATGGAAACCAGTATCCACCCGATTCTCCTCTCCAGACGGTTGTAAACAGCTTCGGTATACATCTTCCACACCTCCTTGGGGGGCTGCTTGATAGTCATCTTTCCCATCACCTCCCCGAGCTCGCCCATCTCCCGATAGGTCTGTCTGCATTCGGGGCACGCTTCGAGGTGCCTCTCTACGGCCTCTCGATCCTCCGGCCCCAGTTCGCCATCGAGATATGAAGAGACGAGCTCTTTCAGTTTCTCATGGTCCATTTTGTCACTCTCCCCCTTCACTGCTCGACCTTGCACCCCTGAGAGCTACCTTGAGCTTCTGCCTTGCGTGATAAAGCGTTGACATTATGGTCCCCATCGGCTTTTCCAACACGGCGGCTGCTTCCTTGTATGAGAGGCCTTCGAAATAGTGGAGGATCACCACCTCGCGCTGCTCCACCGGCAGGGCATCTATGGCCCGCCGGAGCGCAAGATGCGCCTCCCTTGCCGCCGAGTCATCCGCAAAGACGAGGGCATCGGAGAGCGGCACCTCACCCCGGCGTTTGGAGCGCCTGATGTGGTCGAGGCAGAGGTTCCGAAGAAGCCTGTAGAACCAGGGCAGGAAGGGTCTGCCTGTATCAAAGCGCTTGATGTTTCTGTAGACCTTTATGAAGGCGGTCTGCGATACGTCCATGGCGTCCTGGGGGTCGCTCACGAGCCCGAGGGCCAAATGATAGGCGCGTCGTTTATACCTGTCCACTATCTCGCGGTAGGCCTCGCGGTCGCCCCTCTTGATCGCCTCGATGATCTCGCCGTCCGATAGGGTGTCGCTTGGTCCCACAACCTGCCCTTCCTGCAGCAGCCTGAGTCCCACCGATCCTACCATCGCCTCATCCATCATTCCAGCCTCCATTACACATACGCCCCAAACACCCGGATTATTCAGAAAAACGACCGATGCCGGGCTTGCCTTCGATTGCGCCAAGACGGAGATGGACCGGCTTGATGATGTGGAACGCTTTGTGCTCACCGTAAAGTTGCTCCGATGCTCCGACGGCCTGGATATGCGGGTCCTGTTTCAGACATTCACAGGATGATGGTGGCGGCCCCGTTTCGCCGCCGGGTCAGGAATCGAGGTCTTTGAGTTTTTGCCAGAGGGTCTTGCGGCTGATGCCGAGCATCTTGGCGGCTTCGGTCCTGTTGCCTTCGCAGGCCTTCATCACCCGCTCGATCTCTTCACGCTCGAGATCGGCTATGCGGTCCTTGAGCCCCACATCGGCAGCACCACCCGAAAGGAATTCCGCAACCCGATCGGCGTCTATGGCCTTGCCGTTTCGTTGTGAGAGGATGAGGGCTTCAACCACGTTCTTGAGTTCCCTCACATTGCCCGGCCACTTGTACCTGGCCAACTTCTTCCTGGCGTCGCCGCTGAACTCGGTGCTGACGCGATGGCGCTCAGAATATACCTGCATGTAGAAATCAACGAGAAGATCTATGTCATGAGGGCGCTCCCTCAAGGACGGCACTCTGATCAAGACCGTCTTGAGCCGGTAGTAGAGATCCCGCCTGAACCTTCCTGCTTCGACCTCCGCCCACAGGTCCCTCGCCGTCGCACTTATCACGCGGACGTCGACCTGTCGCGGCGCATTCTCGCCCACCCGTCTCACCACGCAGTTCTCGAGTACGCGCAGGAGCTTCACCTGGAGCATTTCGGGAAGCTCGCCGATCTCGTCAAGGAAGAGCGTCCCACCACTTGCCGCTTCGATGAGGCCCATCCTGCCCTTTATCGCACCTGTGAACGCGCCTTTGGAGTGCCCGAAGAGCTCGCTGTCGGCAAGCGTCTCGCTTAAGGCCCCGCAGTCGACCGCGACAAACGGCCCCTCGCGGCGCCGGCTCATCACATGGAGCGCCCGGGCCATGAGCTCTTTCCCTACACCGGTCTCACCCTCCACCAGTACCCGCGCCTCGGTTGGCCCCCAGCGTTCGAGGTCGCCCACGATTCGCTCGTCTTCGGTCACGATGCCGTACTGCTCGGTATCGAGACCGGATTCAAGTATGGCTCTTATATCAACGCCCGCGGCACTCTTCTCCAGGCCTCCGTTCGGACTAAAGGTGCCCGATGAGAAGATGAGATCGTCAAGTCTCCTGATGGCGGGACTCACCCCCAGATTCGAATATATCCGCCTGGCGTCCAGAAGATGCTGGACTGCGGCAGCCCCGGACCTGCTCCGCTTGAGAAGCGCCTCGCCCAAGGCGAGCTCCGACACGGCCAGCGCGTGACACCAAGGCGAGAGACCGGTCAGCTCTCTGACCGATTCCTGTAGATGCGCCACGCCGCTTCCTTCCAGGCCCTGTGCCAGCTCAAGCTCGCCCAGAATCCTGAGGCAGATCCCGTGCTCATATGCATCCTGTGATTTCTCACTCAGGCCGATGGCCCGGTCTATATGGGTTCTGCCTTCGGCGGCCCTCCCCATCCTAAGGCACATCACCGCTGCGCGCCTCAGGAGCTCGCACTCGAGGTCGCTATCCTCAGTGAGGGCCCTTGCAAGGTCAAGTCCCGCGAGATAAGTCTCAAGCGCTTCTTCAGGCCTTCCGGCGACGTCGGAAACATCGCCGCCGATCTCGAGCGCCAGTATGCTCTCCCTCTGATAACCGTGTATATCCGCAAGGTGCTCCGCGGTCCGCAAGTATTCCGCAGCCTCGCCCAGATCCCGTTCTATCACGGCGATATTGGCAAGCTCGAGGCCGTACCGGCAGACTCCGATGGGAATACCGAGTTGCTTTGACTTCCGGAAACCCTCCCGGCAGATCTCGCTTCCATCCCCGATCTTCCCCATCTTCCGGAGCAGAATGGCGAGGTTCAGCGATACGCGCAGGTGGCGCACGCCTTCCTCGAGGCCGGCAAATGCGGTTGCAGCCGCCTTGAAGTGCCGCTCCGCCTCTTTCCACACACCCAGGTTCTTTAGGGCCAACCCCAGGTTATTGTGGGCGTCCCCTTTGAGCTCCTTATCATCCAGTTCCCACGTAGTGAAATAGACGACGGCCTCGGCGTGGGCCTTGGCTCCCTCGTAGTCTCCGGTCCTCAATAAGAGACCCGAGAGCAGCAGGTGGCACTTGGCTGCGTCGTGCCTGCGATTGAGGTCCTTGAACCGGCCAAGCAGGCTGCCGGCAAGATCGACGGCCGCGGCGTAATCATCTTCTATTGCAAGGATCTGAGCTTCTAAATACTCCAGAGTCAGCCGGGCTTCATCGCCGGCCGAGGCCTCGATCCGGTCGGAGATCGAAGCATACTTCGCCCTGGCACGCTCCAGCTTGCCGGAGGCGATCAACTGCTCCAATTCATTCAGATCAGGGGCGAAATCCAAAACTATCTCCGGATTCTAATGGTGTATCCCAGTATCCTCACTTCGTATCGCCTGGACAGTGAACGACGTTCCTCCAATATGGACCCTGCCATCTCCGGCTGGATCCCCATCGAAGCCGGGCCGACAGATTGGCTCTCTAGCAAGCCCGCGTCCTCTCCTGCGAGGTATGGCTTGACGCCGTCGACCTTGCTGAAGGCAGGCCAGTCAGGATCGCCACACTGCCAGGGCTTCGGTCCCGGTCCCAACCAAAAAATGCGCTGATCCGCCAGGGCCGTTCCCAGAAGTCCGGAAACCAGGAGTCCCACCACCACGGCTGCAATAATCGCGCGCCGCATCATGACACTTCCCCTTTCTGCACGCACATAAGGCGGGCTCCAAACCCGACCGGGCTCAAACGATGCGTGTCCCCGTGAGAAACTTCCGCAAGAGACCCGAGTCTGAAAAGCCTTACCTGTGTCCCCATCACCACAGATCTCTGCCCTCCCGTCACAGCACTACTATTCTAAAGTCACCGGGAACTGTCAATCGGCCAAAATCGCTTAATTGCCCGGCCGAGCGGGCCATAGCCATCCGAACATCCCTAGTGAGAGAACTTGCATGTGCCAATTCAGGCGCCCGGTGAAATGCCAGACTCCGAAAGCGGCCGGTCGCGCGGCGGGTGAAGGGAAGTCTGATCGTAGGGGACCGCTTGGCATGAATTCGCGTTGACAGGTAAGAAATGAATAGGTTAAGCTGCCGTAGTATTGCGCTCATATTCACCCACCTGTGAGGTTTAACGCATGATGGAAAGCAAGGTTCCAAAAATCACCCGCCAGGCGGTGCTCTTTCTGGGCATGGTCATGCTGTTAGGATTGATATGTCCTGAGGCCCAGGCTAAATCCTATAATATCAATCGAGTAAACATATCGGCTCAGATCTCTCAAGACGGCAGCCTGGAGGTCACCGAATCCAGAACATATGATTTCCGGGGATCCTTCACCTTCGCCTATAGGGATTTGCCCATGACAGGCCCCATAACCTACGGGGATTTCCGGGTCTCTGAAAGCGGCAGGCCCTATCGCCTGGACGACTCACGGGAGCCCGGCACTTATACGGTCACCAGATCCTCCGGCAACGCCAGGATAACCTGGTACTACAGCGCCCGGAACGAGGCCCGGACCTTTGATGTCCATTACCGGGCAAGCGGTGCGATAGAGCGATACGCGGACGCGGCCGTGCTCTACTTCAAGTTCCTGGGTGAGGATTGGACACTGGCCCAGGACAACATCACCGTGACCCTGACCCCGCCTGTCCCGGTGTCCAGGGGGAGGCTCAATGAATGGGTCCATGGGCCGCTATGGGCGGAATCCCGGATCAGGAACGACGGCACTATACTCATCTCTTGCCGGCACCTGCCGGCCGGAACCTACCTCGAGATCCGGGCTCTCTTTCCGCCGGATCTCTTTCCAGAAACAGAGCCCCGCATGGAGAGCGTGCGATCCGGCATAATGGCGGAGGAAGCCCGCTGGGCGGAGGAGGCCAACCTGGAGCGAGAGCAAGCCGCCGAGCACTTGGCGGCCCGGGCAAGACTTGTCGCCTCCGGCAAGTGGGCGGTCCTCGCAATCTGCGTCATAGGTATCGCTCTTTGGGCCTGGATCTTCAAGGCATTCCGCCGGAAGCCCAGGATCGGCCGCATGCCGAGGATCACATCGGAGATTCCGGAGCAGACTCCTCCGGCCCTGCTGGATTACCTTCTGAACGACCGGCGCATATCGGCCGGGGCCCTTATCGGGACCATGCTCGACCTCGCCAGGCGCAGGTTTGTGAGACTCAGGGAAGAGCAGGTCGAGAGAAAGAAGATCTTCGGGGCGACCAAACTGGAGTCCGAATACCACTGGGACCTCGACCGGGCCTTTCTCAATGAGCACGCCGGTGAACTGCCTCACCATGAGAAATCCCTGCTTGAGTTCCTGTTCGACGACCTGGCCGTGGGCGCTGATTCCATCTCCCTGGAGACAATGAGGAAGAAGCGGAGGGAATTCGCGGCATTCTTCCGCAGGTGGGCCAAGCGCGTCCAGGCTGAGGCGAAGAAGCATGAGTGGTTTGACCGGCGCAGCGTCCGGGGTTTCCATGGTTCGCTTGTCCTGGGTATCATGATGTTGTTGCTTGCAATCCCCGCGGGCATATTGATAGGGTTCTGGGGCGTGGCCCTTATCATCGTAGGTGGAACCGTTCTGGTCCTCTCTTTTCTCGTTCCCCACAGAACGGCGGCGGGAGAAACCAGGGCGCGCCAATGGAAGGCGGTCCAAAGGTATCTTAAGAAATACGAGTTCCGAAGCGCCGACCGTAGCGACCTCCTAGCCCGGATGTCCGACTACCTTGTCTACGGTGTGGTGCTCGGTCTCTCGACCAAGGTTTATGAGGAACTCGCGACATTTATGCCCGAAGGCAAACAATCCGCGTACGTCCCCTGGTACGTTTATGGAGGAGCTGGGAGGGGCGTCTTCTCGCCGGCGGCCTTCGGCCAGGCTTTCTCCTCAATGGTTGCCACCGCCACTTCCTCTATGAGTACCGCGGCAGGCACTGGCGGAGGGGCTTCGGGTGGAGGCGGTGGTGGAGGCGGTGGAGGGGGTGGAGGCGCCGGGTAGTTGCTATGACCCGATCCCCAGGGCATGCGGGCAGACACTCCTGCACCTGTTGCATTTCTTGAGTATGAAGCCGCGCTCGGTGCCGTGGCATGCAAGGGGACGGCAGAGCTTCTGGACCACGGTTTCGCCATCGAGGGCACCCACGGGGCAAACATCGATGCAGAGGCTGCAATCAGGAGGACACACCTCGTAGGAGGCGATGGGGTCTCCCTGGAGTTCGGCATCGAGCAAGACCGCGCCTATCTGGATCATGTTGCCGAATCTCTCATTGATGAGGAGCGTGTTCCTGGCGAGGCGGCCCAGACCGGCAAGGTGGCACAACGGCAGGAACACAGCTCCACGCGTGACCATAGCCATCCCGGCAGGAATCAGATCGCCGGATCAACAGACTCTCATCGCATAAGGGCCATCTTGCGGGAGATGGTTCGCTCCGGCGTCTCCAGGCGATAAAAGTAGATGCCGGGGGCCGCGGGGCGGCCTTCCGAATCCTTACCGTCCCAGGAGACCTTGTGATTTCCGGCCGCGACCTCTCCGGATGCCAGCACTGTGACAAGCCGCCCGGCTATGTCGTACACGGCAAGCTCGACGTGAGCATCGCGGCCGACCGAGTAGACAATCCGTGTCTCAGGCGTGAACGGATTGGGGAAGTTCTGGGCCAGCATCGTCAGCCCGGGCGCCGCCGGTTCGCCTGTTATCGCGCCGGCTGAGGCCCTCTTGTAGAGCCCGACCGTTCCTCGAAGCACCTGTGAGTTAACGACGTGCTCTTCGTTCGAAAGCACGGCGTACCACGTTTCGAAGGAGGGGAAGGTGAAGCCTACATCCGCCGAGTCCATGTCTTCCATTATCTCATAGGCATGGAAGGCGTTGGATGAAGCATAGGCCGTATGGTTCGCATCATCACAGATGAAGAACTCGACCGCACCGCCGTTCATGTGCTCCGAGAATGTGTTGTCGTCCAACCTGTTTTGCCCGTAACAGAATTGGCTGACCGCCTCCCAGGTGAGGCCGACGCGATAGCCGTCATCCGCCCCCGGCGGTACCACGGCCGGTGTTACGGGCAGCCGGGGCCTTGGATTGGGGACCACCTTGCTCCATACATAATGCGTATCCGCCTGGCTTCCCAGGGTCACACTCTTGTAAAGCGGACCCGGCGGGACGGTTCCAAGCTCGCTGTCTATGCGTGCGTAGATGTCGTTATTGTCTCCGAGCAGGACCTGACATGTGCCGGTGTGATCGGTCGATGTCCAGGTGGCCACCTGGTAGGTTATGGACCCGGTCTTCTTCGCAACCGAGACCTGGGCCCCGTCCACGGGATAGCCGAGGGAGTCGGTGACCGCGACGGTAAGCGTGCAGTGCGGAGTATAAAGATCAGTTACAGTCCATACCCAGTCGTCTCCCCGCCAATCGAATATGCCGAGGAACTCTTTGCCCCAACCCTCGTAATGCCAGGGCGAATCCACGTACACATTGACCGGCTCCCAATGAACCCAGCGGCCGTCATAGAACTCGTTCCAGGTATGGTCGCTCGCCATGGCAAGCGGTGAGTTGGTGGGGATAAGTGCGGCCCGCGCCGCTGCGCACGTAATGTCGGCATGCTCTCCGCACCGGCCCATGTGCTTCCGGTAGATGCGAACCGGCTGGATGGGGCGTTCGGCACCCGAGTCGAAGTCCAGCACATCCAGGATCCATTGCGTGATGATGCCGACGGCGCCGTTTGTCCTGCTGTCCACATTCCCCTCCCAGAGAACCTGGCAACCTGCCAGCTGGTCGCGAAGCACCGGGAAACCGGAGTCCGCGTAGGTGAAGAGGAATTCACGCCAGAAACGTCCAAGGGGGGGGTCTTCAATGTTGCCTGTTGCAGGGTCTATGTACGTGGGGAATTCATCGGTTATCTTCGGATGCACGATATCCCAGTAGTATCTTTCACGCGCAAGCTCCACCTCGGTCGTGTCGCCGGCTGCCGCGGTCCGATAGCGAATCGTGGAGTAATAGGCGCCGCCGGCCGCCGCAGTCCCGTAGTCGACGATGTCCGCGTAATCGAGGTAGGCGTCGTGGGCATATACATCCTCGGCGTTCTCGGTGAGTACTTGCGGCCTGAAATTCCAGGCCTGGAGCACTTCCGGTGCGGTGTGCGCTATGACAAAGGCGACCTCATCCACGATGGGGTCGATGGTGCCGAGGATAAGCGTGCCATAGGCGTCCTGATAGCTCGAATCCATCCGGGCGAAAGCATCCGTGAGTTCGAGCTCGAGCCAGTCGGGGGCATAATCCACCGCCAGCCAAGCGATATCGGTGAGCGGGAGGTCCGGGGCCATAAGGCCAAGCGAGTCTCCTGCAAGATCGAACCGGATTATGAAAGCCTCACCGACGGGCACATAGGCGGAGAAGGTATCGGAATCGACAAGGACCCAGTCGGAATCGCTTTGGCCGGCCTCCACATAATGCCCCAGGGGGCCTCTTTGTATCTCGGGTATGCTCGCTCCCCGGGGCGAGATCTCTCGATCCGGCAGCCCCTGGTTGCTTAGATCGCGCACTGTTATGCCCCTGGCCGGGGCATCGGCGGGGCGAGCAACCTCTGTTGGGGTCTCAGGAGCCGCGCCCCCGGATGCAAATAAGAGGATCACCGCGGCCACGCACAGCGCTATGCGCTCGGGTCCAGTCGGTCTCATGGCATTACCTCCATCGGTCGGGCAAACATCAGGGTTTCGCCCCAAGCATATCACACACTTTGCGCTTAATCAAATACGACAACACCCGTGAAATGGGGTGGCAGTTGACTTGGTCCCGGCGGAATTGAGTTGACTGCCACCCTATTTCACCTTGTTTCCGGCGGCCTTCTCAACCATCCTGGGTAGGACCACCGGCAGGAGCAGGTAGCATGATGCCCCGACATAGAAGCTTGTCGAGATCCCGAAATAGATCGACACAAAAACGGTGAGTGCGGCGCAGAGCACACCGAAGACACCGTTTATGGCCCAGTACCATGGCGTCTCCGATGCCCTCGCCGATCCCACGATCTTCATGCCGGTAGGAAATGCGAACCCGAGCAGTACGCCCAACGGCACTATCACGGCAATAGACGCGGCGATCTTGGCCGCCATGGATGCGGAGACCATGCCGGTGCCGAGGAGCGGAAGCACCAGACGGATACCCAGGATCGCAGCGGCTATCATCACAGGATAGGTCAAGACCCAGGGCGGCCGGGTGAGGGGGAGGCTTTCGCTCAGCCTGCTACCGATACCGGCACTCGCAATGATCGTGAAGAGCAGGATCCCCAGCGCGTACATCGGGTGCCCGAGAAAGACCGACAGCCTTTGGATGAGCGCGATCTCGACAAACATGAAGCCCGCTCCTATGAGCGCGAAGTAGGCCGCGGCCGACCAGAGGATGGGGGCGCCACTCCCGCGCGATGCCCCGCCCCTCCCCTTCAGGGCCAGGGGGAAAACCACCGTTAGAGCGGTCAGTATGACCAGGGTCACTATCAACCCCAATAGGGTGCGAGTCGCTACGATGCTGCCCTTCGATACCCCGTCGGTGATGGCCGCGAGGGAGCCCTTGGCTCCCCTCGGTTCCGACAGAATCGACGGCAGTACCTGGTTGGCCCGCAGCATATTGAAGAAGTAGGGGCTCTCATCTGTCGGCGGGGCGAAGTTAAGTGCGGTACCTGAGATCGCCTCATCCAGCCCATCCCGCGTGGTGGAGCCTACGATTCTATTCAGTTCCGGATTCTGCGGCCGCTTGCCCGGCCGCATCACCAGTGTGTAGCCCAGATCGCGAGAGACTGTTCCAAGAATCCCGATATCATCATCGCTCATAGGGGCTTTGCTCACAAGCAGCGTGGCGATGCCTCCACCTGCCACCACGGCCATGTGGCGGGCGGGCTCATCAGAACCCAGATCTATGAGTGTAGCGACAGCCAGACTCACCATGCGTCCGGTCTCCCCCAATTCCCTCGGGTTATACCACCTGGAGACCGTGAAGATGCCGTCATCGGAAAGGTGGTCCAGAAAGATCTTCCAGGCCTCGAGTGTATAGAGCGTGTTTTCGGACAGCGCGAAGGCCCCGGCCCCTGTCGCTGCCCAGGTATCGGTCAGCGACATCTGTATCACCGCGAACTTCTCAGGAGATCGCGATATGTAACTTCGTGCCTCGTCGGTCACAAGCCTTACCTCGTCGCGGTCCGCGATCCCTGCAAATTCCCGGAATCGGGTCTTGAGGAGATCGATGAATATTGGATTTATGTCCACACCGACTATTCGCTCGTGGCCGAAGACCAAGGCGCTCTGGATATCCCGCCCCCCACCGACGCCCACTATCAAAACACCCCCGCCCGGGCGCAGGTAGTAAACGACATTGGTGACATCGTACCGGAGATGCCGGATATCGTCGAGCGTCCGGAATTGCCTGACCGTGGTGGCGGCAGAACCGTCGATGGTCATCTTGTACTGGGCTATTTCCTCGTCCGGCGCCACGCCGCTTCGCCCCCAGTATTGGGGCTTGGCTACCTTCTTCTCCTGGACCACGATCCTGGAGAAGGAGTTCCACTTCTCATACACATATTTGTCCGGATCCACCCTTTTCCCCTTCGAGACCAGCGGCTTTATGCCGTATGGGGTGGCGAGGTCCAGGATCACAAGCCCTGCGAGGACGGCCAGGACCGCCAGCGACCATACTGCCAGCCTGCGCGTCCGGCTATGGCCCCCGAAGGCAAGCGCCGTAGCCACACCCACGGCTCCGCACAGGAGAATAAGGGTCGGTGCGCTGAAGATCTCCAGGCCGCCGAGCACGAAGATACAGCCCAACGACGCGCCCACCAGATCTGAGGCATAGAGACTTCCGATGGGCAGCCCACTCTTGGTGAGAACGGCACTGACCACTATCCCCGAGAAATAGAAGGGCAACAGGCCGGCAAGCGCTGCCAGAAGGAGACTTGCGTACGATCCCAGCGACCCCCCGGCCTCTATGCGTGTCACGCACAGGATCAGCAGTGCGAGTGGGACCACAGCTGCAAACCACAGGCACGCCTTCGAGAGGTTGGCCCGCAATCTCTCCTCGGCGAACCAGCCGGGCCGCAGGAAGACCGTGGTCGCACCAGCAGTCATGCCCAGCATCGCGATGGAGACAGCGAAGAAGGCAAGATGGTACCATGTGGTCACGCTCAGCAGCCGCGTAAGGGTCACCTCCAGCGCAAGCGTGGCGAAAGCGATCAGGAATATGCCGAGATAGAGTCCCATAGCCCCCCGGGCAAGCCCGTGGTAACTGCATCTAACCGCCTCAGGGCGTGCCCATTAAGTGATATCCGCCGAAGCACCTTCTTGCGCATTGAACCATGGGTAAACCCGTGGTCGTCCGCGTAAGCGGATAGGTTCGCCTGAGGAATGGAGGTTATCACCGATCGGGGCTGGTGTCAACCGGACCGGTCTCGTAGGAGGGTCCGGACGCGGCGAAGCTCTCTTTCGGTTTCCGTCACCAGCTCGCCGATTATCTCCTCCACTGTCATCTCACGGTTGACCAGTCCGACCGATTGACCGGCCATGAGCGAGCCGTGATCGGTGTCCCCCTCCACGACAGCAGAGCGGAGCCGTCCCATCCAGAAACGCTCTACCTCCTCCTGGGCCTCATCCCGGCCGATTTCACCTTTGTTCATCTTCCGGATAAGCTCGATCTGGAGATGCTTGAAATCGTCCGTTGCCAGGTTCCTCAGGGCCCTCACCGCCACCACCGGCAGGCGGCTGTCAAACTGCGGGGTCGACACCGCATAGCGAGCCTGCGCCCTCAAGAAAGCCCGCTTGAACTTGGGGTGGGCACAGCTTTCCCTTGCGACCGCGAAGCGCGTTCCCATCTGCACGCCGGCAGCCCCCATCAGGAAGAGGTGGGCACACATCCTTCCCGTCGCGATCCCGCCGGCAACAAAGACCGGCACGTCCGAGATTTCGAAGAGCACCTGCTGGAGGAGCACCGTAAGCGTTACATGCCCCACGTGGCCGCCGGCTTCCATGCCTTCCAGGATCAGGCCGTCCGCACCGTAATCCAGCATCTTCTTGGCAATTGACTTGGTCGAGGCGAAGCATAGCACCTTTGAACCCGCGGCCTTTGCCGCCTCGACTTCGGCCCTCCGGGGGAAACTGCCCGCGAATATGACTACGGGTACCTTGAGCTGCCCAATCAGGTCGAGATGGCCGCCGTAGGCCGGGGCTATCGTGATCAGATTTACGCCGAAAGGCTTGTCGGTCAGGCGTCTGGTCTCCTCGATCTGGCCTTCGAGGTCCCTCACAGGAGCATTGCCGCCGGCCAGGCTGGCAAAGCCGCCCGCATTGGAGACCGCGGCCACCAGGTTGGGATCGCTCACCCACGTCATGGCTCCGCAGATGAAGGGATATCGGACACCGAGGAATCTGCGCCCGTGTCCTGTGATGAGATCGAAAAGATGAGTATCCATATCCCGCCTGCCTCCGGCGCTCTCCATTCTGCGGCTCTTGAGCGACCCGGTCAAGCCGGTTTTCTGCGATGCTGAAAAGGGGTCACCGGCATGCGATTTCGGTGCCGCCGCTAGAAGAAGTACCCGGCACAGAAGGTCACGGTCCTGTAACTGTCGGTGTCGCCGCCCTTGGTATACTCAGGCTGTTTCATGTCGGCGAAGTCCACACCTATCTTGAGCGGCAACTTGCCTTCCGTGATCTTGTGCAGAGGGAGATGCAAGCCGAAGCCATAGGTAGTACTCTCGATGTTGTCCCTGTTAACGTCCTGGTCGTAGTCGTCCACGGTTTCCCTGTAATAACCCAGGCGCAGAGCGATGATTTCGACCAGCCTTACCTCACCCCCCAACCTCACGGCGGTCCGGTACTCGTAGTTCAAGATGTCCTGATACTCCACCTGAAAAACGGTTTCAACGGTTCGCAACTTCGGCTTCCAGGTCAGGCCCCACCAACCCATTTCATACGCGGCCCCAAGTCTCAGCGCGACGGGGAGATCCTCGGTGGTCTCAGGCACGTCGATGCTGGAGTAGGTGAGATTGGAGAGACTGCCGCCCAGCTTCAGCCAGTGACCGCTCGCCTGGGTACGGCCGAGGGAGAAGTACTTGAGCAGTCCGACATCGGCCCAATAGGCCGCCCCCTCAGCCGTCGACCGCCCCATGCCCGTCGCAAAATTGTATTGAAACGCGCTTATGTTCACCCCCACCAGGAGATCCTTCAGGGGCTCCCCGGCCAGCGTGAAGACAAGGATGGTGGCATCATTGGAGGTGGTCCCCCCCCCACCACCATGCTCATCCGGCCATATGAACGGCCCGTAGTCGAGGTTATACCTGCTCGCACCCACCGTCCCATAGTTCCCGGCTTGAACATGGCCTCCCCAGTATGTGAACTGGGCATTCTCCAGAAGGTAATAGCGGTCGGACAATGAGAAACAGCAACCCAACCCCTTCGCGTCGGCAAGCCCGGCAGGATTATAGAAGGTATTGATGATGTCCCCGGAGGATGTAACGCCTGCTCCCCCCGTTGCAGCCCCGGCAGCCCCGGCATTCCTGCCGAAGAACATCTCCTGTGCGAAGCCCCTGTACTTGGCATCGGCATCCGGCGAGGATGCCAGGACGACTCCAACTGCTACGGCAACGCAGATTGCCTTGCTACACATACGCCTTTCCCCCCAATGTCGTGCCACACATGATCGGATGCGCCACCCGGCCATCCTGATGTGCGCCTCACTTTGTCTTAACACCTTCGCGCCACTACGAGCAGCATATCGCTCACGGCTTTGTCATAGGGCTCGAAGGCGTAACCCCCGTAGAAGTCAGTCTCGCCGAAACCTGCGGTCTTAAGCAGCGACTCATAGTCGTCTCTCAGAAGCATGACGGGATACTCCCTGCTCCAGACGACCAGCTCATTCCGGTCGGCAAAACCCTGATAAGTGTCCCGCACCATTACCACAATCGTTCCGGCCACGCCGGCTGAAGCCGCAGGCCTCAGAGGCTCACGTCCATCTACTTGGCGTTGGCGTCGTTCTCCATTATGCCGAAGAGGTTGCCTTCGGTATCCGCACAATAGGCGAACCACCCCACGCCCGGGACCGGCATCTTGGGTGCAATCACGGCACCCCCGGCCGCTTCGATTCTGTCGATAAAATCATCGACCGACGGAACATCAATGGTGTTTGTGACCGACTTTACATCGCCTCTCTTCATTATCCCGCCGTCGATTCCCGGCTCGGACCGGTCTCCGGTCACGACCAGCCAGTAATCCATCTGGCCTTTCCATTTCTTGATTTTCCATCCGAAGGCGTCCTCATAGAACTTCGCAGCGCGTTCCGGATCCGCAGCTGGTATCTCGAAGTGCACGACTCTGGGCATCGCGGCCTCCTTTGTTGATAACCGCCCTGTGATCCTCCCGGCGAGGAGCATGTTTCAGTAGATGCCTCGTCCTCTCTATTACAACGGCAGCGCCCGGCCAAATCAACCAAAATGCAAGAATGCCGTAGCATCACCACTCCTGTGAGGAGAAGCCGGCGGACTTGAGGGGTAATGAGCGCCTATTCCACACCCGCAAGGCGCGCTATGGCATCGGCAAGGCCTGATATTCCTGCAATCTCCTCATCCGGCACCTCCTCGGGAATCCTGGGGGCCTGCTTCCGGTGAAGTCCCCCGCGCACCAGGACGGTCTTCATGCCGACCTGTTTTGCCGGTATGATATCGTTGTCCACCCGGTCTCCGACCATGATACATGCTGCCGGTTCTACACCACAGGCTTTTGCAATCCGTTCCAGGTATCTGGGATCGGGTTTGGTGATTTCGAAATCATCCTGGGTGAAGCGGTATGTGAATCGATTCAGGATACCTTCTTGCTCCAATAGATCCAAGAGATCACGTCCATATTGGCCGGCTATCCCGACCTTGAAACGCCGCGAGAAGATGGCGATTTCATGCTTGAAACCCGCCATCAACTTGAGCGGCGGCCTCCGTCCGGTCCACTCGGCAAGAAAGGCACCGTAGAGCTTGCCGAAGAGGCCGCGGTCGGGTCGCACCTGTTTCCAGAAGACATAGGCAAGTATGCGCGGACAAAAGACGGCGACTGCTTCGTCGAGATCGCTTCGGAGCATGTCTTCGGTGTAGCCCGGCACGCCGCCGGCCAAAACACGGGTCGCGGTCTCCATGCGAACCCGCTCGTGCTCCGACTCATCGAGTATCACGCCACCCGCATCCAGCAGGACGGTTGTAATCATTGCGGCCTTACCTCACAGAAAAGGCTGGAGCCGTCCACCTCGACCAGATCTACCTCGGCATCAAGGCCGCGGGTGAGCGTCCGAAAGTCGTCCGGCGAAACCGTAGTGGCTGTGAAACCGTCTTTGCAGACGATGACACCGTTTCCCGTCTTCCCATAGTCTATATCGCCCAGGAGCCCCTCTTCGGCCTGGAGCTCAAACCACTCAAGCCGGTCGGCCCAGAAGCGCTCCGCATATGTCGAGAAGAGCACCACCCCACCGGGCCTTGCGACGCGAACAGCCTCCCAGATCAGTTTCCGCTGATCCACATGGAAAGCCGAGATGCCGTTCTGGATACATACAACGCAATCAAACCACCCATCTTGGAAACCCAGAAGGGCCGCATCCATGCATGCAAGATGGCAATGCGCCAGATGCGCCACCTCTCCCTTACCTACAGCAAGGTTGTCATGGGAGGTATCCACGCCGACCACGGTCCCGGCTTTCTTTGCCAAACCCGGCAGGATACGCCCGTAACCGCAGCCCAGTTCAAGCACATCCGTCCCCGGCACCACTCTCTCCACCACATGGTCCGCCTCCTTGTCCAGATACTGCCGCACCCGGGGCGGGGCGATCTCATACACCCGCTTCAGTCTCTCACCCGAAAGCCTGTCCCTGTAATACTCGTACAAAACCCACCTCTATGTGCTGGCGCCGGGCCAAGAACCCGAACGCTCCAGGCTCATCCGATGAAGGGCTCCTTCGTGACCAGTCTGATTCCCAGCTTCCTCGCCATGACAAAGCCAAGCGCCGATCTTCTCACCCACAGATATTTCAGCAGGTCCAGCGGCCGTCTGTTCTTGAGATACAGCCCGGCTACCGCCCGCCTGCGCCATGCGGCCAGCGTCCCGTAAGGAAGACCTTCTATATCGACGATCTTCCCCCCATACCAGGCGTACCTCGACCAGTCTTCCGAGAGCCCCTTGTAGCCCCCGGCGCCACGAAGAGCCATCTCGTAGATGCCGGTCCCCGGATATGGCACGATGACGTCGATCCCTGCACTATCCGGGTTGAGCTCAGCAACCAGGTTCGCCGTATGTCTGATCTCTTGCTCGGTTTCACCCGGATACCCCAGTGTGAAGAAGACCTCCACTTCTATACCCGCGTCTTTCATGGCTCCGATCTCCCGCCTGACCAGGTCTGCGGTTGTCCCCCTCCCGGTTGCTTTGAGGATCCTGTCGTCACCGGACCCGATGTCCACACGCAGGCGGAAACACCCAGCCGTCTTGGCGAGAGTCACAAGATCACGCGGTACGAGACCCGCACGGGCTGTCGCACTCCACCTGACCGGCCCAGGGAAATCGGTTTCGGCCAGAAGCCCGAGAAGTGTCCTGGGTTCTTCCGCATCATGGACAAGGGCATCATCACAAAACTCAAAGGTGTGGGCACCCCACCGGCAGACAGCGCGCTCCATCTCTCTGCGCACGTTCTCGGCCGAACGCCATCT
>CAZRAU010000003.1:59995-80136 GCA_964598025.1 uncultured bacterium
AAGACCGGCAGCGAAAAAGGATTCTGATTGGGCGTGCCTCTGGTTGCCGCAATTACACAGCAGGCATCGCGCTGCTTGAGGGCATCCGGGCCGATGCCATAGTAGTCGTCGAAGTCAGGAAAAGGAAGAGCGTCGATTTCCTCGGGAGAGAGGGCCGGCGGACGGGAGTTGATGGTGACCCCATCCTTGTCGCGGTGTATGATTCCATCTATGTACTTCGCGGACGGCTTGGCATAGACGATGACGCCATTACTGTCCAGACCTATGCTGGTGCCGATGTCTTCAACATGCCGATGATTGTCTCTCAGCCATCCGGCCAGGCCCAGCAGTGGTCTCTCCCCTTCTCCGTTTATCCCATAGTCGAAGACGGGGAATTCGGTGAGCGTCCGCCTGGGAAGAGCCGTTACGTGTGGGCCGCCGATTACAATGGGGGCCGAGATCTCCGACCTGAGTCTCAGACCGACGCCGGCGGCATCACGGATCTCATGGGTCATCGCGGTGATCCCCACAAGATGGGGCCGGTACTCAACCACTCGCCTTGTAAGATCATACGTCGTCCAGAAGTGATAGCGGGCATCGAAGATCCTGCACTCAAGACCGCCGGCCTTAAGATAGGCACACAATGCCGCGAGGCCGAGCGCAGGCTGTCTGCGCCGGCAATGATACGCACCGGGCACACGGACCAGCGCCACCTTGAAACCGGTTCTCTCCTGGACTCCGGCCTGGTCGTGCATACCCAAGAACGCTCCTGGCTCTCCGTGGTCGGGGTTTCCGGACCGCTCCCCGGCTGAGGCTTGAGTTCGTCCGGCCACCCGGGCGTAGATCGCCTCGGGTGGCCCTGACACCCCCTGGACCGGTTTTTCACAAGGGGTCCATCAGGCACCTAGTTTAGTACCGTAAGCTGCCCGCGTCAAGTCCGGCCGGTTTCGCCCCTGGACACCCAACGGCCGGCCCTAACGCTTAACCTGAACCGTTTTCCGTGTGGTACGGTCGCTTGGCATAAATAGCTTGCCGGATTCCATGGTTATATCTATACTGGCTCCAAGAGCTTCGCGTAGGTAGTCGGATAGCACACCCGAGCTCAAGCACTACCTTTCCCCTGCCGAAGTAAGGTTCAGAGCTTGCTCGCGAAGCACCGAGCCCACTTGTCGCTTCCGAAGAGCGCGGGGGGAAAAGATGACGTGCAAGGTGCACAGCCAACCGCAGAGCATGACATGCTCCCGGTGTACCGACAACATGTGTCCGATGTGTGCTGAGTACATCGACGGCAACTGGTTCTGCCCCCACTGTGCCGCTGGGGAACGTAGAATCGCTGCGGGCATCGACTACGAGGACCTGATTGCCATCGGTCTTGGGGAAACGCCGCCCGACAGCGAACCCGTCGACATTTGATTCGGCCTCACCGAATACAGCCGGCCTGTCCATAGGTCCGGTTGCGAGGGGGATTCTCGCCTCATCTCACCGCACCTGAGTTGCGTATGTCATCCACAATCTTCATGAGCCGGCCATGCTTCTGGTTATATATCATCTTATGCGTATATATGTATATATACAGAATGCCCCGGGCTCACTGCTTTCTCATTGAGTCGCAGTGGCGACAATCACAACGCCACAAAGACAAGGGCGGAGCGAAGGCGGGCGCGGAGCAGTGAATGTCATTCTGAACAGCGAGCGGGCGGCGAGCGCAGCAAGACTGTCGGCCGCGGAGAGCCAGGCTGGTCAAAACCATCCGGATGCAAGGCCCGCGAAGTCTTAAGGAGTGAGGCGTACTATCTGGTACGCCGCAATGACGAGAAACGAGTGTAACGCAGCAAACGGGTGGTTTTCACCAGCCTGGGTTATTCTTCGGCGTCGTCCGCCACTACCCGCGCCACATCCACCACACGGTCGCCTTCTTCCAGATTCATCATCCTGACCCCCTGGGTGGCCCGGCCTATGATGGAAACCCCGCTTATCGGGCAGCGAATGACCACGCCGCCCTCGGATATGATCATGAGCTCATCCTGGTCGACTACTTCCTTGATCGCAACCAGTTTCCCTGTCTTTTCGGTACAGCGCATGGTTATGATGCCTTTGCCGCCCCGCTTGGTGATCCGGTAATCTGAAATGGGGGAGCGCTTGCCGTAGCCGTTCTCGCTTACAACAAGCAGTGTGCCCGCACGCTTGATGACAACCATGCCCAGCACAACATCACCCTCTTCCAGGGTCACGCCCTTGACCCCACGGGCCGTTCTTCCCATGGCCCGAACATCCTGTTCGTGGAACCGGATGGCCTTGCCGCCGCTCTTGGCGAGGACTATATCGTTGGTCCCGTCGGTCACGGTGGCTTCGATAAGCATGTCGTCTTCATCCACGCCGATCGCGATGATTCCGACCTTCCTCGGATGCGAAAAAGCCGAGAGCTTGGTCTTCTTGATGATCCCCTTGCGGGTTGCCATCACGAGGTAGCGGTCCTCCGGGAAGTCCTTGGTGTCCACGAAGGCCGTCACCCGCTCGTCCTTCTCCAGGGCGAGCAGGTTCACCATGGACTTGCCCCTCGCATAACGGCCGCCCTCGGGCAGTTCGTGCACTTTCTTCCAGTGCAGCCTGCCGGTATTGGTGAAGAAAAGAATGTAGTCGTGGGTAGAGGCTATGAAGAGGTGCTCTACGAAGTCCTCCTCTTTGGTCCCCATCCCGACCACGCCTCTTCCGCCGCGGCGCTGTCGCCGGTAGAGGGTCACCGGCATCCGCTTGATATAGCCGCCGTGGGTGATAGCAATCACCATGTCCTCTTCCGCGATCAGGTCTTCAATCTCAAGATCGGCTGCGGCATCGACGACTTCGGTGCGACGCCCGTCGCCATACTTCTTCTTGAGATCCAACGCTTCGGTCTTGATTATGTCCATCTGCCTGGCTTCACTCGCCAGTATGCCCTTGAGGTTCTCGATGGTCTTTATTACTTCGAGATACTCCTTCTCTATCTTTTCCCGCTCGAGCCCGGTCAGACGCTGGAGACGCATCTCCAAGATCGCGGTGGCCTGAATCTCGGAGAGATTGAATTTCTTCATCAGGCCTTCTCTTGCATCATTCACCGTCTTGGATTTCTTTATGAGCTCAATCACCGCGTCGATGTTATCGAGGGCGATCTTATAACCTTCGAGTATGTGGGCCCTGCGCTCGGCCGCCTCGAGGTCGAAACGCGTCCTTCTCAGGATCACTGCGTGTCTGAACTTGACGTACTCCTCGATGAGCCCTTTTATTGTGAGGACCCGCGGCTCGAGATCCACAAGAGCCAGCATGATCACGCCGAAGGTGGTCTGCATGAGGGTATGCTTGTAAAGCTGATTCAAGACCACACTTGAATGTGCCTCACGCTTGAGCTCGATGACTATCCTCAGGCCCTCTCTGTCGGACTCGTCCCTGAGGTCGGATATGCCCTCGATCTTGCCGTCCCTCACCATGTCGGCGATTCGTTCTATCAGCCCCGCCTTGTTGACTTGGTACGGGATCTCGGTCACCACAATGCGTTCCTTGCCGCTCTTCATGGTCTCAAGGAAGGCACGGGCCCTTACCGTCAGTAGGCCCCGTCCGGTAAGATAGGCATCCCTTATACCCTGTCTCCCGTAGATGATGCCGCCGGTCGGGAAGTCGGGGCCCGTCACGTGCTTCATCAGTTCTTGATCGGTGATCTTGGGGTCATCTATCACGGCCACTATGCCGTTCACCACTTCGCTGAGGTTGTGAGGAGGTATGTTGGTGGCCATCCCGACGGCTATGCCCGATGAGCCGTTGCAGAGGAGATTCGGGAACTTGCCCGGCAGCACCGTAGGCATCTGGCGGGTCTCATCATAGTTGGGCACGAAGTCGACCGTGTCCTTCTCCAGATCGGAGAGCATCTCCGTAGCCGGCCCCGCCATTCTCGCCTCGGTATATCGCATGGCCGCCGGCGGATCGCCATCGATGGAACCGAAGTTACCCTGGCCCTGAATCAGGCGATAACGCATGTTAAAGTCCTGCGCCATTCTCACCAGCGTAGGATAGACCACTTGCTCGCCATGGGGATGGTAGTTACCCGAGGTGTCTCCTGCTATCTTAGCGCACTTACGGTAGTTGCCTCCCGGCATGAGATTGAGGTCGTTCATGGCGACGAGGATTCTCCGTTGGGAGGGTTTCAGGCCGTCTCTTACATCGGGCAGCGCCCGCGATACGATTACGCTCATTGAATAGTCTATGTAGGCGGTCTTCATCTCGTCTTCTACATAGACAGGGATGATTCTCTCTCGTCCTGTAGTCATATCGGTTACCCCTGATGCATCCGGACTATAACTAATCACCCCCGATTCCAGGCTGAAAATGGAAGGGGGGCAAGGCTTGAATTCCAATCACAGATTAAACTCAATCGGATGGCATGTCAACCACTATCGAAGCCTATTTGACTTTGTCTGGGCCTATTCTTATACTCTATCTGCGAGGTGATGAAATGGCCCAGAAAGACTACTACAAGATCCTCGGCGTGGATGAAAAAGTGTCACCCGATGAGATAAAGAAAGTCTATCGTAAGCTCGCGAAGAAGTACCATCCGGACGCCAATCCGGACGATGACCAGGCGGCGGAGAGATTCAAGGAAGTGAACGAGGCCCATGAGGTCCTGAGCGATCCTAAGAAACGCAAGCAGTACGACGATCTCCGTCATTTCGCTCATGCAGGCTACGGCGCCGGCGGCTTCTACCAGGGCTCCCAGCAGGGCTTCGACATAAACGACATCCTGAACCAGTTCGGCCGCAAGGGCGGCGGGCGGGGCCGAGCCGCCACCCAGGAGGACCTGGGGGGCTTCGGCGGTCTTGGAGACATCTTCTCCAGCATATTCGATCGCGGTCAGCGCTTCCGGGAGGAACGTTACGGTCCCAGGGGCGGCCAGGACCTTCACACGGAGGTGGAGGTGCCCTTCGATGCCGCCGTCAAGGGTGGGAGCACCGTGATCACGGTCTCAAAGGAAGAAGCATGCGACCGCTGCGGCGGAAGCGGGGCCGAACCCGGATCGAAGGTGGAGAAGTGCCCGCAGTGCGGCGGTTCGGGTATGGTATCGGTCTCCCAGGGTGCCTTCGCGGTGAGCCGCCCCTGCCCGCGATGCTACGGCCGCGGCGAGATCGTCTCCGCGCCCTGCACGAAGTGTGGCGGGACCGGCCAGATGGCGGCACACAAACGGCTTTCCGTGAAAATCCCGGCCGGCATTGCCGACGGCCAGAACGTCAGGCTTCGCGGGCAGGGCCAACCCGGATCATCCGGCGGGCCTCCCGGCGATCTCATAATCAAAGTCAGGATCAAGCCTCACAGCTTCTTTAAGCGCAGGGGGGCCAACATCCACTGTGACATAGACATCAATCTCGCGCAGGCGGTCCTGGGTTCGAAGGTGAAAGTCAGGACTCTCACCGACAAGTATGCCATGCTTAAGGTCCCGCCCGGGACCCAACCGGGGACCACCTTCAGGCTCAAAGGTCTGGGGGTCAAGGTCGATTCAAGGGTGGGCGACCAGCTGGTGACGGTAACTGTAGAGATACCAGGGAAGTTGAGCGCGGAGGACAAGAAGCTCTTCGAGCGGTTGGCGGAGTCCCTCCACCTAAAGCACTGAGGAGGCACCGCTACGCGGCACCTCCTCGCAACTATCTACGGCGCCCCATCGCCGCAGGCAACCTTTCGGGTACTTCCCGGCGACAGCGCTTTTGTCCGACTACCAGAGTCTTACCCGCGAGGCTTTCTTGAAGCCTTCAGGTATCTCGAAGAGCGAATCATTCAGCTTCTCGCCGGAGATCGATACCACGATCCTTGACATCCTTATCTCGTTGCTTGTGGCCTCAGCGTTTTTCTCGCCCGCCTTGGATTCGAGCAGCTCCTTCACGGTCTGCTGCATCTCGGCCTTCTGCTCGGCATCGAGCACGGCTTCCATGGTCATTTCCATACCCAGGGGCACGCCCTTGAATTCCTCCATCTCATTCCACATCCTATCAAAGACATCTCCAAGAGGCACTTCCTGATTCATGCCCTGGGCCAGCTTCACACTATACTGCCAGAAGGTGCGTATCTCCTCCAGACCCTTGGTGTCTTCGGCCATCCAGAAGAACAGATCCACGGGCTGTGCCAAGACTTCATCCCCCGTATCCACCTCAAACGTCATCGAGCCTTTCAGACCCTTACACCGGCGCCCTGCTATCTCCTTGACATCGGCGGTGGGCTCTAGCTCGAGATCGACGATCTTGAAATGGGCCTTGTCCTTCTCCGCTTCCTCCATGGCCGAGATGGAACTCTCCGCATAGGTCTTGTCCTTCAGATTCACGCGCCACATGATGTCCGTGTCACCTCTGAAGATGACAATCCTCGGCGGCGGGTCCTTTATCGGACTCGGGTTGACCACACCGGAGCGCTCCACTTCGGTCTCGTTCCTGACGTTGTCCCCTTTGATGTAGGTAACTTCACTACCCTTGCTGGTCCACATCCCAAGAAAGCCCTGCACCGTGGTCTCTTCCTTGATGGTAAGATCCGCGCCGGCCACAACGGGAACGATCAAGGCGCACACCAGCAAAATCAGTGCTTTCCTCATTGTCATACCTCCTTAGGCATCCAGGTTCTTTACCCTCTTGGCATTCTCCTCGATGAACTTCCTTCTGGGCTCCACCTTGTCTCCCATCAAGATGGTGAAAATCCTGTCGGCTTCAACGGCATCCTCCAGTGTCACCTTGCGAATGGTCCTCCGCTCGGGGTCCATCGTTGTGTTCCACAGCTGTTCCGGGTTCATCTCTCCCAACCCCTTGTAACGCTGGAGCATGGCCCCCTTCTTGCCCAGTCTCTCCATGGCCCTGTCCCGTTCTTCATCGTTATAAGCATAGATCTCGGCCTTACCTTTCTTGACCCTGAACAGGGGCGGTTGGGCGATGTAAATATGGCCCTCTTTGAGCAGCTCAGTCATATGCCTATAGAAAAACGTGAGAAGGAGCGTTCTTATATGGGCGCCATCGATATCGGCATCGGTCATGATTATGATCTTGTCATAGCGGAGTTTCCCCATGTTGAAGTCCTCATCCCCGATCCCGGTACCCACGGCGGTGATCATCATCTTGATCTCCTCATTGGAAAGCACCTTGTCCAGCGGTGACTTCTCCACATTGAGGATCTTCCCGCGCAAGGGTAGAATAGCCTGGAACTGGCGGTCCCGCCCCTGCTTCGCCGAGCCCCCGGCGGAGTCGCCCTCGACCAGGTAGAGCTCGCAGAGCTTGGGATCGGTGAGGCTGCACTCGGCCAGCTTCCCGGGTAGGGTCCCGGTATCCAGGGCGCTTCGCTTGCGAGTGAGGTCCCTGGCCTTACGGGCGGCGTCGCGCGACCGCGCAGCCACGATACATTTGTTTATGATTGCCTTGGTAACGCTGGGGGTCTCTTCGAAGAATTCACCCAAGCCCTCGCTCACCACCGATTCCACGAGACCTCTGACTTCGCTGTTTCCCAGCTTGGTCTTGGTTTGGCCCTCAAACTGGGGGTTGGCCATCATGACGCTCAGCACCGCGGTAAGGCCCTCTCTCACATCATCCCCGGAGAGGCCGGTCTTATGGTTCTTGAAAAGATTGTTCTTCTGTCCATAGGAGTTGAGGGTCTTGGTGAGCCCCGCCTTGAAACCGATGAGATGGGTCCCGCCCTCATGGGTACTGATGCTATTCACAAAACTGAATATGTTCTCCGCATACCCGTCGTTATATTGAAGGGCAACTTCGACCTTGAGGTCGTCACGCTGCCGTTCGAAGTAGATCGGCTTGCGGTGCAAGGTGTTCTTGTTCTCATTCAGGAACTTCACGAAGGAGATCACACCCCCGTCGTACTTGAAGACGTGACTCTTCTCGCTCTTCTCATCATGGATTTCGATCTGCACGCCTTTGTTGAGGAACGCCAGCTCCCTGAGGCGCTGAGAGAGATTGTCGAAGCTGAACTCGGTGGCGTCGAAGATCTCGGGATCCGGCTTGAAGCGTATGTGCGTCCCGGTCACCTTGGTCTTACCCTCCACGCGGAGGTCCCCCCTGACCTTGCCGCGGTCATAATCCTGTCTGTATACCTTGCCGTCCTGGTGGATCGCGACTTCAAGCCATTCCGACAGCGCATTGACGACCGAGACCCCAACACCATGGAGTCCGCCCGACACCTGGTAAGCTTTGTGATCGAACTTGCCCCCGGCATGAAGCATGGTCATCACGACTTCCACAGCCGGGCGCTTCTGAACCGGGTGCATGTCCACCGGTATTCCTCGTCCGTCATCCACGACCGACGCACTGCCGTCCCCGTGAAGGGTGACGACGATCTTGCCGCAAAACCCGCCCAGGGCCTCATCGATGGAATTATCCACCACTTCATAGACCAGATGGTGCAACCCTCGGGCGCCGGTGCTTCCTATGTACATTGCCGGGCGCTTCCGAACCGCGTCCAGACCCTTGAGAACGGTTATGCTTGTGGCGTTGTAGCCTGCCTCCGCACTGTTCCCCGGCTTCTTGGGCGCATCCTCGGCCGCCTCTTTCCGCTTTGTTCCCATCCGATCACCCCTTATCCGGATCGCCGACACGAAACACGATGTCTTTGATGACCTCACTCCCTATGAGGGAATTGACCTTTGCTATTATACCTTCCTTGAGGAGAGCAAGTTCCTGCAACCACATTGAATTCTGCACGGTTACGAACAGGATATTGTCTCTGACCGATGTGGCTTTGGCCTTGCGGGCGACTCCCTGCCCAACCACCTCTTCCCACAAAACTACTGCCTTTTCCTTCTCAAGTCGAGCGGCAATTCCCATTCGGTTCGTCAGTCTGTCAAGTATGTTCGCCGCTCTCTCAGGCTGAGCCACCGGCTTCTACCCTCCCGTCCGCAATGCTTATACTCCACAGGTCGTCGGCCTTGTCCGGAGCAGGCCTCGACGAGGTTAATATTATCTGATCGTAGTCGGAAATCAAAGCTGTAAGTGCCTTGGTTCTCGCATCGTCGAGCTCCGCGAACACATCATCCAGAAGCACGATGGGGTACCGGCCGGTCTTTGTCTTCATGGCCATGACCTCCGCGCATCTGAGAGCCAGCACACCCGTCCGCTGCTCTCCCTCGGAACCGAAGCGTCGTATGTCGCGCCCTTGGGCAAGCAAACAGAAATCATCCACGTGCGGACCGACGAGGGTGTAACCCCGTGCGAATTCAATCTCGCGTTGAGCCTTAACGGCCTGCGCCAGAAGCTGGGCCGTGTCGTCATCACCCCCGAGCTCGTAGCCTTTGGGATCGTAGGTGAGATTCATTACCATCTTGGCGCCGCTTATCGCGCTGAAGTCGGCTTCCACCTCCGGACGGATATCATCAAGAAACCGCAGGCGCGCATCCACGATCGCCGCCCCACTCGCGACCAGGCTACGATCCCATACAACGGTTTCCGCCGGTTGAGCCCTGCCCGTCTGAATCGCTTTGAGAAGTCTGTTCCTCTGAGCGAGAGTCCGAACATACTTCTGAAGCGACGCCAGATACTCTCTGCTTATCTGTGAGATAGCGATATCGAGGAATTGTCTCCGGAACCCCGGCGACCCTTTGATCAGATCTATATCGTCAGGCGAGGAAACGACCACGCCCACCAGTCCGATCAGATCGGACGGCTTGGCTTCTTTGCCGTTGATACGGATGCGCTTGCGTTCCTCACTGTAACCTACCTCGATCGTGGTTCGCACGCCGATATGCTCGAACACGCCTTCCACCCGGTAATAGGCTTCCCCGAATCCAACCAGGTTGGCGTCCTTGCGGTCGCGGTGTGATCTTCCCACGCCGAGCATGTGAATCGCTTCGAGCACATTGGTCTTGCCCTGAGCGTTCGCCCCGAGCAAGAGATTCCGCCTCGGACCGAATTCGACGATCTCATCCTGAAAATTCCTGAAGTTTGTCAGATGGATTTTACAGATGCGCAAATCTGATGGACCCCTGGCCCTGATTACCCACAAGCCCTCTGCCTCGACGTATCTGCCGGCGCCGGCTTATTCCTGTTCCGCAAGCCGGAGGGGCATTACCAGACATACGTAAGCCTCATCGTCGGGCTCGATCGAAGGTTTCAGTATGGAGGCGCCCACCGCGGTTCCCAGCTCGAACTTCACTTCTTCGCTGTCCGTGGTCTTAAGAACATCCATGATATACGAGGCGTTATAACCGATCACCATCTCATCGCCTGTATAGGTTGCCGGCACCTGTTCCTCGGCCTCCCCCAGATCGGGGGTGCTTGCGGTGAGTTTGATACCTTCCTTGGAGAGGTACATCTTTATCTTGTGTGTCTTGGAATCCGCCAGGAGGGACACACGCTTGGTGGCACTCATCAGCTCGTTCCGGTCGGCGACCAGAAGGTTCTCATTGGTCTTCGGAATCACCTGTTTGTAATTGGGGAAGGTTCCTTCTATCCTCCGACTGTAGACTATTGTCTCCCCGACAAAGAAACCCACGAACGCCTTGTCGATGGCAATGCCGATCTCCGCATCCGCCGAGATCAGTCTCGCTACCTGATGAAGTGCCTTTGGCGGCACTATTACACCGGTGGCTTCCTTGACCGGGAACTTTCCGCTTATGCCCATTCGCGCCAGTCTGTGGCCGTCGGTGCCCACCATGGCGAGTTCATCCTGCGACAGCTCCCAGAGGACGCCGCTCAAGACCGGCCGCGTATCGTCTTTCGCGACCGAATAGACGCTTCGTCTTATCATCTTATCCAGTGCATCACCGCTTATGTTTATGCGCTCCACCTTCTCAAGATCGGCCACCCTCGGGAACTGGTCCTTTTCCATACCCATCACTTTGAAATTGGCCCGGCCGGAGCTTATAGCTATGCGGGTCCCATCCACTTCCATCTCCACTTCGTCACCTGGAAGCTCGCGGACTATCTCTTGCAGGCGCTTCGCCGCAACGGTTATGGATCCTTCCTTCATCACTTCACATTCAACCAGGCTAATGACTGAGATATCCAGGTCGGTGGCGGAAACTCTGAGCTTCTTCTGCTTCGTTTCCAATAGCAGGTTGGAGAGCACCGGAATCGAGGAAGTTGTAGGCACTACTCCGGTCACCAACCCCAGCAGTCTCGAGAACTTGTCTTGGTCTACCCTTACTTTCATCTTCCCCTCCTCTTCTCGATCGGAAGTCTATTTTAGGCAAAAGACCTTCGGGTGTCAAAGTGTTTTTGGAGTGGGTCGGGAGCGGTTTTGCTGTTACTATTCTAGAATATTAAATAGAAGTAGAACTACTAGTAGAGTGCGTGGATATGTGGAGAACCGTGGGTTCCGGTTGCGTTTCTTTGCATTAGCCCCGGGTGGGATATGCACCGCATGTGGGTGAGCTGTGGAAAGGTCCCAGGGTTTTCAACAGGTTCGAGCATCGCGCACATAGTTCACAGGTCTTCCAGAGGTGATGCACCGGGTTATCCACAGGTTATGAAGACTGCCTCACGGCATCCACCAGCCGGTCTGTGAGCTCCTGGAAGCTGGGATCGGTTCTTATCTTTTCACCTATCTTGTCGCACGCGTGCATGACGGTCGTGTGATCACGTTTGCCGAAGGCCATGCCGATATCGGTCAGCGATGCATTGGTGAGCATGCGAGCCAGGTACATGGCAACCTGTCTGGGGAAGGCAATCGCGGTTGTCCGTTTGCGGCTGACGAGGGCTTCGGGTGAAATCCTGAAGTGCCCCGCGACCACACGTTTTATGTCATCGACCGTGATGGTTCTGGTTTCGGGCAGCAGGATGTCCTTCAACACTTCGCCCGCCAGGTCCCTCGTTATCTCCTGGCCGGTCACCGAGGAGAATGCCACGAGCTTCACCAACGATCCTTCAAGCTCCCGGATATTGGATTTGACCGCCTCCCCAATCATGTGAAAGACCTCGTCGGGGATCTCGAGGCCGTCGGCTTCGGCTTTCTTCTTGAGGATCGCCACACGGGTTTCAAAATCGGGGGGCTGGATGTCGGTCACCAGCCCCCACTCGAATCTCGAGACCAGCCTTTCCTCCAGGGTCGGGATTTCCTTCGGCGGCCGGTCGCTGGTGAGTACGATCTGCTTGTGCGCGTCGTAAAGGGAGTTGAAGGTGTGAAAGAACTCTTCCTGAGTGCTTTCCTTGCCGGCGAGAAACTGCACATCATCGATGAGGAGCACATCCATACCACGGTACTTGTTCCGGAAGGCGATGGTACTGCCGTGCTGTATGGAATAGATCATCTCGTTCATGAATTTCTCAGCCGACACATAACACACCCTGAGTTCGGGCTTGTTGCTGAGGACCTGGTTCCCAATGGCCTGCATGATATGTGTCTTGCCCAGTCCGACGCCGCCATATATAAACAATGGGTTATATGAATGGGCGGGATTCTCGGCAACGGCACGGGCAGCTGCGTGTGCAAACTTGTTGCTTCCTCCTACCACAAAGCTCTTGAAGGTATACTTGGGGTTAAGATTGGTGCCGATTGCCCTACTTCTCTGAACGGCAGCCGGTACGGGGTCTGTGGTGGCCTCGGGTGGAGGCCGATCGGATGATAGAATGGAGAACCTGAGTTCGAAGTCACGCCCGGATACCTGCCTGAGAGCATCTCTTATGATGTCCGAATGGTGCTCCTCAAGCCAGGTGGCAAAGAACTTGCTAGGCACCCCTATTGTGAAATACGCCTCGTCTATCCCCAGCGCCTTCGCAGGCAAGATCCAGGTCTCGATGTTGTGACGATCGATCTTCCTGTCCAGAAGCACTACGGCCTGTTTCCAGATCTCATCCGCAGATGTTACCATTTCCGCTTCTCCCCAACCATCCACAGTCTATCCACAATCCCAGATCTGCTTGACACAACGTCATCAAGCGCAAGGTCATGACAGGTCTTTGTCATATCATGGAGTTATGAAACCCCCATGTTTTCCACAGCCGTTGATAATCATCTAATATCCTGTCGATGCGACAGTTAAGCGAATATTGCCTAATGATACACACCTCTTATCCACAAGCGACTTGCACATGCGACAGGGTCATTCGAGCTCCGAAAGCGGAGAGCCGCGACTAGCCTGGGCGGGTCCGGAGTTATCCACATGAGGACGTACCCAACCCGCATGCTGGCATGTTAGCATGGAGCCCTGGTGGAGGCAAGCTCTTTTTTGGTAGCGCGAGGTCATGGAAAATAGGTGGCCTCTCGCCTAAAATCTCTTGACAATCAAGGGGATTACGACTTAGAATCCCTCAAGTCGAAGTGTATTTGAGGGGGGGGATTTGGTTTGAAAAGAACATACCAACCGCACAATAGGAAACGTAAGACTACTCACGGGTTTCGCAAACGGTCCAGCAGCAAGGCGGGTAAACAGGTGTTGCAGCGGCGCAGGAAGCGGGGCAGGAAGAAGCTTGCCGTCTGAAGAGGGCCTCAAGCCGAGTGAGCGAATCCGGCAGGAATGTGAATACAGACAAGTAATTAGGAAAGGGCGGTTGATAACGGGCGAGGCGTTCAAGGCGTATTTTCTCATATCCGACCGCTTGGATCGAAAGGCCGGTTTCATCGCCGGCAAGCACGTTGGGAATGCAGTTCTCAGAAACCGTGCCAAACGTCTGCTCAAAGAAACCTACAGATTGCTAAAAAACCAACTCCCGGTATGTGGCTTCTGGGTGGTGTTTGTGGCCAAGAGCAACGCGGCAACGGCGACTCTGGGGGAGATAAGGAATGAAATGGTATGGATGTTCGAGGAGTACGGGCTGCTGAAGTCGGTATAGGTGGACGGGCCGTGGTGGGGTTGGCTCTCGCGATAATCAGACTTTACCGCCTTATACTCTCACCGGTGCTGCCGAGATCCTGCAGATTCATACCGTCGTGTTCGGAATACGCAGAGCAAGCCTTAAGCAAACATGGCATACTGAGGGGCCTCAAGCTGAGTGCCTTGAGGATTCTCAGATGCCATCCCTTTGGCGGAAGCGGTATCGATCCGGTCCCGTAGGAGATAGCGAGTGGAAAGACGTGCCCTGATAGCATTTGTGCTTATGTTCCTGGTCTTGGTCGGTCATATGATGATAACCTCGCGCGCCCGACGCCAGGCACCAGCCGAGGCACCAGACACGGGGGTTGCCGAAGAAGTAATCCGACCGGAGGAGGTGATGCAAGAACCCGATACTATGCTCGCCCAACCTCGTGCGGGTATCGGGATGCCGGTGGAAGAGGCACCGGCCAAGGAAGTGGTTGTGGCGACTCCGCTCTATACCGCTAGGTTTTCCAGCGTTGGCGGTGTGATCCGGAGTTTCAGATTGCATGAGTATCTTTCCGTTGAGGATAGGCCGGTCGAGCTGATACCCGAGGCCGAGAGCAGGCCGCTCGAGGTCGTGCTCCTTACGGATGGAGGCGGCCGTGTCGACCTGTCACGGGCCGTCTGGAGGGTATCCGCGGATTCACTGGGCCTCGGGGAGGGATCGGAGGCGAGTCTGGTCTTTGAATTGGAGACCGAAAGCGGTCTCAGTGTGACCAAGACCTGTCAGTTCGTGGGTGATGCCTATATCTTCGGTGTGGATGTGCGGGTCGCCGGCCCGGGCAGCGACCTGGTACGTGGGCTGGAACTCGGATGGGGTTCCGGCCTGAGCGTGACCGAGACCCATCGCGAGAAGGACGATCTCAGTAGCTTCACGAGCCTTACGCTCACATCGGATGGTATCGAGAAAGCCAACAGACGGAACGTCAAGGATGGGGCCGACATCACCGTAAGCGGTGACGTCAAGTGGGTCGGCGTGAAGACCAAGTACTTCCTTGCCGCGGTGATACCCATAGAGACCGAGGAGGCGGTCTCGCATGCTTTCCGTGCAACTGAAAACGCCATAGGTATTGCGCTGGAGGTCCCGCTCTCCGGCGCAGGATCCAAGGAATTCATGGTTTATGCAGGGCCGCTGGATCACGGAAGGCTCAAGGAGTTGGGCTACGGGCTCGACAAGGCGGTGGATTTCGGATGGTCCTGGATAAGCCCTCTCAGCAGACTGATATTCAGGTTTATGCTCCTCGTGCACAAAGCGATTCCCAATTATGGAGTCGTCATAATCCTGCTGTCGGCGCTGACCAAGCTGCTCTTCTGGCCTTTGACTCAGAAGAGCTTCAAGTCGATGAGGGAAATGCAGAAGATCCAGCCGGCAATGGCTGAACTCAAGGAGAAGCACAAGAACGACCCGCAGAAGCTCAACAAGGCCATGATGGAGCTTTACAAGGAGCGTGGGGTGAATCCCGTGGGGGGGTGTTTCCCCATGTTGTTGCAGATGCCGGTGTTCATAGCCCTCTTTAACGTGCTGCGCACGACGATCGAACTCAGGGGGGCGCCCTTCATGCTCTGGATACGCGATCTGTCTGCCCCGGATGTCGTGGCCCACATGCCGTTTTCGCTTCCCTTCATCGGCAACACACTTAGCCTGCTTCCGATTCTCATGGGCGTGGCAATGTTCGTCCAGCAGAAGATGCAGTCCACCGATCCCAAGCAGGCGGCATTGACCTATATGATGCCGATATTGTTTACCTTCCTGTTTTTCAGATTTCCGTCGGGCCTTGTGTTATATTGGCTTGTGAACAACGTCCTGACCATAGGCCATCAGTACTTATTGATGAGGGCGGACAGAACGCAGGAAGCCTAAACCACCGGAGGATAACTATGCAGAACCAGGAAGTAACCTCGGACCAGATTGTAGATGAAGCCAAGACCGTTGATGACGCCATCGAAAAGGGGCTCCAGCGGCTCGGGATTACCCGCGAAGAGGCCGATATCGAGGTGCTCGACGAGGGTAGCAAAGGTGTTCTCAACTTCATAGGAACCAAGCCTGCCAAGGTCGTGGTCCGGAAGAAGGACGACACGACCGGCACGGCTGCCAAGATCGAGGAATTGCTGTCCAACGTATTGACGCTCATGAAGGTGGACAGCCAGGTAGGCGTGAGAATCGAAGAGGATATCCACAAAGTCAAGATAGATACCGCAGGAGCCGACGGCCTTCTTATAGGCAAGAAGGGACAGAACCTCGAGGCCCTGGAACACCTCTTGAGGCGTATGGTGGGCAAGCAGCTCAAGCGCAGTGTCAGAATGCAGATTGACGTTGGCGGCTACAGGCAGCGCCGTGTTGCGGCCCTGAAGAGCAAGGCCATCTCCCTGGCCTCGAGGGTGAAGGCAAGCGGCAAGGAGATGCAGGTGGAGCCGCTGCCCGCTGCTGAACGCCGCATCATCCATCTGGCTTTGGTGGGAGACCCGCAGGTCAAGACCTTCACGATCGGCGATGGGGAACTCAAGAACGTCGTAATCGCGCCTCAGCGCAGGAACGCCAGAGTCCCGGAGGAGATGGAGCAAAGAGGTTGAACGGCTCGACCATAGTAGCTCTCGCGACCTCTCCCGGCCCTGGGGCCATAAGCGTCATCCGAGTCAGCGGCGAAGCCTCTTTGGCAATATGCGATAAGGTCTTCCACGGAAAGACGCCGCCGTCTCGGGCTGCGGACCGATCGGCTATCCTGGGTGAGATAATAGCCTCGGACGACTCTCCGATCGACCAGGTGATGGTGCTTGTGATGAGAGCCCCCCGGTCGCTCACCGGTGAGGATGTCGTGGAGATAAGCTGTCATGGGGGCTATCTGGCTCCGAGGCTGGTCTTGAGGAGGCTGATCGAGGAGGGGGCGGACCCCGCCGGGCCCGGGGAATTCACCAGACGGGCTTTCCTTAATGGCAAGCTGGACCTTGCGCAGGCCGAGGCGGTCATCGACATAGTCCGCGCCGGCAGCGAGAAGGCGCTCAAGGTGGCTGTCAGGCAGCTCAAGGGAGATCTGTCCGAGCGGTTCGAGGAGATGGAGCACGACCTTTTCGAGATACTTACCAGGATCGAGGCAAACATAGACTTCGCGGACGAGGAGGGAATCGCCGTTCTCGGCCGGGAAGAACTGGCGGGCAGTCTGGAAACCTCCATTGGCAGGATGGAGCAGGTGCTTGTCGCTTATGAGCAGGGCAGGCACATAAGGCAAGGGCTGGATGTTGTGATCGTGGGCAAGCCCAATGTTGGGAAATCCAGCATTTTCAATCGGCTGGTCGGCGAGGACCGCGTGATCACCAGCGACGCACCGGGGACGACCCGGGATGTTGTGGATGGCCTGGTGAGCGTTAACGGTGCGGTACTCAGGCTTCATGACACGGCCGGCCTGGGTGTGGGAACCGGAGAGATTGAGCGCGAGGCCATGGGTAGAACCCGGCGTACGCTTGGAGATGCCGACCTTGCACTGGTTGTTATCGATGCGAGCCGGCCGCTTTCAAGCGAAGATCGGGAAGTTCTTGGTGAGGTGGCAGGCAAACCCCATCTCGTCGTGGCGAACAAAAGCGATCTGCCTATGCAGGCTGCCTTGGATGAGTTCGAGGAAGCCCTGAGACTCTCGGCCCTTGAGGGATGGGGAGTGCCGGACCTGATGGCCGATCTCCGGGAGTTTGCTCATAGAAGTCTGGGGGATCTTGACTTCGAGGTGCTGGTCAGCGAGCGCCATGCTGCCTGTGTCAGGGAGGCTCTGGGAAGCCTCAGACGGGCAGTGGATGCCGTGAGTGAGGGGTTACCCCTTGAGTTTCCAGCCTCGGATATCAGACATGCGATGGATTGTCTGGGCGAAGTGACCGGGCGCAAGGTCGCCCGGCATGTCCTGGATGAGATCTTCTCGAGATTCTGCATAGGCAAGTAGAAATGTTTCACGTGAAACACTATGCCCATTTACTATCCTAAGACCTATGATGTGATTGTGATCGGCGCAGGCCATGCCGGCTGTGAGGCGGCCCTGGCTGCGGCCCGAATGGGATGCAGTACGCTTCTCCTCACGCTCAATATCGAGAACCTGGCCCAGATGTCATGCAATCCTGCGATCGGCGGATTGGCTAAGTCACATCTTGTAAAAGAAATAGACGCCCTCGGTGGCGAGATGGGCCGCATTGCCGATCTGACGGCACTTCAGATGAGGATGCTCAACAAGAGCCGGGGACCGGCTGTCTGGTCGCTCAGGTCGCAGAACGACAGACAGCTCTATCGGCTCCACATGCGGCGGGTGGTCGAGGGCCAGCAGCGTCTGGATTTGAGGCAGGCACTTGTGGAGGGCCTGCTCGTCGGTCATGGACGTGTCGCCGGTGTCGAAACGGAGACGGGTTACCGCTTCCGGGCCGGTGCGGTGATTGTGGCGACGGGGACCTTCCTGCGGGGAACCATTCATATCGGGCTCAAGAAGTTTCCGGGCGGCAGGAATGGTGAGCGCGCGAGCATGGGGCTTGCGGAGCATCTCAAGACCGGCGGTTTCGACATGGGAAGGCTCAAGACCGGGACTTCACCGAGAGTCAACGGCAGGTCGATAGGCTTTGAGGGCCTCACCCCGGAAGAGGGTGATGCGGATATCGCGGCCTTTTCCCACAGGACCCGGGAACGCATAGTCTCCAGTGCGGCCTGCTATATCACGCGGACCAATGAGGGTACGCATGGGATCATCCGGTCGGGGCTCGATAGATCCCCGCTTTTCACGGGGCGCATTGAAGGGGTCGGTCCGCGCTACTGCCCGTCGATCGAGGACAAAGTCACGAGATTCCCGGACCGGAAGAGCCATGCGCTCTTTCTCGAACCCGAGGGAGCGCACACGCTCGAATACTACATAAGCGGGCTCGCAACGAGTCTTCCGGAAGACATTCAGATAGCAATGGTCAGATCAATTGCCGGCCTCGAGCAGGCAGAGATAACTCGCCCCGGGTATGCGGTCGAGTATGATTTTGTAAGACCTACGGAGCTCTATCCCACGCTTGAAACCAAGCGGACCGAGGGCCTCTTCCTGGCCGGTCAGATAAACGGCACGAGCGGATATGAAGAGGCGGGGGCCCAAGGTATGGTCGCCGGCATAAACGCGGCGCTCAAGGTGACCGGCGGAGGTGAGTTCGTGCTTGGCCGGGACGAAGCCTACATCGGGGTCATGATAGATGATCTTGTTACTTGTGGTACTGAAGAACCTTATAGGATGTTCACGTCGAGGGCGGAGCACCGGCTGATTCTCAGGCAGGACAATGCCGATGAGCGGCTGATGGAATACGGCCGCAGGTTCGGGCTCGTGCCGGCTGAGGCCCTGACCCGGGTCAAGAAGCGGATGGAGGCTCTATATGAGGTGATGGCAACTCTTGACCGCGAGCGAGTCAAGCAAGGCGAAGACAGCATCACACTCAAGCGTCTCCTCAGGCGGCCGGAGATGGGTTGGCGGGACATCGTCGCCCTGGCCCCATCGCTGGCCCGGTACGGAACCGAGGTCTTGAGCCGTGTAGAGACTGAGGTCAAGTACGAGGGTTACATAAGACGGGAGATCACGGAGGCCCACGACCTGAGGCGGAAGGAGGGCAAGCGGATACCGGATCGGCTCGACTACGCCTGCGTGCCCGGGCTTTCGCTCGAGGCGACCGAGAAGTTCAGGCTTGTGCGGCCGCGGTCGATCGGCCAGGCGGCAAGGGTACCGGGAATAACTCCGGCGGATATCTCTACCATATTGATTCACATCGAGAAGGAGCTGAGGACGCCCAAGGATGAATGAACCGAAGGCCGGGATCTTAAGGGGTGAAGTCGAGGGCTTGATCGATATGCTTAACCGGAATGGCGTAACCACAAGGGCCGATGCCGGAGACAGCCTGGTACGTCTGAGTGAACTCATCCATGGGTGGAATAGGCAGGTCAACCTTATATCACGCAAAGACATAGCAAGGCTTGTATCATATCATTTCTGTGATGCCGCCTCGTTGCTCCCCATCATCAGGCCGGAGGTCCCGATCAACCTTCTGGATGTGGGGGGCAGTAACGGGCTGCCCGGACTCGTGCTTTCGGCGCTCTGCCCCGACATGGGAGTCACGGTGTGTGACTCGCGGCAGAAGCGTAAGGAGTTTATGAGAGAAGCCTGCGCGGCTCTCGAAGGCAAGGCTTCCTATGTCACAGCCAGGGTTGATAGCGATACCTTCCGGACGGCCAATGCCGAAAGGTTCGATCTCATTGTGGCACGGGCGGTTACCCGCCTGAGACTATTGTTGAAATGGTGCCTGCCGCTGCTTCGGCCCGGCGGGTTCATCGCGGCCTACAAGGGCAGCCGATGTGGCGAGGAGGTAAGACAGGCGGAGGGCTATCTCTGGT
>CAZRAU010000004.1:0-8927 GCA_964598025.1 uncultured bacterium
CAATATTACTTTCTGTGAAGCCGTGATCATAGACGAGCCCGATCAGAAGCTGGGGTTGGTCATCAGGGAGATAGACGTCGACATGCCGCAGGAATTCGAAAGCCTTCTCGGGCTGGAGCCTGAGATCGAGAAGGCCCTCATACGAACGGCGGCACAGGAGACCGGCAAGATAAGGCTGTTGATGTCCGAGGCCCAGCGGGCCGAGCAGTACACGCTGGTGGTGGAGGAACTGAAGACAATCGCCGATCCGTCGGACTATGACAAGATCTTCGAGGAGGAGAAAGGGGAGGCCGTGAGGTTCTTCCTGGCCCGGACCATGGCCTACCTCAACGAGCGGTCACCCAAGGATCTGGCACACCAGATATACGCCAACCATACCTTCATAAAGGGGGTCAGGGAAACCGGCAAAGTCTATGCCTGGGTGGGCAACATCAACACGGCAGGCGGAGAGCTCACCGCGATCTCCGTGGCCGGGTTTGAGCATGATCTCTCCATGGGGGACTGTTTCAGAGTGATCGACGAAGTCGCTCCGGGCTATCAACGCAAGTACGACAAGGTTTTTATTACAGGCGATGCAATCAACGTGATCAGAATCGAAATCGTCGATGCCAAGGGAGGGGCGCTGCCGAAGGACCAATGTACCGAGCTCACCCGGAAGCTCATCGGCATCCAAGATGCTCCGGTCTGTGACCGGCTATCCCCCGGCGTGGAGCTCATAGGCAGAAAGATATGCCCCATACTGCTTGAGGAAGAGAAGAAACTGGCCATCCCCCAGGTCTACATGCATCCTCACAGCAGATCCAACATCAAGGTCGTGGTTGTCTCATCCGGTGCGGACCGCGGACACACCTTCGAGCTGGTTGAGGGGATAAGCAAGGTCAAGGGTTTGGAGGCCGGCATGCCGGATCCTGTGTCGACCGTCACCACGGATGCCGATGGAGCCAAGACGGTCCAGGAAGTGGGTATAATCGATGTATGGGTTGACTTCGAGGTGTTTTTCGGGACCACCAAGGGACCCTATAACGACGAGTTGATACTGGTACGCATCGAGAAAGCGATCAGAAAGACCGACCCCATAGGTCCGAGGCTGAGAATATTCGACCGGACCGGGAGGCAGCTTCGGCGGGCAAGGAGTGAGAGGATAAGCAGCCTGGTTCGAAAGCAGGGCCACGATCCGGAGATGGCCCGGCGCATAGTCGCACGGCTCGGCGACCGGCTGATGGTGTCTCCGGCGGTCTCCGACCGGGAGGTCCTCAAACCGGTCATCATGGGCATCGAAGCCGTCAATGAGTGGAAAGCCCATGAGAAACAGGGGCCGGCGGTCAGGTGGGGCAGGTCCGAAGCCGGCCCCGTGGCAAGGGGCGCTTCATATACGGTGCTGGCCGTAGCACACACACCTGAGGCCAACTTCCTGCCGGCCCTGATCAAGGAGATCTCACCCTACGGTTTGGAGAGCTCCACCGTGGTCGAGGGCGAAGACTACCGCCTGCTGGTCTTCAGAATCGCCCATCATGGCAAGTCTCTCGAACAAAGCGAGATCGACCAACTGGCTGCCACTCTCAACGGCGTCCTCCATCCTTCCGCGTAGCGTTGCCACTCCTGTGGCGACAAACCGTCTCCGTAGCATTGCGTCTCCGTGCGCGACGAGACCGGGGCCGCGTTCGGCATCCGGCGTCGGGGCCCCGTCCCCGGCGTCGCCCAGGTTACCGGCCGCGGACACCGGCATCATTGTCATAGCCACGCGATTCCCAGAAACCCTTGTAGGACGGATCGTCCGAAACCTCTATCTTGGTGATCCACTTGGCCCACTTATAGCCCAGCTTGGCCTCAGCCACCAACTGAAAAGGAAAGCCTCGTTCCGGTGGAAGGACCACGCCGTTCATCTTATGGGCCATCATGATGTCATGCTCGAGGACATAATCCAACGGCAATGATGTCGTATAGCCGTCGTAGCCATGGAAGATCACGGTGTTAGCGCCGGGAGCCAACCCGGCGGCATCGAGCAAGTCACCGACCAGAACCCCCTCCCAGAGAATCTTGACACTCCACCCTTCCACACAGTGGATGGTCACAACCTTCGAGTGAAGCGGGAAACCCAAAACCTGGTCATACGTGTAATTCCTGGGTTCCGCGACAAGCCCGGCCACTTCCAGCCGGTAGTCCGCAATGTCGACCTGCTGGGGCCCTTTTATCGAGTTTTCTCGGAAATCCAGAAGCGAGCCCAGGTGCTCTCCCTCATACTCCCTCACCTCCACCGCGGCAAGCTCCGTGAGACCGTTGTCCCCCCGTCTCGCACAGCTTGCCATCAGGACTACCGCGCAAATGGTCACCAAGACTGCTTTCATAGACTCACCTCCCCCAAGCCCGGTGCTTAAGGCACGCCGGTCTTTGGACGCCGTCAGGCTGGTTGGGTTTCGTGCATCGGCCCGTCTCTCCACCCGCCGGAATTCACTTGTGACCTTGACCCGGTCTTGCCTGAGGCGATAACATCCCGGCATGGAAGAGATACGCTCCGAAGATGATATCATGCCCGCCGGGCGCGAAGGTGACTACAAACCCACCTTCCGGGATTTCTACTACCTGATGAAGTTCAAGGTCACCAAGATCCTCCTGGTGTCCAGCCTATATGACGCCTTCACGCTCGAGGAGGACGGCCTGCTGATCGAGCAGATCTCCGACAAGTACGAAGATCTTGCCCTGTCATCACCTCCCCAGGTGGTGCGCGTACCGTCCGGAGCCGAGGCGCTGAGAGAGCTTCGGCAGGGCCGTTACGATCTCATAATAACCATGAGTCAAATCATCGATCTGGACCCGAGCGAGTTTTCCCGGCAGGCCAGAGCGATACGAAAACGGATACCTATCGTGCTGCTGGCGACTTCGACCGACGATGCGTCCATCCTTCTCAGGTCTGAGGAGCGTGAATCTATCGACAAGGTCTTCTACTGGACCGGCGACTCGGCCCTTTTCCTGGCAATCACCAAGTACGTGGAAGACACCATGAACATCCTGGCCGACACCAAACACGGCATGGTCAAGGCCCTGCTGGTGATTGAAGACTCCCCGATGGACTACTCGATTTTCCTGCCGGTTCTCTATACGGAGATCATGAAGCAGACCCAGGCCCTCACCGCTGAAGGCCTTAACGAACAGGAGAAGTGGTTCAGAAAGAAGGCGCGCCCGAAGATCCTGCTTGCCGAGACATTCGAGGAAGCCGAAGCACTCTACCGCAAGCACAGGGAGCACATTCTGGGCATCATCACGGATGTGACCTACCCGCGGAGAGGCAAGCTCGATGATACCGCCGGCTTCCGGTTCGCAAATAAAGTGGTGGATGAGGACGTCCCGGTGCTTATCCAGTCCAGCCATCCGGAGCACCGTGATGAGGCCGAACGGCTTGGTCGGTCTTTCCTCAACAAACACTCCGAAACGCTGGCCCAGGGCATAGGTGATTTTCTCAGGGAACATCTCGGCTTCGGTGACTTCGTCTTCACGACGCCCGACGGCCGTGAGGTCAGGCGGGTCTCGCACATAAGGGAGTTTGTGGAGGTCATACAACAAGTCCCCCTTGAGTCCATAAGGCATCACGGCGTGAGGAATGATTTCTCCAGATGGCTGATGGCCCGGGGGGAGATCACGCTTGCGCAGGAGCTTAAACCCAAGAAGGTGTCCGACTTCAGGGACGATGCCGCAGTGAAGGAGTATCTGGTCGAGGCGATTAGGAGATCGCGCCAGGAGAGGCGGCTCGGGATGATCACGGATTTCTCAGAGGAAACCTTCGAGTTCGATGAGACCTTCACCAGATTGGGCGGTGGTTCGCTCGGCGGAAAGGGACGAGGGCTGGCATTCCTGGCTGTTCTCCTTCATCAGGGTGCAGTAAGAAGGCGCTTCGCGAGGGGCAGGGTTCGACTGTCCGACACGCTGGTGATCGGGACAGACGTCTTCGACACCTTCATGGCGGAGAACGGTCTCTATGATCTCCTCGGCAAGAACTCGGCGGATGAAGAACTCGCCCGGCGTTTCATAGAAGCAGAACTGCCGGAGGACATCAGAGAATCGTTACGGGTGTTTCTATCGCATGTCGGAGAACCCCTTGCCGTTCGTTCATCGAGCCTTCTAGAGGACTCGCAGAGCCAGCCTTTCGCAGGGGTATACGCCACCTATATGCTTCCCAACAGCTCTGCTGATGACGCATTGCGGCTGGACCAACTCTGCCGGGCCATAAAACTTGTTTACGCCTCAACCTTCTCTGAGAGCGCCACTGCATACATCCAGAGCGTAATGCCCGGTGCCGAGGAGAAGATGGCCGTGGTCATCCAGAAGATTGTGGGAGCGAGATACGGTGACCGCTTCTATCCCATCTTCTCCGGCGTGGGGCAATCATCCAACTTCTACCCGGTCTCCCCCCTCAAGCGGGAGGATGGCATACTGTGTGTTGCCCTGGGGCTCGGGAAGATCGTGGTCGAGGGCGGCAAGGTCCTGAGTTTTTCCCCCGCGAGGCCGGACATATTGCCCGGGCTGTCGACTCCGGAGGAGATAGCTGAGAACACCCAGACCTGTTTCTACGCACTCGATCTTGCCAGACCCGAATTCGACCTCCTGGAGGGCGAGGAGTCAACGCTCATGACCCTTGAGATCGCCGACGCGGCGGGTGATGGCACACTGGAATACGTTGCCAGTACTTATGACGTCAATGACAACAGGTTGAGGGACGGTGTGGCCCAGTCCGGACCCAAGGTCATAACCTTCGCCGGAATACGTAAGTACAATATGCTGCCGCTCGTTGACGTGGCCCGGGATCTGCTGGCATTCGGCGTGAGAGGCATGGGCCGCCCTGTGGAAATCGAGTTTGCAGGGACTCTGGCCGATGACGGGAACCCTGGGTTTTATGTCTTGCAGATCCGCCCGCTTGTAACTCTGCGGGAGCGCCAGCAGGTTGTGATCGAAGATTCGGATATCGGGAGGGCGTTGGTATCGACGGAAAGCGCCCTTGGGAACGGCATACTTGAAGGCATAAAGGACGTGGTGCTCGTCCCGTCCGAGACCTTTGACGCAATCAAGACCATAGAGATCGCCGGCGAAGTCGATGAGATAAACAAGACCCTCCAGGGCACGCCCTATATCCTTATCGGCCCCGGTCGTTGGGGAACACGAGACCGGTTCGCCGGGGTACCGGTTCAGTGGTACCAGATCTCCTGGGCAAGAACCATCATCGAGACTTCTTTCGAGGGCTTCAAGGTCGCCCCATCCCATGGAACGCATTTCTTTCACAACATAACTTCTCTCGGCATCATGTATCTTACTGTCCCCCATGGTTCCCGTGGCGCATCGATCAACTGGAAGGAGCTTCAGGAAATCCGGCCGACAACCTCAAGGAAGTATGTGAAACACATCCGACTCCCGGACCCGGTGACGGTCAAAGTCGATGGAAAGACCGGGAGGGGCGTGATTCTCCGATCCTCCGCCTAGCGGCACTACCGCAGGACAAGGATCTTCCTCGTGAGCGTTTCCTCTCCGACCCTGAGAATACAGAAGAAGACCCCTGGTGAAACATGCATTCCGTCGTCATCCCTGCCGTCCCAGAAGACCCTGTGGTCTCCCGGGTGGAGGTCGGAGCGCAGCAGATTCGCAATCCTCCTGCCCGAGACATCGTGCACGGTGAGACTTACCTGCCGGCTCAAACCGGAACCTCGGGGAATCGAGAAATCAATCCATGCCGATGCACGCAAAGGATTGGGATGGATGCTGCAGGAGCTCGCGACACTGATGCCACCCGCTTGCCTCCCATCGTCATCTTCCACCCCGGCGATCTCCACATAGACGATCCAGATCGCCGAGTCGCTGAAGATGCCGTCGGAGACTTCGACCACCATCGTATCGACAGTCGAGACCGAACTCGCATAGGTGTAGGATGCGTCTCCGGCCAAGGGCTCCACGACGCCGTTCAGACTCCAGATATATTCAAGTGAATCGGCCGGGTCCGGGTCGTCGGCGCTCACCGAAAGCACAAGCGAACTATCTATGTAGGCGCATATCGGAGAAGGCGGGGCGCAGGCCACGATCTGCGGCGCGTAGTCAAGGGGATCGACCCGGATCTCGAAGAGACTCGGCCACTTCTTGCCCGTCACAAAAAGGCGCACACCATCCTGATCGAAGGCGATCCCGTTGAGAACACCGGGAGACGGACCCGGAAGTATGCCTGAAAGATCGAGCCAGGCGACAACTTCGCCGGTCTCGGGATCGATAACGGCAATCGAGTCGGAATACCAGATATTGGCATAGATGCGGCCCCTGATGAGCTCCAGCTCGTTCAGATCGTAAACCGGCGAACCGTCGGCCGTGACATAGACGCGCCCGACCTCCTCAAAGGTGTGGGGGTCCAGATGATAGAGCTTGTCCGTGCCGTCGCTCATGATGAGGCTCGTATCATCATGCGTGAGACCCCAACCCTGCGTAGAGTAAGCGAAGGTATCAATGATCTCGAATTCCTCGAGCTCTTCATAGACGAAGCCGACATTGTTCTGCCAGGTGAGCTGATAGATCGTATCGCAACGGACGGTAACGCCCTCCCCGAAGTATGACGTGGAGAGGTTGCGGCGCTTGACCACCTCGCCTGTCTCCAGCACCACCTTGCGCAGGGACGACCCGCCATAGAGTCCCGTGCCCTCATAGAGGAAACCGTTGTGGTATACCAGGCCCTGCGTGAAGGCATTGGGATCATGCGGAAAGGTATTGATGAGATCATAGCCGTAAACGGGGATGCCGCCGGAGGCGGCCTGCAGCCGGTTGCCATCCCGATCCCCACCACCGACGTGTGCGGGCAGGGCAAAGAGCGCAACGAGCAAGACCGAAATGGTTCGCTTAGTCAAATCCCACCTCTCGCGAAAACCGGAGCGAAACCCCAACTCCGACAGACGCCGTATGGTGACCCGCACCCTCGGCGATTCAAGGGCGTCGACCGCTTGGCCACCCACCATTTTACCAGATATAGCGCCCCGACGCCACATCCACGGCAATGCCCAACACCGCAGCGTTCCCACTCCCACCTCGGTTGCCCTGAAACCGCCCATACGCCGGCGTCGCGCACCACAGACGGCGCCCGCATTGCCAGGATGATACGGACGCAACAAGACATGGGTCCGGCGGAGTCTCCCGACCAATAGACGGGATGACACCCCTGATTAGCACCGTCCCGCCCTTCAGTGCGGTCTTCTCCGCCACCAGGTCAAGTGCACGCCTCTTGCCATCAGACTCCCCCGACAACGCCTTGAGGCGCGCAGAGAGGTTGACACGATGTCAGTGAATCACACAGAAGTAGTCTTCAGTGATTGCATCAGAGCCATGGTCAGAAATCTCTACCCGTGGCTGACGCAGTTTTGGGGCAAGTCCGGTATCGCTTTCGGGGGCCGATGAGCTATTCCTACCGGGGTTCATCCATCAAGAATGGTCGGTTGGTCCACCTGACCTACTTCACCCTCTATTCTCCACATGCTTCTGCTAAACAGTCAGGAGCATTCCGCCGATACACAACAGTGGAGGTCACCACGAATGTCACATCGACTCAGTTCCCGAGTCTCCTGGTTTACGACCTACCCCACAGTCACTCACGGAGAGCACTGCCGGAATAGGGAGGGCCTCGTGCGTATGGTCAGGTGTCCACTGATCATCTGTCTCCTCGTCCTTGTGGCCGGAGCGCTCGTCTTGCAGTCCGCTCCCGGCACGGTCCTCGCCGAAGAGGGAAATCTGTTTGATCTTAGCCTTGACGATCTCATGGATCTCAGCGTGTATGCCGCGTCACGACATGAGCAATCTACCCTGGAAGCGCCGTCCTTCGTGACCGTCATAACGAGCAGTGAAATCGTGAAGCAAGGGTATCGGACCCTGAGTGACATCCTTAATGGCGTGAGCGGTTTCTATGTGGCTAACGACCGTAACTACGACTATGTGGGTGTCCGGGGCTTCTTGCGGCCCGGTGACTATAATACACACATTCTGTTCCTCCTGGATGGACATCGCTTGAACGATGATCTATACGATAATGTCGACATAGGCACACCATTCCTCCTCGACGTGGATATGCTCGACCGGATAGAGATCATCCGCGGTCCCGGCTCATCGCTGTATGGCGCGAATGCATTCTTCGCTATCGTAAACATCGTCCCGAAACGTGGCGTGGACATCGGCGGCCTGGCGGTCTCAGCAGCAGCAGGAAGCTACGATGCATACAGAGGAAGGCTCACCTACGGCAACAATCTCGGCAACGGTCTGGATGTCTTGGCTTCGGCAACATCCTACCGCAGGCGCGGGGACGATCTCTACTTCCCCGAGTTTGACGACCCCGCCACGAACGGTGGTGTTGCCGTCGGCTTGGACAAAGACCGCTTCAGTAGCCTGTTTCTAAATGCAGGTCGCGGCAGCTACAGACTCCTGGCCGCCTGCGTCACACGCAGGAAGCACATACCTACCGCACCCTGGGAGGGCCTGTTCAACGATTCGCGGACATGGACGCTCGATGAGCAGGTCCAATTGTCCTTGATGTTCAGGCGTGAGTTCGCGGGCGGCTCTGACGTCAGTGCATGCCTGGGATATTCGCGTGTTCACTACGAGGGCAGCTACGTGGCCGACTACCCTCCTGTCACGGTATTCATGGAGGAGTCCACGGGCGAGTGGATCGGAGGTGAGATCCAGGTTGCCAAGAAAGTGCAGGGCAAACACCGCATCACGCTGGGCGGCGAGTATCGTAACAACTTCAGGCAGGATCAGCGCGGCTTCGACAAAGACCCATTCTACGAATACCTGGATGAGAACCGCAGCTCGGTGATCTGGGCTGCCTTTGTCCAGGACGAGTTCCGATTGGCCGACATGATCACACTGCATCTTGGGGTGCGTTACGATGACTATGAGACATTCGGGGGGGCTGTGAGCACTCG